>JAISFD010000044.1 GCA_031263815.1 Coxiellaceae bacterium | reverse complement strand
AAAACGAAAATTATGGTCGCCAACTAGACTCGGGAAATCCGACTGTCTAGGATGAAAGCGTGGGCTTGGTGAAACGTGAGTTTAAAACTGCGCGCGCATCAAATCTATCCAAACTGGCTCACATCTAGAAAGTTAGAATCATACTAAATTAGGGTGTTGACTGAAAACAATAAATAAAAAAGCTATAGTAATTGGTGAAACAAAACTCTGTGTGCAATGCATAGAGATCCTACTTAAAAACAAATGGGAAGTTGTTTCTGTAGTTTCTGATGATGATATCGTTGTTATGTGGGCCAAAAATAACTCTATATTAGTATTACCTACCGATAAGTTGAATGAAATCAAAGTAGATAAATTTTATTTGTTTAGCATAATTAATCATTATTTAATCCCCCGTTCTTTTTTAGAAAATAAAAAACTGCTATTAGCACTTAATTATCATGATGGTCCTCTGCCTAAATATGCTGGAATCAATAGTACTACTTGGGCAATTATAAATAACGAAAAACAACATGGTATAACTTTACATAAAATAGAAGCTAGCCCGGATACTGGCGACATTGCTATGCAAGCTATTATTCCTATCGAGCAAGATGAAACTGCTATTTCATTAAATTTAAAATGTAGCCAGCAACTACTTTCGTTATTTAAAGACACAATATACAAAATTGAAAAAGGGAGATTAAAGTTTGTTAAACAAAATTTAGCGCAAAGAACTTATTATGGCTTAAACTATATTCCAGAGAATTATGGGATTATAAATGGCATAAAAGATGCTGCAGTGTTATATCGTTTAATAAGAGGCTTAAATTTCGGCGTAGGATATAACAATCAAGTAGCGACGATAAAAGTATTTTTAAAAGATAACTTTTATATAATAGAAAATTATAATGCAGAAATATTTCAAGATAAACCGATCAATAAAAGAAATCGTATAATTAATTTCTTACAAAAAAATAAAGATAAAGATGTAGCATTGTTTAATAAAGTAAGAGATGTATATGGCAATGAGGTTGATTTTACAATCAAAGTTCGAGATATATTAACATCTTATCTATTAAATAATGAAGATCTGAAATATTTATCCAAAATAAAAGCTTTAGAAAAAACCTATAAACAACGGATTCTGAAATTCTTAAACGATCACTCTGAGGTTTCAATAAAAGTATTTGATCAAGTTTTAAATAAAGATAGAATTACTAAAAACTATATAAAAAAAATAGATATTTTAAATAAACTTCCAACCAATACCATATTAACATTAGTTTATTTTATAATACTTAGGCTTTTTCGTAATGATTTTATTATTTCTCTCTACTTATCTGACGAAACAATTCCAAAAAACTTACGGAATTTAGTAGAAAATCGTAGTTTTATTTATGCCAGTCAGAATATGTTACATAAAAGTTTTGCTGATTTAGAGAACTACCTTATCCAATTACAAAATAATTGTTGTGTTATAACCAAAGATTTTAGCTATAGATATCACGTATCAACATTAACTGATATCGCTATTACTATAGGATCGGTTGCAAATACAGATAAGCATAACATGATAATTAAGCTAGAGCCCCGTCATATTGAAATTACGGGGAATTCATCTTTTAAAATGCAAATTGAAAGTATTGCTGATAGTTTATCAGCGATACTTTCTAAAAGCATCCAAAAAGATATTTTAGCTAAAGATCTTCGGTATATAAATATATTGAACCAAGAACAATATCAGAAGGTTATTTATGATTGGAATCAAACTGATAAAGACTGTCTGAGAGATAAAACTATTTATCTGATGTTTGAAAAACAAGTGTTAAAGACTCCCAATAATATAGCAGTGGTATTTGAGGATAAGAAACTTAGTTATAAGGAGTTAAACGAGCAAGCTAACCAACTGGCAAGATACATAAGGCAACGCTATAAGCGTATCACGAAACAAAAATTAAATCCTGATACATTAATAGCACTATGTTTAGATAGAAGCCATAAGATGATCATAGCCATTTTAGGGGTACTGAAGGCAGGAGGAGCATATGTACCTATAGATCCCAGTTATCCAAAGGAGAGAATTAGACATATTTTAGATGATACCCAAACAAATGTAGTAATCACTCAAAAGCACCTAAAACAAAAGCTCGAAGCAATTGTAAAACAAAGACAAGAAAATAAACAAATCCAAATTATAGCTTTAGATGATAAACAAATACAAACAAACTTAAATAAACAGGGAAGCTCTAATTTAGAACTAATAAGTAAAGCTAGAGACTTAGCCTATGTTATATATACCTCAGGAACTACAGGTATGCCCAAGGGAGTTATGATTGAACATAAAGGAGTTATTAATACAGTATTATCATTATACGACGTATATGATTTTAATAAAGGAAATAAAACTCTTGCATTTTCTTCATATATATTTGATGTTTCAGTATCAGAATTTTTTATTGCATTATTTAGAGGCGCAGAGCTATATTTAGTTGATGGAGAAATAAAAGGAGATGTATTATTAATTAGTAAATATGTAAAAAAGCATAGAATAAATTATATTTATTTGCCCCCAGCTGCATTAGCAGTGTTTCCTAAGATAAATTATCCTTCTCTTAAAGGAATAGTATATGCGGGCGAACCCTGTGATAGAAATACTGGAAAATATTGGTCTAAAAAATATGCTTTATATAATTATTATGGGCCAACAGAAGTAACAATTTATGCGGCAGGGAAACAAATTTTAAGAGGGGATACTCATTTAATTGGTTCGCCTATTTCTAATATTCAATGTTATATCTTAGATAATAATCTATTGCCATTGCCAATAGGAGTTATTGGAGAATTGTATATTGGAGGAGTAGGAGTAGCCCGAGGTTATCTCAATCAACCTCAGTTAACCAATGAAAGATTTATTCCGAATCCATTTGCTGCGGAAAAAGACAAAAATAATGGCTATATTAGACTATATAGAACTGGAGATTTGGTACGTTGGTTACCTGATGGTAACATAGAATATATAGGTCGTAATGACTTTCAAGTTAAAATCCGTGGGTTTAGAATTGAGCTGGGTGAGATAGAGAGTGCGTTGCTTAAATTACCAGGGATTAAACAAGCAACAGTTCAAGTCAAAGATAAAGAAACTATATCAGGTACAACCAAATACCTAGTTGCGTATTATGTAAGTAGTTCGAAAGAAAAAATAACATCAGAATCTATAGTTAACCACTTAAGTAAAACCTTACCCGATTATATGATCCCAAGTGCATTTATGGGGCTAGATAGCATGCCATTAACGATTAATGGAAAGCTTGATAGAAAAGCGTTACCAGATTTAGAGTTTACCTCTCAAGAGAGTTACATAACGCCTAGAAGTAAATTAGAGCATAAACTTTGTGAGACATGGCAAGAAATACTGGGAGTAGAGAAGATAGGAATAACCGATAACTTTTTTTCATTAGGTGGAGATTCTATAATAAGCATCCAGATGGTATCTCGAGCCAGGCAACGTGGAATATTGCTTGATGTTAAGCAGGTATTTAATATTCCAACTATAGCTGGTTTATTAGCTAATGTTAAGAAAAGGGATAAATGCAAAATCAAACAATCTCCTGTTACTGGTATTGCTCAGTTATTACCAATACAATATTGGTTCTTTGCCAACGCTAACAATGTGCATTATTTTAATCAAGCTATTTGGGTAATACCTAAGGTTGCAGATATAGATGTAAATAAAATAAAAAATTCATTAGATAAAATATACAGCTACCATGATACTTTAAGACTTAAATACAGAAAGATAAATGGAGTATGGGAGCAATACTATGATAGAAAAGAACCGATTGCTTTTGAAAGGATAGATGCAAGTAATTGGTCTAAACTTAAACTAGGTAGTATGTGCGCCGAGATACAAACTAGTTTAAATATAGAGAAAGGTCCATTAAGTAGGATGGTATGGTTTGAGGGCAGAGGGCTATTTTGGGTAATCCACCATTTATTAATCGATGGAGTATCGTGGCGAATACTGTTAGAAGATCTAAATGCTTTATACAAAAACAAAACATTGCCTTTAAAAAGTGATAGCTATAAAGCATACGGGGAGTTTTTAATAGGGTATGATAAATTAGAAGGTATTAAAGAATATTATAGTAATATACAACAAGTGGTTTTGCCGCTAGAAAAAACCACCTGTGTAAACAATTATCGTATAACTTTTTCCCAAAAAACAACTAAGAATTTTATATACGAAGCACAGAAAGCATACAGAACACATGCTAACGATCTATTGTTGACTGCGTTAGTTCAAGCTATTGGTAAATATACCGATTATAAATTATGTATAGACTTAGAAGGCCATGGCAGAGAGGCTCTTGATAGCAATTTAGATTTAACAAGAACTATAGGATGGTTTACTTCAGTATATCCAGTATATCTAAAATTATCAGATCCAACAAATCTAGATATTAGTATTAAAGAAATAAAAGAGCAACTAAGACGCGTGCCAGAAAAAGGGATAACTTATGGAATAGCAAGTTGGATTAAGCAGAAAATTATCCGAATACCGACAAATATAGTATTTAACTATTTGGGACAATGGGACACGGTAAATAACAAAGAAAGTATACTAAAAATTGGTGATTTTGTAACAGAAGGTTGCTTCGATGATAATAATACCTTGTTGCATAATCTAGATATTAATGGACTAATCAAAAACGGAGAGTTGAGTTTTATCTGGACGTCTAATTATCCAGTATCTGTTATCAAAGAAATAGCCAATAGCTTTAAAAAGAAATTGGAATTATTGATAAACTATTGTAAAAGACAAAAAACTATTGCCTACATAGCCAGCGACTTTTTTAGCGTTAAAAGCGAGGCTGATTTGAAAGGGGTGCCATTATTTTCTACTAGAGATCAATTTAATTGGTTTGCGATGTCTGAGATTCAAGAAGCTTATTTATTAGGAAGGCTAAGTATTTATGAAATTGGTAACGTTGCTAATCATATATATAATGAATATTGCTACACTTATTTGGACATTGAAAAATTAGAACAAGCAATAAATTTATTAATCAAAATACAGCCAGTATTAAGAACAGTATATTCCTTTGATAAATTGCAACAAAGATTTTTACGACCAGAAGAAATAAAAGAGTATAAAATTGTAATTAATAATTACTCAGATATAAAATTGAACAATGATAAATTAAAGATAATTCGCGATAAGTTATCACATAAAGTTTATAATCCGGAACAATTTCCCCTTTTTACTTTTGAGGTTACTAAATTTCGAGACTTTTTTATATTGCACGTTAGTATTGACTTAATCTTATTAGATGCACAAAGCAGGAAAATGTTTTTTGCCAGTATTGATAGTTTATATAGGAATAGTGAATCTCAAATAAAAGGATCATCTATTACATTTAAAGATTATCAGGATTACTATCAGTTGTTGAAATATTCTCTTTGGTATCAAGAAGATAAAAAATATTGGCTAACTAAGATTAGGCAGTTGCCTTTTCGTCCGGAATTTTCGTTTAAGATACCCTCTATGCAAATTAAATATCCCAAATTTACTACACATACTTTATATATAGAGAACGATATTTGGGTAAAGTTTAAAGCAAAAGTTAATCACTATAACCTTTCTTACGCATCAGTTTTATTAAATCTGTACGGAAGGGTAATATCATATTTTTCTGGATGTAAGGAATTTTTAATAACGATAACATTGTTTAATCGTTATGCTTTGCATGAGGAGGTTGATAATGTATGGGGTGATTTTACCTCAACTAATTTATTTCATTATGCTGATAGTGGTAATAATTTTAGAGGAAAACTCGAACAAACCCATCAAGATATGTGGGAAGATATTAGCCATTCATTATACACTGGTTTGGAAGCACAAAGAGAGTTTGCAAAACTAAATAAATTAGAGGCAGATAAAGCAGTATCACCAATTGTTTTTACTGGGATGATTGGTGGTAGTAAGGTTAGTAATGAGAAACAAAGTTTTTTAGAAGATAGTGAAATATTAAGCAGTAGATATAGTATTGCTCAGACATCGCAAGCTTGGATAGATCTACAAGCGATAGAGGTTGGTGATAGGTTTATGAGCCAATGGTTATATGTAAGTCAGCTCTTTACTGAAGAATATATTGCGCAGTTAAATAAATTATATTGTAGTTTGATTAAGTATTTGGCAGAAAATGATTGGGAAAATAATATTGATTTATTTACTTTCTTAGAGAAGGATCAGGATATTATAAAGAGAGCTAATAGCTATCAGCAAGCAATTAGCGAAGACACCTTGTTTAGTAGATATGAACACTTTATTAATGAAAATCATTACCAAAATAATTTAAGCGTTATTGATACTTTTACCAAGAAAGAGTATTGCTACCAACAATTAATGGCTGAGAGTGAACTATTGGCAAAATATTTATTGAAAATAAGTATATCTGGTAAGAAAAAAAGTTTAGCAAAAGTGGGGAAAATAAATAAATTATCATCTAAATTAATTGGGATATTGAGTGAAAAAGGCTATAACCAAGTGATAACAACATTAGCGATAATGAAAATTAACTGTGGCTACTTACCTTTAAATATTACTTGGCCAGCTGAAAGGATAAATGATGTTTTAAAGCAAGGAGGAGTCAAAATACTGTTGATTTCTAAATTGCAATATAACCAAAAACAGCTGAAAGAACGTTTAGCTAAAGGATATCGTTTATTAATTATCGAAGATATTTTATCACAAATTAAAGATAATAAAGAACTAATCAATAAGATAATACTACCTGTTGTCAAACCAGATGATATTGCCTATGTTATTTTTACTTCTGGTTCTACTGGTAAACCTAAGGGAGTAACTATAAGTCATCGCGGTGCGCTAAATACAATAGATGCTATAAATAATAGGTTTAATGTAACTCATAAGGATCGAGTATTGGCGTTATCAGATCTAAGTTTCGACTTATCAGTTTATGATATTTTCGGGGTTTTAGCTAAAGGAGGTGCAATAATTTTTCCAGAACAGGAAAGAGCTAAAGAACCAGATTATTGGTTAGAATTGATCAATAGATATCAAATTACAATATGGAATACGGTGCCTCAATTAGCTGAGTTATTAGTAGAAGAAGCAACTGACAATAAGTTGTGCACGATAAAGCATTTAAGATTATTTTTATTAAGCGGTGATTGGATTCCTCTGGGGTTACCTGATGTGATTAAAAACCTTTGTAAACGTACAGTAGTTATGAGTTTAGGAGGAGCTACCGAAGGGAGTATTTGGTCAGTATGGTATACGATAGATAAAATAAAAGGTTATTGGAGTAGTATACCATATGGAGTACCTTTACCTAACCAGAAAATGTATATCTTAAATCATAATCTAGAGTGTTGTCCTATTGGAGTAAAGGGGGAGATATATATAGGAGGAGTAGGGGTAGCACTTAATTATTGGAATGATGATATTAAGACTAATAAATCTTTTATTAATCATAATAAACTTGGCAGGCTATATAAAACCGGTGATCTTGGAAGGTGGCACGAAAATGGTAATATAGAAATTTTAGGGAGAGATGATGGACAAGTCAAGATCAAAGGGATGCGAATAGAGCTAGGAGAGATAGAGAGTACACTTCTCAAATTACCAGAGATTAAACAAGCAACAGTTCAAGCCAAAAGTAAAGAGACTATATCTGGGATACCAAAATATCTAGTTGCATATTATGTAAGTAACTCAAAAGTGGAAGTGACATCGGAATCTATAATCACATATTTAAGTAAAACATTACCTGACTATATGATTCCCAGTGCGTTTATGGAGTTGGATAGCATGCCATTAACGACAAATGGAAAGCTAGATAGAAATGCGTTACCAGACCCAGAGTTTACTCCCAAAGAGAGTTATGTAGCACCAAGAAATGAATTAGAACACAAGCTTTGTGAGATATGGCAGAAGATATTAGGAGTAGAGAAAATAGGAATAACAGAAAGCTTTTTTAATTTAGGAGGTACATCATTATCAATTATCAAACTGCAACAAGAATTAACAAAGCTAACAGAATTAAAAACTATAAAAGTAACAGATTTATTTAAATATACTACGATCGAGCAATTAACTGAATTCATAGGAAGCGGTTATACTGAAGAAATAACTAAAATCAACGAACGTAAAAGAAATCAATGCTTGAATAAAGAATCAGATGTGGCCATTATTGCTATGTCTGGGGAGTTTTCTGGTTGTAAAAACATATCTGAATACTGGGATTTGATTTTACTTGGCAAGGAAGGATTAAAACGTTCAAGTATTGAAGAATGCAAACAGCGTGGTATCCCAGAAGAAATATTACAGGATCCTAATTTTATTCCAGTTTCTGGGCATATATTTGATATTGATAAATTTGATGCTAATTTTTGGCGGATGACTCCAAATGATGCAAAAAATATGGATCCACAAACTCGTAAATTTATAGAACATTGTTGGTATTTGTTGGAAATGGCTGGTTATATTAAGTATAGACATCGGAGAAATATAGGTGTTTTTGCTGGCAGTGGTGGTATTGGGTATGCAAAAAAATTTGCTCATCATCCATACTTAGTAAATGAAATAGAGTCTTTGAGTATTAAAGATACACTAGCGACGCATGTTGCTTATTTATTAGGATTGAGTGGTCCAGCGGTTAATATTAATACAGCTTGTTCTACAAGCTTGGTTACCGTTGTTGAAGCATGCAGAAGTTTAGTAAGTAATTACTGCAATATGGCTATAGCCGGCGGGTCTGCTTTTCTATCGCCGGAAGAAATTGGTTATATTTACCAAGAAGGTATGGTTTCTTCTAAAGATGGCCATTGCCGAACATTTGATTATAAAGCATCCGGAACTGTTTTTGGCTCTTGTATTGGAGCTGTTTTATTGAAACGTTTACCAGATGCGAAGAAAGATGGTGATAATATCATTGCTGTTATCAAGGGATATGCAACGAATAACGATGGTAATCGTAAAGTTAATTTTACAGCGCCAAGTGTTTTAGGGCAAAAAGAGTGTATCATTAACGCGCAAAATATGGCCGGAATAAAGTCGGACATGATCACTTACATAGAGTGTCATGGTACTGGAACCAAGCTAGGTGATCCGATTGAGGTACAAGCCCTTGATGAGGTCCTTAAGTATAATGCAAAAAATAGTAATTTTAAACACAAATGTATTCTAGGCGCAGTAAAGGCAAATATTGGACATTCAGGCGCTACGGCAGGTGTTGCAGGATTAATTAAAGTATGCCAAATGTTACGATATAATACTATACCCAAGCAAATAAACTATGAAATTCCTAATGCAGAATTACTTTTAGAGAATACAAATTTTGAAATAATTACAGAGACAAGAAAATGGGATCAGCTAAATAACTCGTTACGAACGGCTGGAGTAAGTTCATTTGGAATTGGCGGAACGAATGCGCATGTAATATTGCAAGAAGCTCCTAAAAGGAAAAAAGAGTCTAAAGAAAATCGTCCTTATTATCTTTTATCATTATCTGC
>JAISFD010000016.1 GCA_031263815.1 Coxiellaceae bacterium | reverse complement strand
TCGAGTTGAATTTTAAATCAGACTACCTAACGCAATTTCTTCACTCCATTGCCATTACAACAACTTCATCGCTACTACAAATTGCTCCGTCATAGTTTCTTGCATCGGTACTCTCACACTATACGCCGGACACCATCTACACAGTAATCAGGCTCCATTATAGATTCATAGTGGAAGATGGAAACGCTTCCAGTTTCGATGTCAATCTCTAGATTACGACGCGTCAACAGTGGTTCAGGGTTATTCGTCTTTCTGACTCATACCTGCTGAGATTTTTTTCTCACGCTTTTACTTCAATGCTCACGACCACTGCTCTTAACAGCAGCCGCTTGAAGTGGTTTGAAGCCCGTTCCTGAAAACCGACTTCGAAGGGTCAAACCTTCATCTTCTACAGAGCTTTATGCACAAGCTCTCATTTCATAATCCACCTCCAGCTTGTGCTCCTACGGCGCACTTTCCACATGCCAATGAAATTTGGCTTGGAACTCATGACCATAGTCGGTTTGAATTGTATGGATTCTAAAAGGGAATTTATTAATTACGTAATTCATAAAATTTACTCTACTTGATTCTTAATGTTAACCAATTTTAATTGTAAAAGTTGACAACAATACATTAAGGAGAAAAGTCTACAAGAAGAAACAATGAATTTAGTGTATATAGATTTTAATGACCTCTTTTGTTATTATTTATATGCGCCGGTATAGCTCAGATGGTAGAGCAACTGATTCGTAATCAGGAGATCAGAGGTTCGATTCCCCTTACCGGCACCAATACTGCAACGGCTTTCAACATAATTACCTAACTTCACTTAGATCAATTTGCATGAGCTACATGCTCATATGCTAATATGGATTTGTAATTGCATAAGTTTGCCCAATACTGATCTGTACAGGGTTGGCCCCTATAGTTTTACACTTTAGTAATGTTAAAGTTGGGCTATTAACATCAGAGGCATAGAGTACCTTCCCTCTCTTCGCTCTCTGTTTCTTGTGGTAATTTATATTCATGCATTAAGGCTGCTAGTTTTTTTCTTTCAGAATTTCATTCATACTCTGCAATCTCTGGAGCTATATAAAATAGTGTTCCACGAGGTTGGGCAATTATTTCTTTTTGTCCATCTGCGAGACGTAGAGATAATCCAAAATCAATAGGTGATACTGTTGCCATATCTCCTTCCCAATTAATCATAAAATTTGCTGGTTTTATATCACAATGCAATATTCCCATATGGTGTAGACTTTCAATTGATAATGCTGCTTTTAATCCTATCTCATACTTCCCTGTTGGGGGCATTGTAGTGACGTCAACACCTCGGAAATAATCCTTCATTTCTATTCCTGCGAGTCTTTTTTGGATAGTATATGACTTATCTTGTATTCTCTCATCTCCTATCCAATCTTGTCGCTCTTTTTCTCCTCTCACTCTCACAAAAGCTGCCTTTAAATAACCCAAATCTCGCATGATTTGATTTTCTATAACATGCTCTTCTTCCTTTTTTGCTGGCTCAATTTTTACGGCATCAATCTCGCCATTTTCCCATTTGATAGTTTTTACAACTCCAAATGCACCATGACCTAAAATGTCTTCTTCTCTTGATTCCTCAAATCGAGTAACATATGCTTTAGATCTAGCTACTAATCCAATTTTATAGCCAGGCTCACCTGCTTGAGGAAGAATAAACACGCTGTGATCAAAATACTCACTGCCTTCTGGATTTAATCGCTTCAATTCTTCTCGGCTTAATCTAAAGGGAGGTTTTGTTCTTGTAGGTTCTGACATGAACTTCTTTACAGCGGAGCGTACTTCCTTCCATTCTTCATCGGATGTTTTAAACGCATCAATTCCCTTCTGCTTAATTCAAGTTCCTTCTATTCCACTCATCATACACACCTCACAATGCTAATATTTTAGCGTAAAATCTCGTGCGTTTCTTAATCCGTGACGTTTTACACAGTAATTTTGCCTGAACCATAAATTTAGTCAAGATCTTTCTCTGTTATACCAATGATTCTATAGGTTCATCTTCTATGCCTACAATTATACGTCCACCTGAGCCATTAGCAAAAGCTACATGCGATAAAATGTACTAATACTTATTCCCAGTATTTATACTGCTTCCTCACACATTAATTTGTTCTTCTCATACTGGCTGTAAATATCCAGAAACCTCATCTTACATACCTCGCTAATTGACACCTCTTTCATAGACAACCTTTCGTCTTATACAAGTCATCTATCTTACACTCTCATTCGGCCAACTAACTATTCCGGTCATATCACGTATTCGCGACACAGGTATACAAAAAATTGGCTACATTTAAGAATTTTATTATATAATTAATTGGTGGTTTTATTGACAACAAAAAAGGAGGTGTTATATGTTTAATAGGACCAAAGAAACTTTGATAAAAACTCATTAGTCAATTACCTGAGAAAGAAGTAGATGTTAGTAATGGATTCACAAATTACTCTCCAGAATAAATCTTAGAGGTCGTTCAACAGAATGTTGAAGAAGCACTTCCTGTGGAAGGTGAGATTTCATCAGCAGATGAATTGATTACCCCAATTTTACAAGAGCTAGATAAACTAAAAAACGATCTCGGTGGTTCTCCTATTTTTGGTTCACATACACCTACTCTTGAAGATGAGTATGCTAAAAAAACGTTTTTAGGCATTCCTCTGACTACAGTTAAGGATTGGTTTCGTATGATTTTAAATAAAGAATGGCCGCCAAAGTTTTTTTGAACGGCTGTAGCGAAGTTATTCAATGTTACTAAAGAAAATAAAATGTCTCAATATGAAGAAGCTCACATAAGAATTCAGCGATTCGGTTTACTTCTTGCAAACAAAGAAAGGTTTATTCAAATTTTGGAAGACCAAAATGTGGAACGTTATGGTGAGTTATGTTCTTTAACTGGATTAGCGTGGCATCCGACTCAAAATGGAGTAGGTATAGAAATAACATATATAGAGTTTATCTAACAATTCTTAACTAAGTACTTTGGGAAAGCGAAAAAAAAAGGAATAGTAGCTTTGATAGAATATTTTAAAGCATTTGATGGTGTTTGCTTCGAGGATAGGGCACAGCATCTTGAAGAATATGCTAGGAACCATCCGCTAACAGAACTTACTGCAGAAGAACAACAAGCTGCGGAACTTGCTGATTATGATACTGGACAACCTGTTGAGACAGCTTATAATAAGGAGTTTATGGTATTTGGATCAAAAATGAGACAAGAGGGTAAAGAGGTAACTCCAAACACATTTTTAGAATACCTTACTGAGAAAGGTATCTTCAATATGGAATTTGCTACATCAGATGGTGGACATGCTAAACCTACAGAAGAAGGTTATCGTGAATGGGCTAACAAGCAAGTTGATGAATATTTTACTATGGAACCTGATCCAAAACCTAATCTCAGCATGCACTGATAGCTATAGAGCTTGATTCTAAAACATTTTTGCTAATATCCTCTTTTGTGAAAGAGGATCATGTTTCTTCTTTTGTTTATGGGCTAATAAATTTAGAGTATTTTGTTTTGTGCCTTTATTTTTTCTACCTATACTCACTAACATATGGTAACAAAATGGAAAATTTATTGCTTACAAATTATAACAAGGTACAAACTAAAATTAATCAAGCAATTGCTCAAAGTAAATTTCAACAAAAAGTCGAGCTAATAGCAGTAAGTAAAACGTTTAATATTGATTTAATCAAAGAATTATATACTTATGGACAACACAATTTCGGTGAAAATTACGCTCAAGAACTTTACACCAAAGCATCGCAACTCAGTAATTTAAAAATAGTATGGCATTTTATTGGAGCTATTCAAAGCAATAAAATTGATTATATTGCCCAAAAAGCTTCATGGGTTCATGGTTTAGAAAAAGCTAAACATACGACATTATTGAATAACAATCGTCCGTTAAATTTACCTAAATTAAATATATTAATTGAAATTAATATTAGCGGTGAGAAAAATAAGAGAGGAATAAATAATATTGATGAATTATTGGAACTGGCAAATATAGTTAATACCCAAGATAACTTAGTTTTACGTGGGTTAATGGGAATAGCAAGTCATAGTGATAATATGAAGGTTATACAAAATCAATTTCATCAATTAAAAACTTTGTTAGAACAATTAAAATTAAAAGGTTTTTTGGTTGATATTCTATCTATGGGAATGTCTAACGATTTTGAACCAGCCATTTTGTGTGGTTCCAATATGGTTAGGATTGGCAGATTAATTTTTGGTACAAGAAATTACTCAATGAATAGAGTATAACAACAAATCAATCAAATGGCTGTTTAATGACAATAACATCACTCCTATCCGGTCCCGTAGTAACTAAAGCAATAGGAGTATCTAATAATTCTTCAATCCGTTTAAGGTAGCCTTGGGCTTCTTTAGGCAAAGCATCAAATGATTTAATACCAAAAGTAGATTCTTGCCAACCCGGCAACTCCTCATAAATCGGAATACATTCTTTGAAATCTTCTAGAGTACTCGGGGATTGATCAATATTTCTCCCACGTAAATTATAACCAATACATATTTTTACCTTTTCCATACCATCTAAAACATCCAGTTTAGTAACTCCAAGAGCAGTAACACTATTTAATAATAGTGATCTACGAAGTAAAACAATATCTAACCATCCGCAACGACGAGGTCTTCGAGTAGTAGCACCAAATTCATCCCCCCTTTCAGATAATCTTACACCAATTCCATCGGTCAATTCTGTAGGAAACGGACCTGAACCTACTCTAGTTGTATAAGTTTTAGTAACTCCTAAAACATAATCAATGTAGCGCATACCAAAACCAGAGCCCACTGAAGATGCTCCGGCTACAGTATTTGAAGAAGTTACAAAAGGATAAGTACCATGATCAATATCAAGAAAAGTACCTTGCGCGCCTTCAAATAAAATTTGATTACCGTTTTTATAATGCTCAAACAACTTTGCTGGTACATCTGTTAATAACGATTGAACAATAGGAGCAACACTCAAAATCTCATCTAATATTTGTTTAAAATTTAAAGCCTGCACTCCATAATAATTTTGCAAAAGGAAATTATAATATTTAAAAACCTTAGTAAATTTATCGATAAACTCTTTGGTATTCATCAAATCAGAAGCTCTGAGTCCAGTACGTGCTGCTTTATCAACATAAGCTGGGCCAATGCCACGCAGTGTAGTACCGATAGCTTTACTACCCAAAAATTGCTCTTTTGCTTTATCAATTTCAGCATGATAGGGTAAAAGCAAACTACACGCATCGCTAATAAACAATCGCTTATTAATATCAGTAATCCCCTGCTCTTGTAATCCCTTAATTTCCTCAACTAACGCTAGCGGAGACAATACAACTCCATTGCCAATATAATTCTTTACCCCTTCGCGCAATATTCCTGATGGCAACAAATGTAAAATACTTTTTTGACCATTAACCACAACAGTATGACCAGCATTATGTCCACCTTGGAAACGTACTACTGCTTTAACATGCTCAGTCAATAAATCTACTAATTTACCTTTACCTTCATCACCCCACTGAGTACCAAGAATTACTATATTTTTGGCCATACTTAGTTATTACTCCCAATATTCTAAACAAGTAAATTAAACTATGAAATAACATCTCGAAGAATCCCTTGATCTTGCATCATTTTGCGTAATCCACGTAACCCAACATTCTGAATCTGTCTCACTTTTTCTAGATTTATTTGCATCACCTCACTAATAGCCTCCAAAGTTGACTTTTCATATCCTCGCAATCCAAAACGCCTAGCTATAACTTCACTTTGCAATCCCTCTAGTTTACTCAACCACATATCGACTAAATAAATCATGGCTTCAAATTGCATCTGCCGAGCGGGATCAATATTATTTTCATCGATCGTTAAATCCGAAAATGAATTCCCCTTACCTTCTTCTGATATTGAAGCATCAAGCGATACCATTCATATGCTCAATTTCAACTATTGGCTTTTGCATCACTTTAGCAACCTCATCAGTAGTCGGCTCACGGTTTAAAGTTTTAGTAAGATCACAAACAACTTTCCGATATTTTTGCAATTTTTGGGTTACGTATACTGGTAAACGTACCAGACGATTTTGGTTCATAATAGCACGCTCAATCACTTGGCGAATCCACCAAGTGGCATAAGTAGAAAAACGAAACCCTAATTTAGGCTCAAATTTTTCTACTGCGCGCATTAAACCAATATTTCCTTCTTCAATTAAATCTAACAAATCCATCCCAGAGCCTGTATAACGTTTAGCAATTTTGACTACTAAACGCAAATTACTTTCGATCATTTTGCATCGAGCTTTAGCATCTCATACTTTTACTTTTTCAGCTAATTCAATCTCTTCTTTAGCACTTAAAAGTGGAGTAAACCCGATTTCTCGTAGGTAAATTTGAAGGGAACTAATATGAGAATCAGATAAATCTTTGGCTGACTCTGTTTCATCAACAACATCATTACTCTTATCATTTTTATCCATAAAAAGCTCTTCTTCCATCATAAGAAAATACTCCACATTCTTGTTCTACCACATGTAAAATGTGAACCCGTTTTACATATGCTATATATCAAACCCCATCAACCAACTCATGATCAATATCATCAGATAATAAATACCTAAAAAAAGACCTATAATTATCAAATTGTTTTTTATCTGGCCGTAAAGATTTGAGCAAATCTATACTATTAGATTTACGTGTTTGTAAACCTTTCTTGTTTCCTAAAGAAGAAGGTTTTAGATGTTGATTATTTATAGATTTTTGTTTCTGAACCATTTTTAATATCCCCCTGTTCATGCTTTCCCTTATATCCATTATTACTAACAGGTATAATTTTAACATAAACTCTTGGTAGAGTAACTTACTAATTCAACTTCTCTATATATACAATATTATATTTAAAAATTTTAACATTAACAAAAGCTTATCTCAGAAAAATAATCTAACCTTAATATTCAATGAATACAAATCGCTAATCTCTACTAAATTTTAATTAAATTAATAACATTAGATATAAGATTTGGGTCATCACTATCAAACCACTTTGATCCTTGCCAACGACGTAACCAGGTTAACTGCCGTTTTGCAAGCTGGCCAGTTACTATTGGTACAAGTTTAAACATTTCATCATAGGAAATTTCTCCTACAAGATATTGCCATATTTGGCGATACCCTACAGTTCGCATTGAAGGTAAATTTGGATGTAGATCTTGTCGTTGATATAACTTTTGTACTTCATCGATAAACCCAGCACCAATCATATTTTGAAACCTAGTTTTAATCTTAGCACGTAACTTCGCAATTTCTCTGTGGAATACCACAAAGTTAATCACTTCATAAGGTAATTTTTTAGGTGGAGAAATGTCTTTAAGTTCGCTTAAACTTTTGCCGGTAATCTCATAAACTTCTAAAGCCCTTTGAATCCTTTGGCTATCTGACTTTTGAATCAACTTTGCTGATTTAAGATCTACCCTCTGCAATCTTAGATAAAGCGCACCTAATCCCTCTTCATCCAGCATAGCTTTTATTTTTACACGCACTTTTTCATCTGATTTAGGAAGATCGGAGATTCCCTGTTGTAAAACACTAAAATATAACATTGTCCCACCAACAAGCAATGGTACCTTACCCCGAACGTGAATTTCTTCAATCTTTACTAAAGCATCCTCTCGAAATTGCCCTGCAGAATATAAATCCTTAGGATCACAAATATTAATTAAATGGTGAGGAACTAGTTCTAATTCTTGAGAAGTAGGTTTAGCTGTACCAATATCCATCCCACGATAAATCATCGCCGAATCGACACTAATAATCTCAAACGGAAAATATTCAACTAATCTTAAAGCAAGTCTGGTCTTGCCAGATGCTGTCGGTCCCATAAGACAAAAAATCTTGTGTTTACGATCAACCATTGTATTATTACTAACAATATTGAAAATCCAAAATAAAATTCCACCTTAACTAAAAATATATAGTAAATTATGTCTTATCAGGTACTAGCTCGTAAATGGCGACCAAAAAATTTTAGTGAAGTAATAGGCCAAAAACATGTAACTCGTGCCCTCAAAAATGCATTAACGCAAAAAAGGCTTCACCATGCTTATCTTTTCTCTGGTACAAGAGGTGTAGGTAAAACAACGATAGCAAGAATTCTTGCTAAGTGTTTTAATTGTGAAACAGGAGTTACTGCCACTCCTTGTGGTAGATGTGATGCCTGTACCGAAATTGACACAGGTAGATTCATTGACCTCATCGAGGTAGATGCCGCATCCCGCACTAAAGTCGAAGATACCCGTGATTTACTAGATAATGTTCAATATTTGCCAGCTAAAGGATTATATAAAGTATACATTATCGATGAAGTACATATGTTATCAGGGCATAGTTTCAATGCTCTTCTAAAAACTCTAGAGGAACCACCTAACCACATAAAATTCTTACTTGCAACTACCGACCCACAAAAACTGCCTGTAACAGTTCTATCACGTTGCTTACAATTTAACTTAAAATCTCTAACCCCAGAACTAATTCAAAAACAACTGCAATATGTCCTTAACCAAGAAAAAATCAGTTATGAAGATGAAGCTTTATTACAATTAGCTCTTGGTGCTAATGGTAGTGTGCGTGATGCTTTAAGTCTACTAGATCAAGCAATAGCATTCAGTCAAAATAAAATACTTACTGAAGATATTAAAGTAATGCTGGGTATTATTGATACTAAAAAGACAGTAACTTTACTTGAAGCACTAGCTACTAACAATGCCAAGGTAATTCTAGAAATCATAGCGGAACTCGCAGAGCTCGCCCCAGATTTCATAAATACTATTGATTTACTATTAGAGATTTTACATCAAATTAGTCTTGTACAACTAATACCTAATATTAATACTAGCAATTGGCTACATGCTAAAGAAATCTTACAACTTGCATCTAAATTCACTCCAGAAGAAACTCAGCTTTATTACCAAATCGGTTTAGTAGGTAAAAGGGATATACAATTGGCTCCAAGCCCAAAATCTGGATTTGAGATGATAATGCTTAGAATGCTGGCATTTCGACCTGCAACTATTACTTCACTACTAGCAAAAGCAACAAAAGAACAAGACATTCACCCTAAACAATTAACTAGTCCTAATCTTGATAATTGCGACACAGATATACTATCAAAGTTAGAAATTACTGGACCAACTCAAGCTTTACTGCAACATTGCGTAGTAAACAAAATTAGTAATAATATAATTGAATTATTGCTTGATCCTACTCAAGCTCCTCTATTAAATAAAAAACATGAAGAGCGGATCAATCTTGCACTTAGTAAATATTATAACACTCCAGTAACCGTAAATATAAAATTAGGCACTATTGATATGAATACCCCCACTAATATTAAAAAACGACATGATACAAAAAAACAAAGTGAAGCACAGGAAGCTATAGAGAAGGATCCAAAAATAAAAGAACTGATGAATAAATTTGCTGCGAAAGTAATTAGTAATTCTATTAAATAAAAAAGTTAGAAAATATAGTGCATAACAGTTCCTACGCTGCGAGCCAGGGATATAGAGATGGCATCAACCATCAATACTCAGATAGCTGAAAGAGATAGTAGTACGAATAGTTGGACTAATTTATCCTCACCAACTCTCTATCTGGGATAGTGAGAATTGGCCATCGGAAGATATGTGTGAACTTACTGCTTTTAAGCAATTAGAAAATGTGTTATATATTTTCTTTTAAGATGGGGCATAAAAACTGTCATGACAAATTAAAAAAACCAAGATTAATAATAAAATCAATTGTAGATATTTATAAATATATCCATCCTTTCAAAACCCTTCCTAAGGGTATGTTTGCTGTCTCTCTATTTGGATTATTTCTAGGGGCATCAACGACAATGGTCTACAGTCAATTGCCCATGTTTATGAAATATGAATTACACGCAAGTGCATTAAAAATAGCCTTTATTGATGGTGTTGTTGAGTTTTTATCGTTTTTAGTACGTATTTTTTCGGGAGCTGCAAGTGATTATATAAGAAACAGAAAATTTATCTTATTAATTGGGAGTTTAATAATATTATCTATAAAACCCTTATTTGCATTAGCAAAATCTGCAGCGATGGTTATGTTTGCCCAATCAGTTGATAGGATCGGCAATGGGTTTCAAGCCTCACCTCGTGATGCCTTAATAGCTGATCTAAGCAATGAACACACTAGAGGACAATCATTTGGTTTTAGTAAATCACTCAAAACTATTGGGTCTTTACTTGGCTCAGCGATAGCTATAGCTCTGATGTATTTTATTGATAATAACTACAGAATAGTATTTATGTTATCTATCATGCCAGTTATTATAGCCATAATTTGTTTATATAATTTACAGTCACACAAAAAATCTGAACCAATAATTGTTGAGGATTATAAGCGTTTAAAAAATCCCTTTAAAGGCAAATACTTGAAATCAATGGATATGGCATTCTGGAAACTAATAATATTAGCTTCACTATGTGAACTAGGCCACTTTAGTGAACATTTATTAGTACTTAGGGCTAATGATTTTATAGGAAGGGGCTATGCTGGATCAGTTGGTATATTCATTAGCATTGGGCAAGTACTTTGCTCCTACCCTATAGGTCTCTATGCAGACAAGTTAGGTAAAAAAATATTCATACAGTTATGTATGATAATGATGATTGTAGCAAGCGCTTCAATGATATACGCTCCCTCCATATCAATAGTATTTTTTGGAGCTTTTCTGTGGGGTGGACAAATGACAGCGATACAAGGCTTATTCTTATCTATTATAAGTGACAAAGTTGATAAGCACCTAATAGGTACAGCAATTGGCATATATTATCTTACTATAGGTGTATCGTTTCTTGTTGCCTCTATGATTGCTGGTCATTTATGGAATCATTTCGGAAGTAATTTAGCATTTATTTATAACATTTTTTGTGTTTTACTAAGTTTAAGTATGTTTTCATTTTTGTACCCCAAAAAAGAATCGAACTTCGTAAGGTCAGACTTGACCCGCTTTTAATTTATCATAGAATAATTAACATGTTTAATTTAGAAAGTTTACAAAATTTAAAAGACAAATCGGCAGATATTCAAAAAAAACTTACTGCTATCACAGTAGAAGGTAAAGCTGGCATAGAGGAATTAACTGTAACAATCTGTATGAATGGTCGTCATGAAGCGACTAAAGTTACAATAGATCAAGCATTGTTACAACAACCGATACAGATAATCTGTGACTTGATTGCCTCTGCAATAACTGATGCTGCTCATAAAGCAGAAACTGCTATTCAAAAAGAAACACTAAAATTATTACAAAACCTTAAATTGCCAAATTTAAACAAATAAGAATTAAACATGTTATATACCTATCTAGTTGATCAACTAATTCAATCTTTACGTACTCTGCCAGGTATAGGACCACGAACCGCACAACGAATGGCTTTCCACTTACTTGACCAAGGGCGTAATGACGGCTTATCTCTTGCCAAAACTCTAGAAGAAACTCTAACTAAAGTAGGATACTGCAAACGGTGTCATACTTGCAGTGAACACGACTTATGCAGCATTTGTTCTAATCCAAAACGAGATCATTCTCTGCTCTGCATAGTTGAAACTCCAATAGATACTTTGGCCATTGAGCAAACTAGTAGTTATCATGGTTTATATTTTGTGCTGATGGGGCACTTATCACCTATCGATGGCATCGGTCCAAATGAAATTGGCATGAATAATTTAATTAAGTTACTAAATTCAGAAAAAGATATAAGAGAGATTATCATTGCCACCAATCCAACAGTTGAAGGTGAAGCCACTGCACATTACATTGCTAATCTCGTACACCCTATGAACAAATTTAAATGTACTAGAATTGCTCATGGGATACCTTTTGGCGGAGAACTAGAATATACTGATAGTAATACATTAGCCCAAGCCTTAGCTAAAAGGACGGAAATATAACATCCACTACATATTAATATGATCTCTTGGTTTAAAGACTTTGTTGCCCTCACTTTAATTATCGGAGTTTTCTTTGGAGCTACGGTTGGTCGATACCCACTTGCCGCTCCTGATGGTGCACGCTACGCAGAGATTCCGCGCGAAATGGTAGCAACGGGTGATTATATTACCCCTCGTCTTAATGGAATTAAATATTTCGAAAAACCACCATTATTCTATTGGCTTCAAGCAACCAGCATTAAAATATTTGGAGTAAACGAATTTGCTGTGAGTCTCGTCAATGCCCTCATGGCCTTCGGTTCTGTACTCTGGATATATAGTATCAGTAGAAAACTATATGGAAGAAAAACAGCTTGGCTTTCCAGTTTTATCTTTGCTACCAGCAGTTTAGTTTTCGTTCTAACTCGAATAGTTACTTTAGATATGAGCCTTACTTTTTTCCTTACAGGTTCCTTAGGCTCATTTTTATTAGCTACTCAACTACCACCTGGTACTAAACGTACTTTAAATCTTTGGACAATGTATATTTTAGCCGCATGTGCAGTGATGACTAAAGGTTTAGTTGGGATCGTCTTCCTAGGTACGATAGTAATGGTTTGGCTTACTGTTTATGGAGAATGGCATAATTTAAAAACATATCATATTTTCAGTGGTAGCTTTATTTTTCTTTTAATTGCTTTACCATGGCACATCTTAGTCCAGCTAAAAAATCCAGAGTTTTTCCGCTTCTACTTCTTTGAACAACACTTTTTACGCTACTTTACGGAGTATGCAGATCGCACTCAAAAATGGTGGTTTTTACCCATAACAACATTAGCAGGTTTATATCCCTGGACAATATTTTTACCTCAAGCAATAATTTATAATTTCCCCAAACATTGGCATGAGTTAAGACAATCCCAAACCACAATTTTTTTATTTCTCTGGATAGTTATTATCTATATTTTTTATACTTTCTCTAACTCAAAATTAATACCATATATTCTACCAATGTTCACACCAACCGCGATACTATTAGGCAATTTCTTCGCTGCTCACTGGCAAAGCTTTGAAACGAGATCAATTAATATTGGATTTTACACTTTATTAATATTAAACATTATACTAGTCATTGGCGCTTTTGCTGCAACTTTTATCCTTGACTTCAATGAACAGGCAATTACCAAACAAAATTTATATCTAGCTAGCATAATTATGATTTTAAATACAGTAGTAACTATAACTACCTATCATAAACACGGAACTGCCACTGGATGTATTACTCTAATCATAGCAACAGCAGCATTGTGGCTTTATTTTAGCCCAATCATGACGACTATTAACAAACAATCAATTAAACCACTTATTACTATCTTGCAACAAAAATTAACTCCAGATAATGAGGTCATTTGTTACGGTGCGTACTATCAAGAGTTGCCGTTTTATTTACAACGTATTGTCACAGTTGTAGATTATCACGGAGAATTAAGCTTTGGCATACGACATCAAGATGCTAGCGCATGGATAATCGATCCAAAAACGTTTTGGGAAAGATGGCAAAGTAACCGTATTACCTACTTAATAACCGATGAAGCTAATTATCGTAATCTTTTATCGTTTGCACCAGATAAAATGAGAATAATAGCCAAACTTCGGGGTAGAGTATTAGTTGTAAATACAAAATAAATTCAAAAAAAACAAGAGGTATTTATGATAAATCCTGCGGTCTTATTTTTAATTATTTTAACAGTATTGTTGAATACCATTGCTCAACTTGCATTAAAAGCTGGTATGATCCAAATAGGTACCTTCAGCTTTACCTGGGATAATCTCATACCTATTATAATAAAAGCGATTCTTTCACCATGGATTGTATCAGGCTTATTTATTTATCTGATTAGTGCACTCACTTGGCTGATGGTGCTTTCGCGTGCACCTGTAAGTATCGCTTATCCCATGTCAAGTCTTGGCTACATTACAAGTACCATAGCAGCTTATTATCTGTGGAGTGAAGATTTAACTCCATTAAGAATAACTGGCATTCTCGTAATTCTTATCGGCGTATACATGGTAGCAAAACACTAATTAAAATAAGTATCATAAACTCTTTTAGTACTATACCATGATGTTTGACTAATTGCAGAATTCTAATATGAACGACGAATTTCTAAAATTTTGTACGCCAGATATCAATCAAGAAACTATAGACGAGGTAGTTTCTTGCCTTAGATCTGGCTGGTTAGCCACTGGACCAAGAGTGAAACATTTTGAAGAGGATCTAAAACAATATTTAAAAGCTCCATATATACTTGCCTTAAATTCTGCTACTTCTGGATTACACTTAGCCTTAAAATGTTTTGGTTTAAAAGCACAAGATGAAGTGATCACCACCCCTATGACTTTCATTGCTAGTCTTAATACTATCATTCATACTGGTGCTAAACCAGTGTTAGTAGATGTTGATCTAAAAACCCGCAATATTGATGTCACTAAAATAGAAGCTAAGATAACTAAAAATACTAAAGCAATTTTGCCAGTACATTTTGCAGGTGTTCCGGTTGATCTAGATCTCATATACAAAATAGCAAAAAAATACAATTTACGAGTGCTTGAAGATTGTGCTCATGCTATGGGTTCACATTACCAAGGAAAAATCCTTGGTAGCTTCGGAGATACCCAAGTATTCAGCTTTCATCCTAATAAAGTCATGACTACTGGTGAAGGTGGTTGTCTTGCAACCAGAGATGAAGAGTTAACAAAAAAAATTAGTGTTCAACGATTTCATGGTATCGATCGCGAAGCCTGGAATCGATATGGGAAAGAAGGTACGCAACATTATGATGTGATCCAACCAGGTCATAAATACAATATGATGGATCTTCAAGCCGCAATTGGAATTCACCAGTTAAAAGAATTAGAAAATTTTATCACTAAACGTCAAAAACTAGTTGATCGTTATAATGAAATATTGACTGATTGGCCTGAATTAACTTTGCCACAACTTCCTAACTATCAATGTTGCGTCTCATGGTATATTTATGCTCCATTAATTAATCCAGAAATAGCTAATATGAGTCGTGATACTTTTATGGAGCGAATGAAAGAATACAATATTGGAACCGGTTATCATCATCACGCCGCTCATTTATATACCTATTACCAAAACACCTTGGGTTACAAAAAGGGACAATTTCCTAACGCTGAAACCATATCCAATCGCATTGTATCGTTACCACTTTTTACTACGATGACAATTAATGATCAAGATCGAACCATTGAGGCTATGAAAAAGGTTTTTAAAAAAAGATAATATTATAATACAATAAAGCATCTCTATAAACATAACATATATGAAGCCATATTTAAGTATAGTAATCCCAGTATACAATGAAGCCAAAAATCTCCAACCTCTTTTCTCCCGTTTAGCTACAACTTTAGACAAACTAGGCAAAACCTATGAGATAATATTTATTAATGATGGCAGTAAAGACAACTCCGAAGTAATCTTAGAAGATTTATATCGCTTATACCTCGATAAAGTGCGTATTATCACCTTTAGTCGTAATTTTGGTCAACATATGGCTATAATGGCTGGTTTTGAATCGTCCCAAGGAGAAATTATCGTAACCTTGGATGCCGATCTTCAAAATCCACCAGAAGAGATTCCAAAATTGTTAGAGCTAATCGACAAAGGTCATGATTTAGTAAGTGGTATTCGCTTATACGAACGTAAAGATAGTTGGTTTCGTCGCAATATCTCAATTATTATAAATAAAATTAGAGCACTTACTACGCATATTGATATGACTGATCATGGCTGTATGTTACGTGCTTATAATCGTAGTATCATCGATCTTATCGTAGCACACGATGAATCCTCTATTTTTATTCCAGCATTAGCTTATTCACACGCTACCAACCCCGCCGAAATTAAAGTTGATCATGAAGCTCGTGTCGTTGGTAAATCTAAATACAGTTTATACGGCCTAATTAGGCTAAATTTCGATTTAATGACCGGTTACTCATTAGTACCATTGCAAATATTCACTATTGTAGGTTTCAGCATAGCTTTCTTGAGTATTTTATTTGTAATCTTTCTATTTATACGCCGTCTAATCATCGGTCCAGAAGTACAAGGAGTGTTTACTCTATTCGCTATCGCATTTTTCCTAATAGGAGTGGTCTTAATAGGTTTAGGAATTATGGGAGAATACGTCGGTCGTATTTATAAAGAAGTGCAACATCGTCCCCGTTTTTCGATAAAAAAAGTATTAGGAGTACAACTAGATGAAAAAGATACTCATACTTGGCATTAATGGGTTTATCGGTAATCAACTCACTAAAAAAATCTTAAACTCCACCGATTGGGAAATTTATGGTATGGATCTAGCCACCAACAAATTAGATCATAGTATAAAAAATGGCCGCTTACATTTTACTGAAGGGGATATCACCATCAATAAGGAATGGATTACTTATCATATTAAAAAATGTGATGTAATACTGCCTCTGGTTGCAATTGCTACTCCCGCTACTTATGTTACCGATCCTCTACGCATATTTGAACTCGATTTTGAAGCCAATTTACCGTTAGTACGACAATGCGTCCAATTTAAGAAAAGACTAATATTCCCTTCTACTTCTGAAGTTTACGGCATGAGTCCTGATAAAGAATTTGATGAAGAAACAAGCCCATTTATGCAAGGACCAATCAATAAAGAACGATGGATTTATTCTTGTTCCAAACAGCTAATGGACCGAATAATTTATGCATATGGGAAACACAATGGACTAAAATACATCCTTTTTCGACCTTTTAATTGGATCGGACCAACTCAAGATGATATTCATAATTTACCACCTGGTGGCGTGCGAGTCATTACTCAATTTATTAGTAATATTTATTATGGTAAAGATTTACAATTAGTTGATGGAGGTAAACAAAAACGGTGTTTCATCTACATCGATGATGCCATTGATGCTTTACTGAGAATCATCGAAAATAAAGATGATCGTACTGACAATAAGATAATTAATATTGGTAATCCTAAAAACAACGCATCTATCGCTGAGATAGCTCAGAAAATTGTAGAATTTGCTAAAAAATGCCCTAAAGGCAAGGCAAAAAAAATTAAAATTATCAGCACAACAGCAAAAACTTATTATGGTAGTGGGTATCAAGATATGAACGTACGAATACCATCAATTAAAAGAGCACATCATTTATTAGGTTGGCAACCCAAAACCAGCTTGGACATGGCTTTGAAAAAGACTGTAGATTATTATTTAAGATAGATTACTATAAAAAATCTGAAAAACATGACAACACCAAGTCTCGCAATAAAAATCGATGTAGACACAGAGCGAGGAACTAGAGTTGGTATTCCTAATCTTTTAACTCTACTAACAAAGTTACAAATCCCAGCAACTTTTTATTTATCTTTAGGGCCGGATAACACCGGACGTGCTATTAAAAGAATTTTTCGTAAAGGTTTTGTTAAAAAAGCCTCTCGCACCAATGTTATTACTACATACGGGATCCGCACTCTACTAAATGGAGTATTATTACCAGGCCCTCTTATTGGCAAAAAACATGAAAAACTTCTACGTTCAATTAAAGAACAAGGTTTTGAAGTAGGGATTCATGCCTATGACCATCAGAAGTGGCAAGACGGTATAACTAAAATGTCTGAAGAAGAAATCATGAACCTATTTCAAAAAGGTTTAGATGAATTTTACCGGATATTTGGAATGTATCTTATTACAGCTGCAGCTCCAGGTTGGCAAGCCAATGAGAAGACCTTAGCGGTATATGACAAAGCAAATTTAAAATACGCTAGTGACACTAGGGGTGTATCACCATACTATCCTAAAGTTGGAGAAAAAATTTATAAAACCTTACAAATACCCACCACTCTTCCTACTTTAGATGAACTTTTAGGTCGACCAGAATACCCTTTAGATAACTTAATCCATCTCTATCTATCATTTCTAAAAAATGGTACTATAAATGTATTAACTGTTCATGCTGAACTTGAAGGAATGCAATATCTTGACTGGTTTTGCTCTTTATTACTAACATTTAAAGAGCATTGTGTACAATTTAAAAACCTAAGTGAGATTGCATCACGCGGCGATTATCTCTATTGTGAAATGACCCAAAAAGAGATTGACGGTCGGTCGGGTAAACTCGCTTGGCAAAGCATCTAGGTAATTAACTATGAAAAATGTAATCTTTGATCTTGGTGGTGTTCTAATTGACTGGAATCCAGACAGAGTATACACCAAATACTTTGGTGGTGACTTAGCTAAAATGCAACGTTTCTATCAAGAAACTGCTATCCATAAAATTAATGAAAAAACTGACCGGGATCATTCGTACCTAGAAGCTTTGACAGAATTATCTAATAAACTTCCTCATTACCATCAACCTATCCATCTTTGGCAAACTAAATGGCTCGATATGATTGGTGGGACCATTGATGATACTGTTAAAATATTAGAATCACTACATACTCAAAATTATCCTCTTTACGCATTAACTAATTTCTCAGCGGAAGTATTTTTTACCCATGTACGCTATAACTACAAGTTTTTCGAATATTTTAAAGATATTGTAGTTTCAGGTGTAGAAAAAGCCATAAAACCAGAATTGAAAATTTATCAGATTCTTTTGGAACGTAATAAATTAGATCCTAAGCAATGTATATTTGTAGATGATAAACCAGAAAACCTGGTACCAGCCAAAAATTTAGGAATGCAAGTTATTCAATTTACCTCACCAAAAAACCTCAAGAAGCAACTAAAAAAGCTTAAGGTTATGGTAAACATATCAAGCATGTCGCTCTATGCTCACTATAGATTTTAGGCCATCGTGACCCCTAAAATCAGTTCGCATGGCCGCGACACATCGTTGTGCTTCGCACACCGCAGCCGTCCTGCGGCTGAAAAACGCTACATTAACTTAACGCCCACTATAGATTTTTAGCACTCACTCCGTTCTGCTAAAAATCGTCAGCTACCGCAGACTATTCTCCTTCGCTCTCCCTGGCTCACAGCGAATGAAACAACTTAACCACTAAAAAGTGGCCAAGTTCATGAATCAATATCAAAGCAAAAACCGCAACTAAAAAAGCCCCAACATAAAAAAGAAATGTCATACATTATCACTCCCTGATAACTGCCTAACTCCTAACCCGCTAATTGATGAATAGTTATCTCAACTCTACGATTACGAGCTTGACCCTCTAATGTTGCATTATTAGCAATTGGATAACGTGCCCCATAACCAACAATCATAACTCGATTAGGATCAATATGTTGAGAGATTAAATAATCAGCTACAGAACGAGCTCGTCTTTCTGATAACTCTTGATTATGCATAGCTTGCCCAGTACTAGAAGCATAACCCGCAACTTTAATTGTGGTTCTATTGAACTTCTTTAAAACAATTGCCACCGAATTTAAAGTGTTATAAAAATTTGATCTAATCTCTGCGCGATCATTTTCGAAAGTTATATCTCCTGGCATAATTAAACGAATATCTTTACCAACTCGTACAACTTGTACTCCACTACCTTGTAATTGGGCTCTGAGTTCTGAATCTTGACGATCCATATAATTACCAGTTATACCTCCTACTGCAGCACCAAGACCTGCCCCAACTAAAGTACTCGCAGTATTACCTCCAATTAACTGTCCAGCTATAGCTCCTCCAACTGCACCAATTCCTGTACCAATCGCGGTTTTGCTTACTTCCGTTTGCCCAGTATACGGATTGGTAGTAGTACAGCCGTTTAGAGTTATAAGCACAAATAAACTACCAACTAATGCCATTTTTTTCGCCAAATCACTTGTTCTCATAAATCCCTCATAAATTTTTTAAAAATTAAAAAGTAGAAAGATTCTAACAAAATAGCATGTTACTTTGCAATTCTTAAAATATGTTACGATGTAATCTATCTTTTTTCCAAGATGTTATCAATGATTCCATAATCCATAGCATCTTTAGGAGTCATAAAATTATCCCGATCTATATCCTTCCTAATCTGGGCAATAGATTTACCCGTATGACGCGCAAGAATCTCATTCACCTGTTGATTGACCCTCAAGGCCTCTTTAGCATGAATTTCAATATCGCTAGCTTGCCCTTGATAGCCACCAAGAACTTGATGAATCATAACTGTAGCATGAGGTAAACAAAACCTTTTACCATGTACACCTGCTGCTAACAAAAGCGCCGCAGCACTAGAAGCTTGCCCAACACATAAGGTGCTAATATTTGGTTTAACAAACTGCATCGTATCATAAATCGCAAGACCTGCACTAACTGCACCACCAGGGGAATTAATATATAGCGAGATATCCTTATCAGGATTTTCAGCCTCTAAAAAAAGCATTTGAGCAACAATCAGATTAGCCATATGAGGCTCAACCTCTCCTACTAAAAATATAACTCGTTCTTTCAGTAATCGCGAATAGATATCATATGCTCTTTCACCTCGAGCAGTTTGCTCAACTACCATCGGTATTAAATTTTGATTTAGCATAATTGTATTCCTAGAGTTAATAGGTTTACGCAAGGCTCACTATTTCTTCGCCATAGCATCTTTATAACTGATGCTTTTCTCAGTCACATTGACTTGGGAAGCTAAATAGTCAACTACTTTTTTCTCTAACAAAATCGATTTTATTTGTGTTAAATACTGTTGGTTAGAAAGAAGTTCATTAACTATCTCCTCTTTATCTTCGTAGTATGCTGATGACATTAATTCATCAACTCTTTTAGATATTTCCTGAGTTTCAACTTCAATTTGATGCTCTTTAGTTACAGCAAGAAGTAATAATTCCAAAGAAACACTTCTTTTAGCATGTGGCTCGAAATCAGCGCGAGGAAATTCATGAGTCTTCTCTACCTTGTTTTTAGAGTCAGCAAAACGTTTATGCCACTCATCAGCACGTCTCTTAAGCTCATATTCAACTAAAACTTTCGGCACCTCAATAGGATTATGTTCTAATAATTTATCCATTATAGCCTCTTTGAATAAACTACGGAGTACAGTTTTTAGTTCACGTTCCATACGACTCCTAATCTCCTCTCTCAATTTTACAAGCCCACCATTTTTAATATGCATCTTGCAAGCAAAATCATCATTCAAATCAGGTAGTATTGGCTGGCAAATCTTATGTATTTTTACAACAAAAACTGCTGACTTACCCGCAAAATCTTTTTCTATATGGGTCGCTGGCATTACTAAAGTAAATTTTTTCTCTTCCCCAACCTTAACACCATACAACTCCTTCTCAAAATCACCCCACATAGAACCGTCACCTAATACCAATTTTACATCTTTTTCTAACTTAGGCTCATCCGTTTTATTATCGCTCAATGTTTGTATAGTAAAATCAATGGTAAGCTGATCTCCCACTTTAGATTTATATTTATCATCTACTATCTCTTGCCAAGTAACATTGGCTTTACGCATTTTCTCAAGCATCTCATCAACATCAGCATCAGTAACTTGAGCTACACTCTTTTTAACATTAATCTCCTTAAAATTATTTAACTTAACCTCTGGATAAATTTCTAAAATAGCTGTATATACCAAAGGCTCCCCTAATTTAGAAGAAATAATATCAATCTTAGGTAAACCAACCAAACTCAATTTTTCTTGCTGAAGAGCTGCAGTATAAGTATCCTTAATAATATTTTCTAAAACTTCGGTATGAGCTGATGATCGATAGTTTCTTTGAACAACATCAAATGGAACTTTGCCAGGACGAAAACCAGGCATCTTAACCTTAGCAGCAATCTTACGTAATTTAGCTTCAACTTTACTTGTAATTTCTAGAGCCTCAACTGTAATAGTAAGCTTACGTTCTAAATTAGATAAATCATCACGAACTACTTGCATATCTTCACCTTATTCACTAATATTTTCTGCGAGAGGAGAGACTCGAACTCTCATAGGTTACCCTACTGGAACCTAAATCCAGCGCGTCTACCAAGTTCCGCCACTCTCGCTTCACAAAAAAATGGAAAGGCCCAAATATTACACAACACCAAATTACATCTCCAATCAAAGCATTACGTAAAAAAGGTAAAGCAAAATAATAACAAGTTACCAACCCATCAAAAGATTTCTGATATAAACCACTTGCTAACCATACGCCAAAGTTAGTCCATAACCAATAACCTAAAGAACTGCCTAGAATATAAAAAGGAAAACTCCATCTTGAGTATCTAAATTTAGATCCTAGTAAAACAATACATACAAAACCAGTATAAGTAAATAAGGTAAAATATCCGAAAACTGGATATCCCCTCATAAAAGCTAAACATATGTCTGAAACTAGTAAAGTAATAAATATAGATAATAAAGATAAAAATTTAGGGAATCTTGTCCCAACAAATAAACTTGTTCCCATAAGAGGTGTGATATTTGGAAGAGGGGTAATTAAACGCCCAATAACTCCAATAATAGTGATCCAAAGAACTTCATTAGTATGTTTCTTTACTTGCATATACTTCCCCCCAAATTAAAAAATTAAAGTAGTATATTATTTACAGATATAAAAAGAAAATGCAATATCTATGAACTATAACTAATATAGAGAAATTCTTAGCAAGCATTTGACGTTAATACTAACGCTTAGTATTATTCACTTTAATTTTGATATACGGGGCATAGCGCAGCCTGGTAGCGCACCTGCTTTGGGAGCAGGCTGTCGGGGGTTCAAATCCCTCTGCCCCGAGATTTAATTATTAGCATCTTTCCATCCCATTGAAGGTCTTTCATCTCGGACGGCTGCTCATCAACCGAATAGCTTCTCTTCCATAAATAAAAATCTCTTACTAAACTTTTCGCTAGAAAATCGGTGGCACCTACAAATGAATGCTTGTTACTAAATGCCTTCAAAGAAAAGGAATATGGTAATACTTTATGATATTCAACCGTACCAACCCACAAAGGTAAAGAGCTATCCTTTAGATCAATATCCGATGACCACAAGCGCAAAATTAACACCACACCATCAACATCAGTACTTTTGGTATATAATAATACCATTCTCTTATTGTGATAAAGTTGAGGGAAAAGAGATAAATGATGAATTACCGACGTAGTAAACAAATTCTTTAATACACCTTGGAAATCAAGGGTAACTCGCTGGGATTCCCAACCCTCCTTAGATAAAGCTTTACCAATCTTTGTAAGCTCACCAACGTAGATAATATTTAATGCTTCAATTGGGCGGCCAAAACGATTCAAGCAATATACAGGAAGTTTTGGTATGTTTTCTCGTACTAACCGATTAAAACTTATAACTTGTGTTGGCCAAACTAAACTGTATTCTTGCATCTTCTTACTATATCCAGCTACTCCATATCCAAGCCATACCATAACAAATACACTACAAACAACTAAAACAAATTTATTTGTATGAAAATGTAAAACATGACGTCGACGATAGGAGATCGTAACTAACAACAATATAGTTAAACCTAAAAAAATACCACCGAAAATATCAATCAACCAGTGAGCACCTAAATAAATCCGCGAGAAAGCTAGGCTTGCCAAAAAAACACTAGTAATTATATAAACCAAATATCGTTTAGAATCTTTTAACTCACGAGCAATGATCACCGCTAAAAAACCATATAATGCTATTCCTAAAACCACATGAGCACTAGGAAACGAAGAGGCATAAACATCATACAAAATATCTCCCGGTCTTGGTGAATACATAAAAAGCTTCATACTACTAATTACAGCTCCACTAAGAACTATAATACCTAACCAATGAAACGCGGTATATTTATATTTTTTCCACTGTAACCACAAAAAAATAACTCCTGATGTAACTAACAAGAAGGGTAAATCACCAAATAAAGTAATCAATACAAAAATATGATCCAATACCTCCGAGCGAATACTTCTTAGTAAATAGTAAATTGAACGAGCAAAATTAACAAAAAGTCCCACAGTTAGTACTTGGTAAAGAATCAACAGAAATAAAAGAAAAGAAAAAATAGTACCTATCAATAAAGTTAATTGTTGATGATTATCAGGTTCTTTAGGATCAGATAATAATTTTGTTACCCAGAATAACGGTTTATGCTTTATACAATATTTCCAAATACACTTAATATAATAATCTATCAACTTCCAAGTTCCTCTAAAAAAGAGCTGAATAAGCCACACCACTATCCACAAAACAATAGCAGCTAATAAAACACCAAAAGTAAACATGGCTGCCACTTTTGGTGGTAATTCTAACGACAAAGCACCTAATAATATTCCAGGTACTATATAACCCAGTGCCCAAATAGTGGCTGATGGCAATGCCACTAATATAAATTTAATAAATGGCATTTTTAGCATACCAGCAATCATCGGTATCATGGCACGCGTTGGACCAACAAAGCGCCCAATAAATACACTTTTGCCACCATGATCATGAAAGAAAGCTTCACTCTGACTCAGTAAATTAGGCCATCTAGTAAATGGCCATATTTTATGTATACGATTCTGAAAATAAACCCCAATAAAATAGCTTAAACAATCACCGGTAATTGCCCCTAAAATTACCCATATAAAAGTACTGCCAGCTGGTACTATAGCTGAACCAATCAAAAATCCAATCGCCGGCATAATAATAGCACCAGGTACAATAGCACCGATTACAGCCATCGCTTCAGCAAAAACTATAAAATAAACAAAAATAGCAAAGCTATGGGGATGCGCACTAAAAAAATTTGCCACCGCATGGATATTGAAATCATGAAGACTCAGCATAAATCTCTACTCTTTACAAAATTAATTTTTCGATCGTACCAGATTTTTCAATCTTAGCTATTGGTCATTAATATTCAACTTTGACTAAATATAACCCAGCAGCAGGAACTGTAACCGCAGCTGATGTACGATTACGTGCATCTAAAACTTCTTTGACCCAAAAGGGAGGATGCTCACCTATTCCAATTTTAAGTAATACTCCCACAATATTACGCACCATATGTAGTAAAAAAGCATTGGCCTGAATATCAATATTTATTGCTGCTCCTCCACGAGTTACTTCAAGCAAAGTTACATTACGCATAACACTTCTTGATTGACAACCACTCCCACGAAATGAAGAAAAATCATGTTCACCAAGTAAATATCTTCCAGCTTCGCGCATTAGCTTCTCATTTAGCTTATAGGGGCACCACATAGTACGATGACGCAAAAGCGCTGAAGCAACCTTATTATTATAAATTATATAACGGTAACAACGAGAAGTAGCACTATAACGTGCATGAAAATCTTGCGACATATGACGCGCCCAAAGAATACGAATATCAGTAGGTAAATTACTATTAGTACCCAAAATCCAAGCTTGATCAGACCGCTCAGCTTTAGTATCAAAATGTACTACTTGACCAAAAGCATGAACTCCCGCGTCGGTCCTTCCAGCACAAGCAATCGTAACTTTTTCCGCTGCAATTCGACTAAGAGCTTCTTCAACTTTTTCTTGGAGAGTAACTAAATTAAGTTGTCGTTGCCAGCCATGGTAATTTGTTCCGTCATATTCAATACCCAGAGCTATGCGCATACACACCTATGGTAAGTAGGTAAATTTAACCTGCGTTTTTAATTTTCTCTAATAACATTTTAGCTTCATCTTGTTCAGCTTCATTCCCCTGAGACAATACTTCGTAAAGCATAGACTCAGCTTTACTTTCATGCCCCATTTCTACATAAGCACGAGCTAGATTCAATTTAGCTACAATACCACCTTGATCTTCCAGCAAATTATAGTTACTCTCCTCAGGATATTTAACAATACCGGATTTTCTACTCCTAGAAGCTATAACATGTACTAATAAAAATAAAATAACTATTGCTACACCACCTGTTAAAATAGCATCCATATACTGTTTATACTGTTTGAAGAATTGTAATATTGCACTTAAGAAATCCTTATTATCTTGTTGTTCTAACTTATTACTTTCTATTGCACTAATACGTTCATTCATTTCAGCAATTTGGGCTTCTAGGCTTATCAAACGACTAGTCAATTCTTGGGCCGTAAGCAATACTGAATTCTCTACTACTGGTGTAGTCACACTTACACTAGTTACTGTTTCTGGAGAAATGGGTTCCGTTTCGCCGTAAACTATACTATTAAAAAATAATATTAAAATAAATAAACTAATAACAAGTACTCGCATAAGATTTACCAATTCTTTTAGTTAACAGAAAAACTTCACCTACCCCATGTTCAAACTCTAACCATACAAATGGAAGATATTTATATATTCTCATAATTTTAGCTGCACTACTACCCACCTCTACTACTAAAATACCTTGAGGTGTTAAATGCTGCGATGCGTCCTTAATAATTCTCGTTATGATTTCACAACCATTTCCCCCCCCAAATAAAGCTAGTCTAGGCTCATAAGTATATTCCTTGGGCAAGTTCTTTATTTCCTTCAGACTTACATATGGAGGATTACTAATGATGATATCATACTTCTGATCTCGAAGCTTTGCAAATAAATCCGACTGCAAAAGTCTCGCCCTATTAGTTACTTTATACCGAGTACAATTGATTGCCGCTATCTTTAATGCTTGAGATGAAATATCAACAGCATCAATTTTAGCTCGAGGAAAAACAAGAGCCAAACTAATAGCGATACATCCACTTCCTGTTCCAATATCTAAAATTCGGAGCACTTTTTCAGGCTTTATCCATGGTGTAAAACGTTTAGCGATAAGTTCACCCAAAGGGGATCGAGGAATAAGTACATTCTCATCAACATAAAAGGAGAGACCCATAAACCAAGCTTCTTTGGTTAAATATGCAACAGGTAATCGTTTGTCGACCCGAGTTTTAATTCCCGCTAATATTGTTTGTTTCTCATCATCTTTAAGTTTTCTACATAAAATCGTCTTATTACTATTTAAAGGTAAATGTAAAAAAGACAAAACTAAATAAACTGCTTCATCCCAAGGATTATCAGTACCATGACCAAAATAGGCTTTCTTACGGCTAAATTGTTGGGCGGCAAAATGAATAAAATCACCAATAGTATTTAATGCGCGAGTTTTCTTTTTTCTTCTCTTTATGGTTAAGTGGTTTTTCAAAGGGTGGCTACTTGTAAATACTCTGGAACAATACATGACCAATTAATGATCTCCTGATAATCAGCATGAGCTGAAACATTATTTAATACCAATACTTCAGCATTAACTGTAACCAAACTACCAAATATTTTGATCTCTTTTCGTCCTTGTAATAAGGCCTCACCTCTTGTACCAGCTGCTTGATAGCCAGTAAATAAAATTACATTACGCTGATCTGCCGCAAATGCTTTAATATGATGTAATACCCGACCACCAGTAGCCATACCACTTACAGAAATAATAATTTTAGGAAACATATAAACGAACCCCTTTAGATATCTCAGTATACATTTCATGTGCTAACACATGTTCTTCAGCATTCTTTAACATAATGTCAGTTATATCTTGAGCCATAGGACTATCTAAAAAGACAGGGATATTAGGAATCTTCCCTGCTTGTTTTAAGCGATAAATGTAATACATAAGCATTTGAGTTCTGCCAACAGCAAAGGCTGGAATAATCAAGGTTCCACCACGCTCAGCAGTATCTTTAATTATCTTCTCTAAGTTTTCTTCAGGATCAATACTTTCATGCAAACGGTCTCCATATGTTGATTCAATAATCAAATAATCGGCATTAGGAATATCTTCAGGTGGTAAAACACAAGGATCGTAAGCTCTTCCTAAATCTCCGGACAATAAAATAGCAATATTTTTATGTTTAACCAGCAAACTCGCTGCTCCAAAAATATGTCCTGCACGATTAAAATAAAAACTTAAATCACCAACAAAAAAATTTTTGTGGAAAGATATGGGCTGAAAATAGGGAAATACTGCTTCAGCATCAGTACGTATATAAAGCGGTAAAGCAGGCTTATGTTTAAAATATCCCGAGCGATTAGCACGATTAGCTTCCTCTTCTTGTAAATATCCACTATCCAAAAGTAATACCTTACATAATTCAATGGTAAGGTTAGTAGCATAAATCTTGCCTCGGAATCCATTTTTTACCAAAAGAGGTAAATAGCCAGTATGATCTAAATGAGCATGAGTAAGAACTACAGCATCAATAGAGGATGGAATAACTGGCAAACTACTCCAATTACGTAAACGCAACTCTTTTAAACCTTGAAATAAACCACAATCAACTAAAACTTTTTTATCAGCTTTTAATAAATATTTAGAACCAGTAACAGTTTTAGTAGCACCTAAAAATTGTATTTCCATTGTCTATTCCTGCACTTTTGAGTGCAATACCAATTATAATCCCACTAACTTTAAAAAGTGGCTCTCATCAATTAATTCAATCCCAAGCCTTTTAGCACTATCTAGTTTTGCTCCAGGATTCTCTCCTATTACAACATAAGTGGTTTTTTTGGAAACGCTTTCATTGACTTTAGCACCAAGTTGAACGAGTTTTTCTTTAGCTTCATCTCGACTCATAGACACTAAAGTCCCAGTTAACACAAAGATTTTTCCCTGCAGTTGTTTACTGACAGCTAATTTTTCTTTGGACCAATTAATACCTACTTGCAACAATTTTTCAACTAATTCGCAATTACGTTTTTCCCCAAAAAAAGTAACTATTTGAGCAGCAACAGCAGGACCAATATCCGGTACCGCCATAAGATCATCAATACTTGCTCGCATTAATTTAGATAAATCACCAAAATAAGTTGCTAAACTTTGGGCAGTAACCTCACCTACTTCACGAATACCCAAGGCATAAATAAACTTAGCTAAAGTAGTATTCTTACTTCTAGTAATTGCTTGCAAAATATTTTGTGTCGACTTTTCACCTTGGTGTTTAAGAGTTATAAGTTTTTCTTGAGTCAGAAAGTAAACATCAACCACACTCTTAACTATCTCAGCATTAACTAATTTATCAATCAGTTCATCTCCTAAACCCTTAATATTTAAAGCTTCACGTGCTGCAAAATGTTTAATCGATTCCTTAAGTTGCGCCATACAAAATAAAGAGCCACTACAACGAGCAGCTACCTCATTTTCACTTTTAATTACTTTGGAACCGCACACTGGACAAAATTTGGGTAATACTACTATTTGAGTATATTTAGGTCGTTTTTCTATTACGACCGATACAACTTCTGGAATAACATCACCAGCACGTCGGATAATTACAGTATCACCAATACGAATATCTTTACGTATAACTTCTTCAATATTGTGTAAAGTTGCATTACTTATCGTAGCTCCACCAACAAAAACTGGCTGCAGACGAGCTACTGGAGTTAAAACACCTGTGCGACCAACTTGAAATTCAATATTTACTACTTCAGTCAGCTCTTCTTGAGCAGGGAATTTATGAGCGATTGCCCAACGTGGAGCACGTGCGACAAAACCTAACTCTTTTTGCTGACCGAAGTCATTAACTTTATACACTACCCCATCTATTTCATATGGTAATTCATCTCTTTTGGCACTCATAGCCTTATAATAGTCAATACAAGCTGCGATCCCTTTAACTACTTTTATTTCAGGATTAATTTTTAATCCCCGTTCCTTTAACATCATCAAAACTCCACTTTGACTGGATGGTAAATTATTCCCAGTGAATGCCCCGAGAGCGTAGCAAAAAATATCTAAAGCTCGAGCAGCAGTTATTTTAGGATCAAGTTGACGTAAGCTGCCAGCAGCAGCATTACGTGGATTAACAAAAATTTTTTGACCACTTTTTTTAGCATCCAAATTAAATTTTTTAAAATTCTCAAGCGACATATAAACTTCCCCACGAACTTCGAGCAAAGTGGGGAAAAAATCTCCACGTAATTTCAAGGGCATACTCGCAATTGTGCGCACGTTTTGTAAAATATCTTCACCAACAATACCATCACCCCGGGTAGCTGCCTGCGTCAAAACTCCATGTTCATATATCAAACTAACTGCTACCCCATCAATTTTTGGTTCACACATATAAACAATTTTCTCACCACCTTCAAGATCTAAACGTTCATGAATACGCCGATCAAAATTAAATACCTCCTCACCTATAAAAGCATTATCAAGAGATAACATCGGTAGCGCATGACTAATTTGGCGAGCGGATATAGAACCAATTCTTTGTGTTGGTGAATCAGAAGTTATTAAGTCAGGGTATTGGGTTTCTAAAGCCTGGAGCTCACGAAATAAGCGATCATATTCAGCATCAGGAACTTTAGGTTGATCCAAAACATAGTAATAATAATTATAATCATTGAGTAGCTTTCTCAATTCTGCAATTCTCTCTTTCCTATGTTTTTTCGTCAAAGTCATGCAAGGTCAATCAAGATTATCCAGTAAATCGGTGGCATATAAGTTATCAGTTTCGACCAAACAAATTTTTTCTCGTAGTCGTTTAATGACATTAGCATTAACAAATTGACATAAATCATCATAAATCTCGCCACCTAATTCTTCGGTTAGTTGGCGGGCAGTATCAAGCATGAGATCGAAACTACTCATTAGTTTTCGTTTGGGATTTAAGCGCATAAATAAAAATAACCCCTGGCACTTAAATAACCCCATATTTTCTATAGCAAATGAACCATCAGGAGTAGCTGCAGCAAGACTAAATAATATCTTACGATCATCATTATCAGCATAGCGATGAAAAATATTTTTATCACCCAAACGTAATCCTGCAGATAACAAAGCTTGATGCAACTCATAACCCATATAAGGTCGGCCTGGAAAAGCACTGAGCTGTAAAACTACAAGATTAGGATCATAAGAAGATTGTTTATGTCCCTCTGATTTATGTCCTTGAGCAATAGGTGGCGGACCAAAATTAACTAAATGGGTTGGCTTCCTCATGCGATAATTTCTTGCCTGCTTCCGTTTATAATACAATATAAACATCACTGCAGCTAAAACTAAAATTATAATTAGATAAAAAAGTAGTGATAACATTCCACTATCTCCTATCTCCAAATAAAATTACGCTACTTAAATATAATTAATACTGGCGAATTTTGCCACTATTGCTTCTTACTCTCAGCCAAAGAGATAGTAGTATCAATATCAACTGTCACGATTCTCGATACACCTGGTTCCTGCATGGTAACCCCAATTAATTGGGAAGCTATCTCCATGGTTAATTTATTGTGGGTAATAAAAATAAATTGAATACTCTTAGCCATTTCTTTAACTAAAGTACAAAAACGTAAAACATTTACATCATCTAAAGGCGCATCCACCTCATCAAGGATACAAAATGGTGCAGGATTTAAATGAAAGATAGCAAAAATCAAAGCGATCGCTGTCAAAGCCTTTTCACCACCAGATAAAAGATGAATACTCGAATTCTTTTTCCCCGGCGGTTGTGCCATAATTAATATACCAGTTTCTAGTAAGTTATCTGCTGTTTGCTCTAAATATGCCTTACCACCATTAAAGATCTTAGGGAATAAATCCTGGAATTTTAGATTAATATTATTATAAGCCTCTTTAAATCGCTCTTTAGTATCATGATCTATCTTACGAATTACCTCCTCTAAGGTATTTAAAGCACTAACTAAATCTTGGTTTTGTGCATCCAAATAATTTTTACGCTCCTTAAGCTTCTCAAATTCGTCAATAGCAGTAAGATTGACTAAACCTAAACGCTCAATGCGAGATGAAAGAGTTGCTAATTTTTCTTCCCACTCAGAAATCCCCGCATTTTCAGGCAAGGCAGCATTTACCTCCTCTAATTTTAACTCCAATTCTATAATTTGTTCTTGATAAGTAGTTCTTCGAACTTGTAACCCTTCCCGCTCAGTACGGGCCTTTTCTAATAATATTCTAATTTTTTCGTTAGCTTCTTGAAATGCAGCATGTTTTTGCTCTAAACCACGTAACTCTTGTTCTACCCTAGCAGTTTTGTGCTTAGCTTCAGTTAAATTATTTTCTTCCACCAAACGCTGTTCTAATTCTAGCTGTAACTCTTTTGCTAACTCATCTAAAGGATGTTTAGCTTCTGCCAAAGATTTTTCAATGGTAAGTTGACGCTCTTGCAAACTCGTTAAACGGTCATTAACCCGATTTAAATTCTGAATTAAGTAATCTAACTGAGTTTGGAGTACTTGGCGACGTAAAGTAAAATCAGTTACATTTTCTTGCGACTTTTGCGCTTGCTCGCGCGCAGCTTCTAAAAGTTGCTGTATCTCATCTTGATCACGAACTAACTCTTGATGCTTGAGTCCATAAATAGCTTTTTGTTTAATAGTGTTATCCTTATCTTGCAAAGCTCTAGCCAACTGTTCACGTAAAGTCGCTAAATTATTTTCTTCTCCAGCAATCTCTTGCTTCAATACCAGTACGCGCTTTTCAACATATTGTAAATTAATCTTTTTAGCGGTAACCTGGCTCTGGGCATTACTATATTCTGTCATTAAATCATGTAACTTGTGCTGTAACCCCTGGTACTCCTCTTCTAAAACAACTAGTATATTTTGTTGATTAGTTAATTCTTGCTCTTCTTTAGTACAAGCATTTTGTATCTCAGTAATATGAGCATAAAGATTTTGCAACTCGCGCTCACGTTGCAAAATCCCGATCTTGGGATTAACATCATAAGCAACGCGTAGCCACCCCAAACCCAACCAAATACCACTTCTTGTGATGATGGATTCTTCATGGTTAAGTTGCGCTCGCACCTCTAAGGCTTCATTAATATCTTCAGTAACATAAATACCAGATAACAAACCACCAAGAGACAAAGGAGAGTTTATTTTACTAGCCAAAGTAGCAAGATTAAGCCGATGGTTCTGTTGGACTTGCGACAATTTATCTAATAAAACTAAGTTACCGCGAGTTAAGTTTTTAACCGCAGGCATAATACTAGTCATGTCATCAACACAAACCGCTTCAAGATAAACACCAAGTACGGTTTCTACCGCAGTTTCCCAACCAGAGACTACTTGCAACTCTTGAGCTAACCTAGATTTTTGTTCAAGATTACACTGTTTTAACCACGCAAATAATACAGGATCATTTTTACCTAATGCTGCTTGTTGCAACGCCTCCAAAGATGATTTACGACCAATCAAGGTCTGCAATTTATTCCGTGTTTGGTCAAGTGTGCTTGCGAGCTTAGTTACGGCTTCCCTTGCTAAAACAATCTGCTGTTTTTTTTCTACTCCACTTGTACGAAATTTCTCTTGCTTATCCTGTAAATTCTGCAGCAATTTATTAATATCATTAATATCCGCATGTAAAGCCTGAAAATTTAAATTTGCTAATTCAGTTTTAAATTTTTCTAGATTGTTTATCGCACTAGCAATATTTGCTTCCAAATGGCCAATCTTTGTTTCCTCAACCTGAAGAGCTTGTAAAATTCTAGAATTATCAAGATTAAAATTATCCCAGCTCTTCTGCCATATCTTTGCTCGTTCTTCCGCCGCTTGCAGCTTTTGCTTAGCTTGCACTAATGTAGTTTCAGCCTCTTCAATTTCTGAGGTAATTTTAGATTTTTCCGCCGTAAGTAATTCAAGCCGGTTTTTATCAGCTGTTTGATGAGCAAGTGCCTCCTGCCAAGTCTGATTAATCTGAGCTAGATCTTTAGTTAATTGTTCTTGCCGTTCTTTAGTATGTTCAATCTGCTGCTCAAGATGTGCAACATTTCCACCGATTCGATAGTAATTTGCCTGAATCTCATTAAATTTTTCTATAACACTATTGTGTTCTTCACGTAAAGTTGCAATTTTTGCACTCAAAACATGAAACTCGGTAATTCCATTTTCAAGATTAGCTTCTTCATTTTTAATAACAGCCTCCTGCTTCTGTAATTTTTTATTAATCTCACGCCAATGTAAAGTATGTAGCTCAGCTTTAGTTAAACGCTCCTCTTGTTTTAATTTTCGATATCTTTCAGCAGCATTAGCTTGTGATTTTAGATGTTTAAGTTGTTTATCAATTTCATCAAGTATATCATTGAATCTAAACAAATTTTCTTTTGTATTCTTTATACGATTTTCCGTCTCACGACGACGTTCTTTATACTTTGAGATCCCAGCCGCCTCCTCAATAAATACCCGTAATTCATTAGTCTTTGCTTCAATAAATTTAGAAATTGTCCCCTGTTCAATAAGTGCATAACTATCTGGCCCTAAACCAGTACCAAGAAAGATATTAGTGATATCTTTACGTCGACAAGTTGTATTATTAAGAAAATAATCAGAAAAACCATCTCGATTAACTTCACGGCGAATTGCAATCTCATTATAACCAGCATATTCACCACCAAGACTAGCATCACTATTATCAAAAACTAGTTCAGCTACTGCTTGTCCAACCGGTTTACGTGTTGATGAACCGTTGAAAATAACATCATGCATCGATTCGCCCCTCAGCTGCTTAGCCGAAATCTCACCCATAACCCAACGTACTGCATCAGTAATATTGGATTTACCACACCCATTAGGTCCAACTATCCCAATCAAATTACTCTGTAAATGTAATGAGGTAAGGTCAACAAATGATTTAAAACCTGATAATTTTATTTTTCTTAACTTCATAAATAATGTATAAAATAACAGTTTCTAAGAAAAAGAGAAGATTTCAAAGTAAAAAATATTTAATTAAAATCCAAATTATTGGATGAATAACAAATCACTATTGGTTTCAGCGATTTTTATGTAAAATATTGAAATCTGAAATTTGTATTTACTTAGGAGGGGCTGTAGCTCAGTTGGGAGAGCGCCGCGTTCGCAATGCGGAGGTCAGGAGTTCGATCCTCCTCAGCTCCATTTTTCCAACAATTAAATTATGCAAATTATTCTAGGTTCACAATCACGAGACCGCAAGAAAATCCTTAAACAAATAGGATATAAATTTTTAGTAATGGATCCAAATATAGATGAAAAATCAATCCGCCATAAAACCCCTAAAAAACTGGTGTTAGATCTTGCTTACGCTAAAGCATCTGCTCTCCTACCCAAAATCAAAAAACCCGCAACTTTAATCACTGCAGATGAAATAGTGGTATGTAACAATAAAATTCTAGAGAAACCTAAAGATAAAAACGAAGCAAAAAAATTTCTACGAATGTATTCGAAATTCTCTGCAAAAACTATTACAGCAGTTGTGGTTACTAATACTGCTAACAAAAAACAAAAGGTAGGTGTTGACATTGCTCAGGTTTGGTTTGCCCCTATCCCTAAAAATATAATTACAAAGATAGTCACAAAAGAAAGGGTTTTACATTGGGCTGGGGGATTTTCTATTGATGCTCCTCTTCTGAAAAAATATGTACTAAAAATCAAGGGGGATCGAGACAGCATCAAAGGTTTACCAACAAAACTAACAAAAAAATTAATTGCCGAAATACAATAAGTCCCGGTGGCACAGTTGGATAGCGCAGCCCCCTCCTAAGGGGCAGGTCGGAGGTTCAAATCCTCTCCGGGACGCCATCTTATGAAAAACCTCATAGATTCATCCAATAAATAGCGATATAATAACTATAAAAATCTAACAAGGAAACTCATTTGGAAAGATTGTCACAAGCTAGAGGATTTACACTTATAGAACTTATAATGGTAATAACTATAGGGGTTATCCTAGCTATAGTTGTTCATCTGAAGTGGTCGAACTTATCTATAGATCTGCATGCTCAAGCAGCTTTACTCGCAACTGACATCCGTTACACTCAGAATTTATCGATGACTCAGCATCAAAAATTCCGCTTAGCAAAAATATCTTCTAATACCTACCAAATTCAAGATGGTAATAATAATCCCGTAACAATTCCATCCCGAGATACTACTACAACTTTAGGAAGAGGTATCACATTTGGTACTCTTAGCGGCATCACTAATAAAATAATCTTTGATTCTAAAGGTACTCCTTATAACGACGCTACACCAAGTGTTCCAATTACTAATAGCGTCATAATTCGGTTAATTTCAAAAGGAGAAATAGTCGACATAATTATTTATCCAGAAACTGGCAGGGTTACACCATGAAAACAAAAACTGGGTTTACTTTAATAGAATTAATAATCTTCATTTTTATTATGGCAATAATAGGTGGACTAATAGCTATTTCTTATATGACAATTTTAAAAAACCCAGAGATAGTCAATAATCAAAATATCGCCTCGAAAATGGCTTCGAGATGCTTAGATTGGTACATTGGCGAACGTGTCATGAATGGTTTCAATAGCAACAATCTAAATTGTGGAGACCCGCCATCTTATATAGTAGAGACACCGGACTTTTGTAACAATCCATCGGAAACTATACCTCCAGGATACTCTATAACTACCAAGATAGATTGCTCTACCTTATATGGTGAGCCTAATAAATATAAAACTATAACGGTAAAAGTAACTGGATCTTCTCCTACACTCAAATTAGGACACGCAATACTTTCAACAATAATTGCTGATGATAATTAATATGCTACAATATCGTAAATACCAAGGCTATAACCTAATCGAATTCATTATTGTCATAGTATTAGTATCAATCCTAGTCGCTGGTTCATCTAATATACTCTCTTTGGGCTTCAACATTTTTTTTAGCCAAAAAAATATCATTCAAACTAACTGGCAAGCAAGTATTGCCTTAGAACGGATGACTCGTGATCTACATGAGATTAGCTCTATAAAAGATCTTACAGAAGCTAGCACTAATAAAATTAGCTTCTTTGATCTTAATGACAATCTAATAACTTATGAAAGAAATAGTGATAACAAACTAAAAAGAAATAATAATATCTTAGCGGATAAGGTACAACAGATCGAGTTTCATTACTATGATAATGAATCAGGAGAACTTACTCAACCTCAACTAATACAATCACAAAACAGAGAAAAAGTACGTTATATTAGAATAACTTTGACTATGATTGATATTAACCCAAGCTTTTCAATAACAACAGCAGTATATTTATGGAACTTAAAATAATAAAACATCAACGTGGATATTTATTAATTGTGGCAACAATAGCTATTGTAATTATTGGCTTTGTTGCATCTATTCTAGCCTACATGTATTTAACTACCACACGATCCACGACTAATATCTTACAAGCAGATCAAGCACTATATATTGCCAAAGCAGGCTTGGAAATAGCTCGGCGCAATCTTCTAAAGAGTGGATCTACTCTAACCTGTGATGACATTAACATAAGTAATGCCTGCTATCCTCCAGGATCGGCTAATTGCACAGGATATTTTAGTGTAATTGGAGAGGAAAATAATGTAACACCCTCTCCTACCTTAGGATACGCAATTGATTCATCTGCAACTACTATTAACCTAGATAGTACTACCAATTTATTATCTAAAGGTATCGTAGTTATCGAAAATGAAGCTATATGGTATTCCAATATCTTAGGAACTCAACTACTAAATGTGAAGCGTGGTATCCTCAGCACTACTGCTGTTTCTCATGTTCAGTCTAGTCAAGTAACACAAAATGTTTGCACCATAACTGCAACTGCGAGTGTTAAAAATCTTAATAATCCAGAAGGGAAAAGAATTATTAAAGAGATGTTATATAAAACCACGAGTGGTGGAGGCGTAGGCTCTCTTCCAAACGATATGACTCCAGCTTTAGTATCCGCTGGGAACGTTAATCTAACTGGACCTTCTACATGTGTCCATAATAATACTGTTACCTTTGAGAGTGAAAACTTTGCATACTCAACTATTGTGAGTGGTAGTAGTGTAAACGGCGTAACACTTAATAATCTTGCTCATACTAGAGTTGGCGAAGATGATATAGTATCCTCATCCTCAAATCCAGGTGGTGGTCATACTCTTAGAGCTGACATAGGGTACGGGGAAGCTGTACCTGGCATTACTTCTAGCTTATTATGGGGATATTTTTTTACTAAAACAAAAAGTGAAGTAAGAGATGATCCTTCTACTACAATAGTCAACTCGAGTAATTGTAACAATGGTACTTTTACCCAAACTTATCCTCCTGGTAAGATTTTGTGGGTAACACAAAACTGTAACTTTAACCCTCAAGGTACTATTGGTTCTACAACCAACCCAGTAATCATTATTATCGAAGGTAATGTAAATGCATCTGGAAGGACTGCTATCATTAATGGCTTATTATATGCCATAATAGGTTTAGGTATTAATAATAGTTCATATACAATTAATGGAATGGCAGTGGCCGAAGGTGCAATCAACTTAAATGGTAGCGATATTCATATTCATTATGATCCCAACATACTCTCTGGTTTAGGATTACTCGAATCAAAATATAACCACAATTATTTTACGTGGGAGGAGTTTAATTAAAATCCAAAATAAATAAATAATTAATATAGTAATATTGTTTCATGTCTAATCCTTCTATTACTGATTTAACTAAACGTAAACTTGCTCTAGACCCAGCTCAATCATTTATTGTCCAAGCACCCGCTGGTTCAGGTAAAACTACTCTTTTAGTTACACGCTATCTTAGGCTACTCTCCTTAGTAAATAATCCTGAAGAAGTCTTAGCTATTACTTTCACAAGAAAAGCAGCTTTTGAAATGCGTACTCGCATTATTGAAGCTTTAAAACAAGCTAATGAAAAGATTACTTCTAAAGATCACTATCAAGCCTCTATACAAAAATTAGCTAAAGCAGCACTTAAACAAGACCAAATTAAAAAATGGCATATAGTTCAGAATCCCAATCGTCTCCGGATTCAAACCATTGATGCTTTTTGCTACTACTTAGTTAGTCAAGCTCCAATCTTTACTAAAATAAATCCTAGACAACAAATAGTACAAAACCAGGATAGAGAGATCTATTATCGAAAAGCTGCTCAAGCTATATTTGAAAACCTAACCGACTCAGAATATGCACCATATTTAGAACGGCTTCTTCTCTATCTTAATAATGACTGGGAACGAGCAGTAAACCTTTTCATTACCATGCTAAAGTCACGGGAACAGTGGTTGCCTCATATTGTAGGATTAAAAAATACTCATAAACTTCGTAAAAAAATGGGACAAGCACTGCAAGAAATATCGCAAGAGAATATTGAACGTTGCATTGCCCTATTCCCCAAAGAATTATATAAGGAACTAATAACACTTTTACAATTCTCTCAAAACCATATTGAGTTTACATCAAATACCTCTACCATAACTCTCACACATTGGCAAAGGATAGCAAATATCTTACTTACTAAAGAATTTACGTGGAGAAAAAAAGTAACTAGTGAACAGGGATTCCCTACCCCCAACTCTAAAGCAGAAAAAAAGCTATGCAGATTGATGAAAGCGAGAATGGAAGAATTATTAAATAAATTTAATGAATATGAAAACTTACGTGTAAGCCTCGCAAATCTCTTACTTTCTCCTCCCGCAAAGTATGACAACGAGCAGTGGGAAATAATCGAATCCTTGTTAGAGTTATTACCTCTCTTAGTTGCTCATCTTAAAATAATCTTTGATGAAAATATGCTTACTGATCACACGGAAATCTCATTATCTACGTTAAGAGTTTTAGGAGAAGAAGAAATCCCAAGTGAACTGGCGCTCAACTTAGATTACCAGTTGCAACATTTGTTAGTAGATGAATTTCAAGACACCTCTTTGTCTCACTATCGACTACTAGAAAAATTAATTAATACCTGGCAACCAAATGACGGACGTACTATTTTTCTTGTAGGGGATCCCATGCAATCGATCTATCGGTTTCGGGAAGCAGAAGTTGGACTATTCTTACGCACGCAACGTGAAGGGATAGGAAATATTAAACTGCACTCTATCATCCTCAATGCTAATTTTCGTTCTTCTCCAAATATTATCGCTTGGATTAACAGTAATTTTACTAAAATTTTACCCACACTTACCGACATTAGTTTAGGAGCAGTATCATTTAACCCATCGGTAGCAACCGTAAATGATCCTCCAGGTCACATAGAAATTAATTTATTAGAAGATACTGATGAAAAAATCGAAGCATCCCACGTTGTTTCAATCGTTCAAAAAATATTACACCAACATCCAAATGATACTATTGCAATCTTAGTTAAAGCAAGATCTCATCTCACAAACATCACTACAAATCTGCGTAATGCTAATCTTAATTATCAAGGATGTGAACTAGAAACTCTTAGTGAAAGCTTGGTAATTAAAGATCTATTCTCCCTAACACAGGCGCTATTTGACCCTACTGATCGCATTGCCTGGGTCTCTATTTTACGTGCCCCATGGTGTGGTCTAACTTTAGAAGACCTCTATAAAGTAGTACGAGGAGAAGCTAAACTTATCTGGGATAACATTTGTAACTATCAAAAATTATCGAACCTATCTGAAGATGGAAGATCTCGACTAATAAAATTTAAAGCAGCATTATTACCAATCTTTACTGAAAGAGGACGAATGATATGGCGTGATTTAATTGAAAAAACGTGGCTGATGCTCGGTGGACCAGCAACTGTTAATAATATAGAAGAATTAGATAATATAGAAGCTTATTTAGAACTACTTACCGAACCTCTCAATATCGCAAACCTACAAAAAAAACTTACAGGACTTTATATTGCACCCACCTTAGCAACGACACAAATTCAGATCATGACCATCCATAAAGCTAAAGGATTAGAATTTGACCATGTGATTATTCCTAGTATTAATCGCACCACACGCTTTGATGATCGTAAGCTTCTACGCTGGTTTGAGCGTCCCAAACTTCATCAAGGAAGTAATTTAATACTAGCACCGATTGCGGCAAATGGTAATAAAACTAATCAAGTCTATCAATACTTACAAACAGTTGAACAAAAAAAAAGCTGGTATGAAACTGGCAGATTGCTCTACGTCGCTATGACCCGTGCTAAAAAATCTATTTATCTTACTGGTTTAATCAAAAACACGGCTAAAATAAATATGGCACCAAGATCTTTGCTCGAACAACTCAACCCATGTTTCACTAAAGATTGGATTAGAAAAAAAACGGCAAGAATGGAAGCAACTGACCCAAGAGTGGTTAAACCAGTTAAAATTTCACGCTTCACAAATGACTGGACATTACCAGTTACAATTAATTTACCACTGCATAATAACAAATGCTACTTTGCCCTAAATGATAATCAAGCTAACATCATTGGTACTGTGCTCCATCACTGTTTGCGCCAAATAAGCGAAAGTAACTTGGCTAACTGGAACTCAACCAACCAACTACCATATTGGCGTAAGCTCTTGCAACAATCAAGATATATAGATCTTGAAACTGGATTAAAAATAATTCATGAAGCGATAACCTTAACTTTAAATGATGCAAAAGGCCGCTGGATACTCTCGCAACATCAAGAAGCAAGAAACGAATGGGCAATCACCAGTAAAAATGATAATAACTTTGAACACTACATTATTGACCGTACTTTTATAGACGAAAAAGGATATCGTTGGATAATTGATTATAAAACCTCAAAACCAGGATCAAAAAATATTCAAGAATTTTTACAAATAGAAAAAATAAAACATACTCCTCAGCTTTTACAATATGCCAAAATCATGCGGGCGTTTGATCCAAACAAACCCATTAAACTTGGATTATACTACCCAAGGTTTAGTGGTTGGTTGGAAATAATCTAAGTACCCAGGAAAAATAATGACAACTAAAATAAACTTATCTATAATGTTACTAGTTTCAGGATGAATTCTATGCAAGATTTTATCTCTACAGATACGACAATATTAATTACTCTCTTATGCAAAAATATACCTAATTTGTATCATTATATCACAGCCTACTCGACTTCTGGGAGGAAGGGAAAAAAACATACCCAACAAGTTCCAATATTATCAGCCCAACAAATTTACGAAGCCCGTATGCATGCAAGCACTGTAGTTCGCCAAGTTTTAAATTCCATTGCAACAATACAAGGAGCTATAAATACAGTTGATAATAAGATAGATAAACTAGTAAAACAGCGTAAGCTAATAGAAAGTACTCTTCTCGCATTACTATCAATGACTAATCAAGGATAGAAACATGATCAATGATCCCCAGGTTACAACACCTAAAGAAACTACCGAAAATCTACAAAAAAATCTAACTCAAATAAACACAGATAAAAAACAATTAGAAACTATTAAAAGCAAATTGCAAGGGTTACTAACCAAAATTAATGATATCTTATTAGAGCAAAATACAATCTGGTCAAATCATACAGAGAAATATAGTAACGAATTAGTAACGCAACTTGAAAAATTAAATATTAAATTAACCACGGAAGAGAAAAAAATATTAAGTGATATAAATTATTTTAGCATTGAAGAAAAACGTGAAAAGTTAAAAAAACTTAACGTCAAAATACCAGATAAAGCTACTCACTTTACCGTTAGTGTTTATGATACAGTATGTACTGCTTTAAGCCGTACCCTACAAAAAATCGACGATATCAATAAAATAATTAGGAAATTACCGGCTATTAAAGATGAAGCAGAAGATGCTCGTAATATCCAAACTCAATATCAAAAACAATATGAAGAACTTATAAAATTAGCTATAGAATTAAAAAAACAAGCTCTAGCAATCCCAGGAATTTCAGAAGAACAATTCGCAAATATCCAATTACTTGTAAAAACTACACCTGCTCTACAAAAAGCTATCACGTCAAAAGTAGTAGAAGAGGAGACGCAAAAACTGGAACAGAAATCATCTAAGGTAAACGTTTAAAATCAGGATTCTTAGCATACTCCTCAAGAAGAGTTTTAACTAAGTTTTCAATAACTCCAAGTTTAATATTATTATCAACTAATCCGCCCTTTTCCTTTATATTATTTAAACTATTTTCTAAATATTTAGTTACAGTACCTGAAGGGAAAACATTAGCAAGAACACGTCTAGCTTCTGTTGGGCCAATTTTACGATAAAGTTGATTACGTACGTTACTATCTTCTGCCGTAGTATTAAAAGCCCACAACTCTATCGGACCTAGAGTAGATGTAAGTAACTGAGTATTATTACCATCTTTAGTAGCAAATTGTGCTAAGAAAGTAGATCCTCCTTCCCGCGGGCCATGAACTTGACTTCGCAAAGCATACTGAGCAGTTTGTGATAAACCAAAAGTCTTAGAAGTATGACGAATCGCTTGTTCAGGTCCAGCATCCATAATAAAAATTGAAGTAGCAAACTCAATCATTACTGGATCAAAATCGTCAATGGACTGTGAAATCAATGCTACCTGAACTTTCCACTTTCTACCCTCACGCATATCAACAATAACTTGTTCACGAATAGCTGCGGTTTTAGCAGTTCGATGAAATTCATCAAAAACAATCCGTTTAGAATCCTCCTGCATCTCAGCAATCCGTTTTTCATGATAAATTTTATAAGAAGCAGGCATATCGGCTACATTTTCTTCGGTCAAATAAAAATGACGAGCTAAAATATAACGTGCTAACATATACATTACAGCAGTTTGACGGTTAGCAGCATCACCCCCACTCTTAGCAACTTCATCTAAATCAAAGGAAATAACACGAGCTTCTCCTAAATCAAAATTACTGGGCTGAGATAATATTGGATACTCACGTACAGCAGCAGAAATCATTCTTGAAAAAGCATTAATTAAAGATTCTCCCGTCGGCGCAGTAATCTTGCCATACAAATCTTCAACTGCGGGGGTCCTACAAATAGCAGCAGCTTCAGCTAAAAGCGGGGAAGCATGGTGCTGAGCTAACATTGCTTCATGAATAAAACCAGCCAAAAATAAAGCATCAGTTACTTCCCACCACGTAGTATGAACATCTTTAACAAAACCAATTTCAACTAAAATGCCATCTATAGTATCTTCTACCCCTATTACATAAACATCAGGATTACCATCATCAGCTGCTCGCTTATACATTTCATCAACTACAAGTCCTGTCATATCAGTTATCCCATCATATGGTTTATCAGTACCAATGGGGGTAGCTAACAAAGTAACAAAATTAATTAAGAAACTACGTTCCTGTGGTGTTGGATAACGACAACCCAATTGAGTATCAAATGGGTTAATAGAAAAATCAGCTGTCATTCTCATACGATGATAGGCAACTAAATGTCGTTTATCATAGGGTAAGGCTTCTTTAATTAAAGAGATTAAACCACTACTCGATGGTCCAATATCAATAATCGATATTCTTGGCAAACGCTGGATATCACCAGCAAGGCATAAAGCTAGGTTAATAGAATTCGACAAAACCGATTTTCCTGACCCAGGCCGAGCATAAAACAAATCAATCCACGTAGTTTGCTCACTAGAACCAGGTTGGTAAGGCCAAGGTTTGCCATCTGGCGAACGAAATAATGTTGCCCCTCGTCGCCAAGGAGATGAGGGACGGAAAAAAGGTAACATATACAAAACATGTGATAGTGGAGCAACTGATGCGGTGGCAATACTAGAGCACGATATTCCCATCGCTGTAGATACTACCCCTTGAAAAGCATCTCCAGAAACTTCAGAAACATCACATGAACCCCAACCTTCAAGAACTTTAGCTAGCTGAGATGCCCTAGTACGCAACAAACGAATATCCCCCTCAGGAGCCCAAGTACATGCCGCAACACGTAACTTTACTACCGCATCATCAGTATGTAAGTCTATATATTTCAATAGATTTACCGAATCATTAATTAGTCGATTTTGTGCCGAAGTCCAACTTAACACTGAAGTCAACGCCGACTTTAACTTTAATGATGCTAGTCCACCTCCTTCAATTAAAAAAGAGATGCGCCAGGGAATACGCATCGGCAGGATATGTAATAACAAATTACCAAAATGCTGAAGATCTTTAGGAAATAAATCAACAAATACACAAGAATAAATACGGTCACCAATACGAACAGTACGCAAATCCATATTTTCAGCATCACGGGGAATTAACTGGCAAGCTAGAGACGGCCACAAAATATCGGAAACGTCACCCACAACATTTTTAGGTTCTTTAATAACAATTTTATCTCCCGGTAATGATGGACGCCAAGAGCGATCAGTAAAATCAGGATCTATACACCGCCTCATTTCATAAATTGCCTCGTGAACTTCGAGTACATTAGTAATAATCCCTAAACTATTCATATCATTTCTTAAAGAACGGACAAAAGAATCATGAACATCACGTATATCAGGGATTGCTGCCATTAAGTTCTGCGTATGTTTAAAAGGTGGGATATTTTTTTGCTTAATCATCTTTTGTTTATCTTTAAGAGCACGTTTAAATTGTTCTTGAGTCATAATTGCCGGGCGCGTCCAAAGAACTACATATACTTCTTCACGTGCACAATATTTAGCTAAATAATTAATACGCTCATTAAATAAATCATCTAAAGCTAACGTTAATCGTTTAGCGGTTTCTCTGGCAGCTTCAAAAATATGAGATATCTCCTCACCTACTTCATCACGATTATAAGAAAAATATACTTGCGCCGCGTGTCCTGCACGAGACAACGATGTTTGTAAACTATGCATTAAACCATTTTGAATATTATTAAACTCTTCTGTACCAATTAAAGCTTTTACACCATCAATTCTTAAAACAGAAACTAATGAACCGTCATTAGCAACTAAAACTGTTGGACTATCCGCCGTTTGCAATTCACAATAAGATTCTGTTGTTTGTCGAATAGCGCTACTCGCCCACGCGACAAAGGCATCGACTGTATCAATAATTATATTGGCAATATTAGTCATAAACTTACACGCATTTATTCATCTACCTTTTGTACATCATCCAAAGCATCTTCAGACCAACTTTTAACCTGGTCACTAAATTTACTATATGACGGTAACAATCTTAAGAAAGGCAATACTACTCCTCCAATCTTTTTTCTATCCTCTTCTGAAGCACCTATTAGCATTCGCCCAAACAAAGAAGGATCACTCATCCCTTCACCAAGATATTCTTCAACCACTGTAGAGCGTGACTTTAAACTACGATAAACATCTTGAGCATCAGCAGTAAAACTCGTGTGATTAGATATAGCACAAAATAAAATATGACAAAAACCATTGAGATCATTCTGACTAATCTCGGGTAGATAAATTAACACTCCCCCACCATAGTCATCTTTACCAACAGCCTCACTAAAGAAACATTGCACACAAAAACAGCAAGCTGTTGTCAAATTTGAGATCTTATTATTATGGTAATTGTTGTCAACATTTACTACTTCTTGATATTTTGTGGCTTGAAATCCACAATATTGACAGACATACCGATCTCGTTTAAGTACTTGACGCTTAAATGCTTGAAATGCTAGATCAACTTTCCTTATGGAAAAAAGCCGCCACCCCTCAGGAGTGACAGCTAGCTTTATTGGATATAAGCCCATCATAAATACCTTATTATCCTAGCAAAGATATTTTTAGAGTTATGTTTTAGGTACCGTCACCACCTGGAATATTATTAACACCACTACCACTAAATCCACCGGTAGAAGCATTATTACCAAAAATACTGGTACCTGCTGGTTGAATAATGTTAGGAAGAAAAATTAAGGCAACACCAACTAATAGCATTGTAATAGGGGTTCCCATTGGTACTTGTTGTGGATTATCTTTATGCTGCTTAAATTTAAAAATAGCTGCTATTACTAAACCAAATCCAGCTAAATATGCTGTTGCAGTCATTAGCTGACCAATACTTTTGTAAGTCCCGCTTACAGTATTAACAATCCCAGAAATATCATTGGCTGCCAAAACATCAACTCCATAACAACATACCATTCCAAAACCAATTGAAATTACTCGCTTAATCACTTGTTTATCTAACATATTTCATCTCCTTAATAAAGTAGTTTAATTTTACTCTACTAATACAAAAAATGATACTACTTAAATGGTAACAAATCCTAAAGTATTCCCAATTACTCTAATGGTTTCTACAATATTAATTGCCAAAATTCCCCCTACCATATGAATGATACCTTTACCAAAAGTACCTGGTTGAGATCCTGCATGAGAGGTACGACTTAACATAATAAGACCGCGAACAAAAGAAACATAACCCACTACTCTAACAATAGTAATAGAACCTGCTTTTATAGAACCGAATGGGTCACCACCACTTGGAATATATTCCATATAACTTTTCCCTTCTGGTCCCATAGCAGTATGTCCCCATATAGTCCATACACTAACATCTATAACAGTTGGTAAATATAGTAATAACAAACCTACAATAAATTTTACTAATGGCTCAGCAATAGCAGACTGCTGAGCTTGCATATACGAGGATTGCCCCACTTTCTTTAATTCTGAAACAGCTGAAATTATAAACCATAAACCGATTACATATGATGTTGCTACTATAAAACGAATTATAGGACCTGCATTCGACTTCAATGAATTAAGCATTGTATTCCAATCAATCTGGGCCTCAACAGAGGTCAAGGGTAAAACTAGAAGTGTTAGTATTATTATCCAATAATATTGTTGTTTACTTGAAAATTTGGTGTTGTAAAGCATATTTATTATCCACAATAATTTGTGAAAAGTATCTTCAGCAAAATAGCCTTAAAAATCGTTGACACCATACTGAATTATTGAGCCATTACTCATAATTACCATCCCTTGACGAGGAGAAATAACTCTAACTACCCCATATCCTTCTAACTTATCACCAACACGTAAAGTAACATTTTTACCTTCAGCAGATTCTAACCACACACGACCTGGTACAATTGCGCATACATGATAAGCAACTGGCGGCTTAACGACCTTCTTTTTAGGTTTTTGCAATGAGATTTTTAATTTTTCCACCTCTTGCAACGTTTGCTGCATTACAGAAGTAAGCTGTTCAATATTCTGATTAATAGCAGGTAAATCTTGCTCTATTTTGGCAACACTATCATTTAGAGTAGTTATACGCCCCTGATTATCTATCACCTGTTGAACATATTGCATTATATTATCAACTTTTTGTTGGAGCGTACTTTGCATCCGCTGCATTTCCTGTATCTGCTCAGACTTTGGCACCAGGTTACTACCCGTAGAAAGCTCCAATCTTATACCACCTGTCGATTTCTTTGGTGCAGATTCCAACTTCACATCTTGCTTTTGGACTAACGCTGCTCCTTCTTGTAGCGTAATTTTTTTCTGCTCAGCAATACGAGTTTTCCTAGCCGCGTAGAAATTAAATCCCGCATAAAGCAGTAAAATAGCTATTACTATCGATCCTGGGACCAAAAAACGACGCCATGCAGCATTTTGCAAACTAAATTTCGCAGGAGATTGTTTGAGTTCATCAGAAATTACCGAATCACTACTATTCAAATCAGCCTCAGATTCAGTAAATTTATATTCAGCAGTTTCACTCAGAGATGTTGTCCTATCATCCATAGTTATACCTCTAATTTATAAAATCATTTTAAGTTTCAGTTTGTTGATCTTTAGGTATCGCCAAATCGGCCATCAACAATAAGGCTATACCGGTTCCAGCACTTACTTTAATCGTTGGTGGTGTATTAATCTTTGATGCCAAAGCCGAGCTAAATTGTTGCCCTACGATACCTAAAGCCGACATAATCTTTTGTGCCGTATTTAAAGCCGGTTTTGTCACCACAGTCCCAGTTATAGTCGATTGTATTTGACTACCGGAATCTTGGATAGCTTGACCTAAGCCACCGATAAAAGATGATGCAAATAAGGTACCGTAACGTAGCATATAGTGATTATCAACACTGGAAGCTAAAGCAGTTTTAGCAGTATCAGGATCCATTGCCACCGCATTAATCGGAATGCTACTAACAAGTCGAGGAATACTTAATACACTAAATTGTAATAAAACTTTCTTATCAACACGTTGAAAATTACCAACAACTTTAGAACCCGATAGTGGTCCCTGAATAATAGTAGCAGTAACTGGACTATTTTCATCAGAATTAACTTCCGTATCTAAAGTAGCAAAAATGATACTACCCGCCTTATAAATATCAGAATTTTTTAAAGCTTCAGCTTTCTGTTCTTCTTGTGATAAAGTTCTCTCCTTCTCTGCACTAGGTTTAGGAATTTCCCCTTGAACATATTGCTGGGAAGGAATAGCTGACCATGTCGAAAAAAGTTGATTAGCCTGCATCAACATCATGGCTTGTTGTTGCCTAATAAAATTCTCTATTTCCTGATCATTCATTTCGGCAATACGATCAGCACTTAATCTTCCTATCTGATCTTGCAAATTAGAAAAATCTGAAAGTACTTCCTGATTCTTAATACCGTCATTTTTAACTCTTTCATCATCAACTGAAGTAACTCCAGCATCACGTAATTCATCAGTACTAAAACCAGCATTAGCTAATTCTTTGGCACTAAAGCCAGCAGCTTTTAGCTCCTTAGCACTAAAACCGGCATCACGTAACTCACCAACACTAAACCCAGCACTTTTGAGATCTTTAGCACTAAAACCGGCATTTTTTAATTCACCAGCACTAAAGCCAGCATTTTTTAACTCTTGAGCACTAAATCCAGCCGCTTTTAATGCTGTTGCACTACACCCAAGATTTTTTAATTTTGCGGCATCAACCCCTTCGGCTCGTGCTTTTTTTAAATTATCAGCACTACAAGCACCAGTCTCCCTTTTCTTCTCGCCTAAACTAGCTAGATCACCACTTGTGAAACCCGCTGCTAATAATTCACTAGGATTAAAACCAGCTTCACTTAGTTCTCCTGCGCTAAAACCTGCATTTCTCAATTCACCAGCACTAAAACCTGCACCTTTAAGATCTTTAGCACTAAAATCCGCTGTCCTTAACTCTTGTGGACTAAAACCAGCATTACGTAAATCTGCAGCATTAAATCCAGCATCTTTTAATTCTTTAGCACTAAAACCAGCTGCTTTTAATGCAGCTGCACTACACCCAAGATTTTTTAATTTAGTGGCATCAACCCCTTCGGCTCGTGCTTTTTTTAAATTATCGGTACTACATGCACCAATTTCCTCTTTCTTCTCACCCAAACTAGCTACAACGCCAGCTCTAACTAGATCACCATTTGTAAAACCTGCTGCTAATAACTCATTAGGTTTAAAACCAGCTGTACTCAGCTCCCCTGTACTAAAACCGGCATTTTTTAATTCATTAGCACTAAAGCCAGCATCTTTAAGATCCTTAGCACTAAAACCCGCATTTTTTAATTCACCAGCACTAAACCCAGCATCCTTAAGATCTTTAGCACTAAAACCCGCTGTCCTTAACTCTTGTGGACTAAAACCAGCATTACGTAAATCTTTGGCACTAAACCCTGCAGCTCGTAAATCTGCAGCATTAAATCCAGCATCTTTTAACTCTTTAGCACTAAAACCAGCTGCTTTTAATTCAGAAGCTGTATAACCAGCTGCTCTTAAAGCAGCTACACTACATCCAAGTTTTTTAAGCTCACTGGCTAATACTCCTTTACCACGTGCTTCTTGCAATGTTTTAGCATCACATTTATTGCTAGAAACAGCATTTGATTTAGCATTTTTAAGATCGTTAGCACTAAACCCGATATCCTTTAACTCTTGAGCACTAAAACCAGCTGCATGTAGTTCACCAGCAGTAAAACCAGCACTAGCTAATTCTTTAGCATCAAATCCAGCAGCTTTGAGATCTTGGGCGCTAAATCCAGCATTTTTAAGATCGTTAGCACTAAACCCGATATCCTTTAACTCTTTAGCATTAAAACCAGCTGCATGTAGTTCACCAGCAGTAAAACCAGCATTAGCTAATTCTTTGGCACTAAATCCAGCAGCTTTAAGATCTTTGGCACTAAATCCAGCATTTTTAAGATCGTTAGCACTAAACCCAGCATCTTTAAGATCCTTAGCACTAAAACCCGCATCACGTAACTCACCAGCACTAAATCCAGCTGCTTTAAGCGCTGCCAAACTACAGCCACGACAGCGAAGTTCACTAGCAGTAACTCCTGCGGTACGCGCCCGTCCTAACTCATCAACACTACAACCAGCAACAGATATCGCTCCTGCTTGCCTTGATAAATCAGTAGAAACTCCCGTATCTAAATAGGTAGTACGAGTCACCGTTGGCATTGCTGATGTTCCTCTACGTGCAGCTTCTGCAGCCAATTCTATATTCTGTTGTTCCTGTAACTTAACATACTCTCTAGTAGGCTGACCAATACCTGGAATAGAACTTATACCAGGGATCTCTGTCATTGACGATCTTAATCCCGCAGCAGGTAATTGTGAACGTTTGTATTTAACATAAGTTACTAACAACACCAAAATAACAATAATTATTAAAATAACAACTACCATCCGCGATTTAGTACTAGATAATACATCTTTTGCAGTATTAATTTTGTTTTTTAAAACCATATCATTCTAGTCCTTCAAGCATTAATGTCAAAATCTTATCCTGATCATTTTTCAGTGCTAAAATTACTGGCGCAGGTTGAAGTTGATAAGCATGAGTACCATCTATACTACTCATAATAGATTGCCACCCAGGTGAAATTATATTTAATCTGGTACGCAAATATAGTTTTTTATTTAATAACCACGCTTGGCAATCTCCCCCACTAACTCGCAGTGTTTTACTCTTTCTCGGTGGTATTCCATTCAATACATCAAGCAATATTGGATTAGCTGATTCTGGAATTCCGCTTTGCACAAAAACGGCATTAGGACCAAATCCAGGAACACGCAAATCTACTCTATAATCAACCGCAGCTTGTCCAGATATTAAAGTTATCATTACAGGAGTGGGTAAATCACGTAAAATAACTGCTAAATTAAACCGTTTATAAAAAGTAGCTGATTGTACAAACAAAATGTTGTTTTTGCGATTCCATTGAATATTAGCAGCTGTAGGATCTCCTATATTATAGGCTTCAATTGGCCATGGTTGACCTGTTCCGTCTACAAATACTAATGAAGTAATAATACCTGGACCTAATCTAATTACAGGTGGAGAAGCTCCAACCGATTGATCTACTAATAATGATGTAGATGTCGGTCTAGATGGAATACCTGGTGGTATGGCTGCGGCTTGTTGACTTTCTGCGAATACTTCTCGCAGTTTTGCAATTTGAGGAGGTGACATAGGAAGTAATTGATTAACAACACTAGAAAAAGCCTCATCATACAAATTGGGTTGTAATGATTCGGTACCAGTTACTTTATCATTAATATTTTGACTTGTTTGACTGACTTGACTCTGATCAGCATCCGAAGCAAAAGCAGAAGAAGAGTTAGCGACACTCACAAACGACTCTTGTTCACTAGTCGGGACATTTTCAGATGTTGAAGTAGCAATCGGCATTGAAGTATCTCCACTCTTAACTACTCGCTCTAAAAGCTGTTGTAATTGTTCTAATTTTTCTTGAGATTCTTTCTGCTCCCGTTGCGATTTTGCAGTAGTTCTAGGAACTGCAAAAACACTTTGCCAACATATAAAAATTGTAACTAATAAAATAAGAAATACTTTCATATGCTATCCAGTGCTGCCTTCGGAAGCTACAAAACTTACTATCGCAATACCTTTAGGCATATCAACCGTGGGCACACGGCTAATAATCATCATAACTACTACTGGGCGTTGAGTTTGTTCATTAGGACTTTGATAATTCACCAAAAGTGGAATTTGAACTTTCCAAGAGTACCTACCATTAATTACAGCTTGATCCAAAATAACGGGAGTACCTGTAGCAACCGCAGACACTACTAATTTTTTAGCTATAACCATTTCAAGATTTCTAGAAACCCTTAGAGCATCTTCATAATATCTCCAACCATCAGGGGTAAATTGATTCTGTAGTTCCTGCATGGCATCACGATAGTTAACAAAATTATAAGTATATGCTGCTACAGCAGCACGGTGAGCCCATTGCAACAGTTCCCCAGGAGATAACACTGGCTCAGATAAAGGATAAAGAGGCATGATTCTGCCATCAACTGTTGTGGCAAAATATCTGGGTTCTGGACGATTCACTAATTGATACAGTATGGTCCCTACTAAAACTACAATTATCACTAATAAAACAAGTAAAACTCCTACTAAACGTCGATAGTTATCACGGTAAAAATTATTGCGTAACCGCACTAATTCAACGGCATCATCTACCATAGTTCTCCCTGTATCTTAACGTGAAACAATTAGATGTAATATACTAACCCAAGTACTCAGGAAAATCAAAAATATACTTTTCACATTCAAGTAAAACTCAACCACTACCAATTAAAATTGGTAGGTTGAACATTACGGCTAAAAGCCGGGAACGTTTTCTAAAGAAAAGTTTGAAACATTGTCAGGTTTATAAGCATCAATATGGGTGTTAATATATTCATCAATCATGTCGTCGGTTACATTACCACTAGTAGTGCTAGTAGTGCTAAAATAGCCCCTGCCCCAAAAATGTCTTCCCCAATACCTTTTGCCAAGCTCAGGAAATTCTTGTTGTATCTTTCTCCCGAGTTTGAGAATAAAGTGACTTAAGGCCTTGATTTTATTATAGTTGAATAACTAGAAAGGACACTACATAATAGCTTGGATTCTATTTTGCGGTTTTATACCAAAGGAACGATAGATTTGTTTTGCGTCTGTACCTACTTTAGTCGGTATAAAATATTTCTCTTTGGTATGTTGAACTTTTATTATACCAGACCTGACTTTTAGTAGTTCCTGCCTAATTGCTTTTGGTGATGGTTTTTTATACTGCATCTTTATTCGATATTCCAAGTGTCTAACACAGGCAAATGCCATAAATGATATCACTATATGTGCCTTGACTCTTTTCGGTATCCAATGGTAAATGGGCCTAATGTTTAGATCATGCTTGTTAAATTCTAAATGATTCTTCAATCTGTGATAGTGATCTATAATGGCTGAAAATTTCTATATCACTTAACTTTGTTTGTTTGGTGTAAACTCCAGATAACCCATCCCACTCAGATTCTTTGGCTAATTTTTCTTCATTAATCTTAAGTGTTGCTTCGCCATCAATTAATAAATATTTTTGATATCCATAACATAATTAGATATAACATTCTTGGGATTATGATTTTTTTCTAATTTCTTCTGCAATTTTAAAATAGACTTCTTTCTCTCATATGCATCCGCTGTGAGCCAGGGAGAGCGAAGCGAAGGAGAGTAGTCTGCGGTAGCTGACGATTTTTAGCAGAACGGAGTGAGTGCTAAAAAATCTATAGTGAGCGTTAAGTTAATGTAGCGTTTTTCAGCCGCAGGACGGCTGCGGTGTGCGAAGCACAACAATGTGTTGCGGCCATGCGAATAGTGAGCATAGCGACACGCTTGTACTGATTATTTTTTATATCATAATCCAGATGGGTTTTGGCATATTTCTTTATTTTCATCTGTTGGAGTCCAACAGCTGTTTTCAATGAGTTTACCTATAGGTTTTAGAAATCGTATTTCATTTTGAATAGCTTGTTGGTTAGTTAGCTGTAAAGCGCTAATTCCCATCAGTAGGGAATTACGTTCGTTGTCTTTGTGAAGTTTATATACAAAATAAGTAAGTTTATTTATTGCCCTTAGTATTTCGAGGTTAACGTCTGCAACAGATTTATTCTTTAAGTTGTCATAATATTCTTTGGTCGTACCTTCTGACGCTAGCGCTGATTCTTTTTCGGTTAAACTTTCTTTATTTTTGGGATCAGAACTTTCTTGTTTGTCTTTAGGATATATGGCTAGTCTTTCTTGATAAGGACGTAGTATAGTCTCGAGGTAAATTGTCCGTAGAATATTAGTAGAACGCATATCCATTTTGTATTGTTGGTAGAGATCATTCTGTCTTAGATACGGCAACACTAGATCACGATAGATAGTTTTCGATATGTATACGGCTGTATATGGGGTATTATTCCTAGAGTCAGCATATGGTAGGTAAATAGTTACTTTATCTTTATCAAATTCCCCCTCAGTTGGTAAATAAATATTTTTTGGAGATGGTGCTGCTTGTAATAAATAGTTAACAAATAATTTAGCTTTCTTCCCGTTATCATCTTTATCTTCGTCGCTGAAACGATCTTTGCCAATTAAATCACTTACAGTAGGAATTTTATTAGCAATGGAACCATCTTTATTTAGAAAACCATAAGTGGGGTATGGAGAAGACCAATCCGAAAATTTCTTATCGAAAGGTGGTTTTTTATTTCCTAACCCTAAATAACTTTGATCGATATTGTTGATATCATCTTCAATTTTTTCTGCCAGAAGGAATTTGGCATCGTTAATTTGAACTAAGGTATTTTTTTGTAACACATAATCTAGCTCTTTAACTAGAAGGTTTTGAATAGCATTTTCGTTGTCTTGATTTTTCTTGGTGAAATCAAAAGCAGCGAAATTTTTGGTAGTGAAAAATGAATAGTAGTTTAAGGTATATTTCCTAATAATATCATCTATAGTACTTGGAGCGACTATTTGACCATTTTCTACTCTCCCTTTAAAAGTGTTATCAAACAAATTAGTCATTTGCTTAGATGTAGCAATTAATTGATTAGTTGTGTCAAGTGAGGACTTACTAATTGCATTAATAACTGTTATTTCTGTATGTTTGATAGCTGATTCGATATCCCCTAAAGCCTTAGTTTCTAGTAATATGCAGCTTAGTAGAGCTAATGATATTTTAAATTTGATATTTTTTTTCATAGTTTTCTCTTAGTTATTTATTATTGGCTAACGATATAATATTCCTCTCGATTGTAGTGGTAATTCCTGCTGTTGGGGTTGCATTTCTGGTATAGAATCATTTGCTTGATTTTCATTGTCTTGTCTATCCAAGTCTACAGCGTCTGTAGGTGTATCTTGGTGGGTCGTTTGTTGAGTAGTAGGAATTGTTATTGGTATTGGTATCTTAAATGGTTTTGATTTGGTATCTTCTGGATCTTTCTTTTTACTGTTTACTGGTGGTGGTGTTTCAACAACTTTTGTGGGTTTCACTCCACTGCTTATTATAGCTTGCAGTTGAAGTTGTTCAATTTTGCAATTGATATCATCGGGAGAACAAGTTTTTGCATATGCTATAACTGGAAACAATAAAATCAAAGTCATTATTTTCAATATGTTACACATAAGTTCACTCCAGAACTTTTTGAATACTTGCTAGACGTTCTTCGGAAAAAATACGGTTAAACAAACGTAAGCGTTCGAATACAACATTCCGTCGCAGAAATAATGCAAAAATATCATTATTTTTTTTCTGATTAGCTTCGGCGTACATAAGTACTTTTGATGCTGCACCAGGGTGAGCTATGTCTAGGCATTGGACCAATTTTAATGCACGTCCCATTTTTATATACAAGGATATTTGAATGAGCTTATCCTCTTCTTGGAGATCAATATTTCCAACATTATCAAGAGCAGAGGATAGTTTTGTTAAGGCTTGTTCTAGTTCAGGATTGCCATCGAAAGTCCAACTTTCTACACCTTCCATGAAAGCGACCATTTTATAAATTGTGCGATCTGGATACTCGCGCCAAAACTGGTGAGATCCTTTAGTAGTTAGATCCGGCATAACTTACCTGTTTTTTTACGTTATTTTAGATTGGCCGTGTAAGACTTAAACTTCGGCCGTTTCTTAATCCATTTATTTTGATTGAATAAATTATACTTGAAGTGTTCAAAAGGTGCAATATTGCCCATTTTATTGCTATTTTTTACTATTTTTATTTGTTTGCTCTTGTTATTTAGTTTGTTAGCATAGTGAGCAGATTTGGAGAGAAGAGTACTTTGCAAGATAACTTTGACATTATTGTAATTGGGGGCGGGCATGCTGGAGTCGAGGCAAGTTGTATTAGTGCTCGTATGAAAGCTAACACTCTATTACTTACACATAATATCGAGACTATTGGTCAAATGTCTTGTAATCCATCTATAGGTGGCATTGGTAAAGGGCACCTTGTTAAAGAGATAGATGCTCTGGGTGGGATAATGGCTTGTGCTGCTGATAAGGCGGGAATACAATTTCGCATTTTAAATGCGAGCAAAGGTCCTGCGGTACGTGCTACCCGTACTCAAGTTGATCGTGTTCTTTATAAGAAAGCCATTTATGATTTCCTAAAAGCACAACCTCATCTTTTGATTTTACAACAAACTGTTGATGAGTTGATTATTAAAAATGGGCAAATTCAAGGAGTTATTACTAACATTGGTATAAATTTTTATGCAAAAATAGTGATATTAACTGCTGGTACTTTTTTGAATAGTAAAATTCATATCGGTTTAGAAAATTTTAGTGGTGGGCGAATGGGAGATCCAGCATCGATCTCTCTGGCTAATTTTTTAAGGTCACTTGGATTAAATGTTGGTAGACTTAAAACCGGTACACCACCACGAATAGATAGTAAGACTATAAACTATTCTCAATTGACTAAGCAATGTAGTGATGAGCCTTTACCAGTATTTTCATTTTTAGGGAATATTAATGAGCATCCAAAGCAGCTATCCTGTTTTATTACTCATACCAATGAAAATACTCATGCAATAATCCGTAAAAATTTGAATCGTTCACCGCTTTTTACTGGTGTGATTAAAGGTACAGGTCCCCGTTATTGTCCATCAATTGAAGATAAAATTCATCGTTTTGCTGATAAAACTTCTCATCAGGTTTTTCTTGAACCTGAAGGGCTAACAACTAATGAGGTATATCCTAATGGAATCTCAACAAGCTTACCATACGAGGTGCAAATAGATTTCGTACATAGTATGAAGGGTCTCGAGAATGCTAGTTTGTTTAGACCTGGTTATGCTATTGAATATGATTTTTTTGATCCCCGAGATCTTAAGCCCACTCTTGAGACTAAAGCGATTGGTGGCTTATTTTTTGCGGGGCAAATTAACGGTACTACAGGATATGAGGAAGCAGCAGCCCAAGGATTAATTGCTGGTATCAATGCTGTTTTAAAGCTTCGAGATAAAGAATCATGGTATCCTAAAAGAGATGAAGCTTATATTGGGGTAATGATAGATGATCTATTAACACGTGGGACATCTGAGCCTTATAGAATGTTTACTAGTAGAGCAGAGTACCGCTTGATATTGCGAGAAGATAATGCTGATTTACGTTTAACTGATATTGGTTATAAGCTTGGCACGATAGATGAGGAGCGATACCAGGTTTTTTTGAAGAAATTCAATGCTATTGAAACAGAAAAGAATAGGTTACAAAATATTTGGATAAGGCCCAATACTAAGGAAAACCAAATACTTAGTGTACTTACTAATCAATCTTATGAACGTAATTATCGAGCTATTGATTTACTAGGTAGAGCGAATATTAATTATACGCAGCTAATAGAGTGTGGTTGTATTACTGGAACTGATGTTCCTAAAGATGTTTATATGCAGATAGAAATTCAGATGAAATATGCAGGGTATATTGCGAAACAACGTCTTGAAATAGAAAGATATCAACGACATGAAAATACTAGGATTCCTCTAGATTTTGATTATGATTTGATTAAAGGGTTATCAAATGAGGTGAAACAAAAGCTGAAGAAATATCGTCCTTTAACTTTAGGTCAAGCTTCTAGAATCTCGGGAATAACTCCTGCCGCTATCTCAATTTTGTTAGTTTATTGTGCTTGACCCCCCTTGATTTTCATTTATTATTAAAATTGTGTTTTGGTTATTTTTTGGGGCGTCGCCAAGTTGGTAAGGCACTGGATTTTGATTCCAGCATTCCCAGGTTCGAATCCTGGCGCCCCAGCCATTGAAGAGGATAACTACAAAATATGAAACTATTTACTGGTAATGCTAATGTTGCTTTAGCGAAAAAAGTGGCTGCTCATCTACAGATTGATCTTGGTAAAGCTCTTGTTGGTAGTTTTAGTGATGGTGAAACTATGATCGAGATTATGGAAAATGTTCGTGGTCAGGATATATTTATTATTCAACCTACCTCAACTCCTACCAATGACAATTTAATGGAACTCGTGATTATGGCTGATGCTATGCGACGTGCTTCCGCTGGCAGCATTACTGCTGTGATTCCGTATTTTGGTTATGCTCGTCAAGATCGACGGGTACGTTCTTCTAGAGTACCAATTAGTGCCAAAGTAGTAGCTGATATTATAGAAGCTGCTGGTATTACCCGAGTTATTACCATTGATTTACATGCTGATCAAATCCAGGGATTTTTCTACATTCCGGTAGATAATATTTATGGTACTCCGGTGATGTTTGAGGATATCGAAAAGAAAAAGTTAAAAAATATGATTATTGTATCTCCAGATATTGGCGGGGTAGTACGTGCTCGGGCCATGGTAAAAAGGCTCCGTGGTGCGGAATTAGCGATTATCGATAAAAGACGTTATAAAAGAAATGCTGTAGAAGTTATGCATGTTATCGGTGATATTGATGGGCGTGATTGTATTATTGTAGATGATATTATTGATACTGCAGGTACTATTTGCCATGCTGCCAAGGCTTTGAAAGAAAGAGGTGCAAAATCAATTACGGTTTATGGTACTCATCCAGTATTGTCTTGTAATGCTATTAAAAATATAGAAAAATCTGAAATAACTGAGATGGTAGTGACAGATACTATCCCGCTAAGTACTGAAGCTCTAAACTGTAAAAAAATTCGACAACTTAGTATTAGCGAGCTTTTGGCTGAGACTATACGACGGGTAAATACTAAAGGGTCAGTTACTTCATTGTTTCCTGATTAATAACCTGTAGGAGAGAGGAATATTATGCCATTCGAATTGCCAGCTTTACCTTTTGATAAGAAAGCTCTAGTACCATATATTTCTGAAGAGACAATTGAGTTTCATTATGGTAAGCATCATCAGACTTATGTTAGTAATTTAAATCAATTAATCTCAGGCACTGATCTAGTGTCTAAATCTTTAGAGGAAATTGTGTGTCATGCAACTGGGGCTATTTTTAATAATGCCGCTCAGATATGGAATCATAATTTTTATTGGTGTGGTTTACAAAGTAGGACCAATGAGCAAGAATTATCAAAAGAACTGACAGAAGTACTTAATCGTACTTTTGGTAGTTCAGAAAAGTTTAAAGAAGCCTTAACGAAGGCAGCATTAGGTTTATTTGGTTCGGGTTGGGTGTGGTTAGTTAAAAATGATAAAGGTTTAGAAATAGTTTCAACCAGCAATGCTGGTACACCAATTACTACAGGTCAAATACCTTTGTTGGTTTGTGATGTTTGGGAACATGCTTATTATATAGATTATCGCAATGCTCGAGCTAAGTACTTAGAGGCTTTTTGGCAAATTATTAATTGGCAATTTGTTAGTCGGAATTTTAGTACAGCGAAGATTTAAGGTATTTTTTTAGATTACTCTTGATGTGATTTTGTTTTAATTTTTGGGCATCGATGATAGCATTTTCTTTATTATCATAGGGTCCTGTACTTATATAATACTTTTGGATTCCTTGTTTGTAGATCGGAGTAATACTAGCAGGAAAACCTAACAGTGCTAATTCAGCTTTTAAACGATCAGCAGCAGCGAAGTTATCTAAAATAGCAATTTCTAACTCATAAGCATCATCTGGTTTTTTAGTTTTTCGTAGATCCTCTTTTTGTTGCAAGGTATTGTAAAAATCGAATTTGGGCGTTGATATAACTTTTGTCGCTGTTATATTGCTGGGAGCAGCAGCTTTGGGTTCTGAGATAATAGGTATTATGTTACGGCCATAATAATATTTATTTAGCATAACTAAGCAGGAAACAAATATAAAAAACAGTAATAAAAAGGTTAGCCAAATATAGATATAAACTTTTTTAGATTTTTTACGGGGAGGATTGCGTTTGACGTAATCACGAATCATGGTTGAGTAGTTAAGATTAATAATTTATTATTAATTAGTGGTTGATTGTTTTTATAATCGAAAATTAAATGTAAATAATTATCTTGATCAGACGTTACGATTTTGCCGGATTGTTGCCACTCATTAAGCAGATCTTCTGCTTGTTTTTCAGGATTATTGGATTTCGTCTGTGATGGGATGATTTGGTAAAATTTTTCTAGCAAGTGTAAGGCTAAAACGCGTTCAGCTTTAATATCAGCATTAATTGTACTGTTAGCTATAGTAGCTAGTAAGCCAGGGTTATTATTTTGATTGGCAGAGGTTATAGTAATTGAAGAAAGAAATTTTCCCCATGGGGTGTTGGTACTGATTTCTTTAATCTTAATTTCACTACCGTTGTTTAAAATGGATATTAAAATGTCGAGTCCAAGGCTAGCTGGAGTAGATATAATTTTACTTGACAGTAATCGCTGCTGTATTTTAGTAAGTAGGGTTTGATCAAGTTTATCGATCTCAAAGTTTAGTTTATTGTGGTTGTAGATACCGCCGTTAATGTTGATATTATTTATAGAGATATCGGTAGTAATATTGGTAGAATTTTTTTGATTTTCGGTTACTATATTGTGGATATCTAATCCATCAAAAGCTATGGTATGGTTGTTGTCATTTTTAGTTGAGAAAGAATCAAGGAAGAGATCACGTTTGCCAACCCATAGACCAACCGTTGTTTTACTTCCTTGATAACTACTAGTTATTTTTCCTATATGGAGATCGAAATCTTTTCTTTTGATTTCAATCCCAGAAAAATCAAGGTCTGATTTAACTTGATTGCCTAGAGGTGAAAAAATTGATCTTGTTTTTATGCCTTCCCAATAGATATCATTTTCTTGGTCTTGATGTGCAAAAGGTAGGCTATTTAAAGTTATAATAGTATCACCACTTAATCTGAGTTTAATTTTTGCTGAAGCAATTGGTTTAGCATCTACAGCTCGTTTTGACAAACGGTTTTGTTCTGCATTAAAATTAATGTCAACGTTAACAATAGCTTGAGCGAATTGAAAGCGTGTCCAATCGATGAACATTGGGCCATGAATAATATGGGCAGAAATTACGAGTGGTTGCAGTTTTGAACTTGAGATCTCTAGTTTCTCAAGAGATACTTGTGCTGTAGCAGTAGCACTAAACCAACCTCGTTGGTAGTTAATTATTTTTGCATTGAATGGCGTAGTAGTATTAATAATTTCAGCCAATTGGGCGCATTTTTTTTCAGCTAGTAAACCGAATAAGAGTGGTAATAATAGCAATATGGCGATAAAATTTATTGAAATATAACTGAGAGATGATAGCCATTTGCGCATATTTTATTTCTTCACTATTACTGCTATGAACTACAGGAATCTACTCCACCGTCACCGATTTTGCTAAATTTCTTGGTTGATCTATATCAGTACCTTTAATTGAAGCTACATGATATGCTAATAATTGTAACGGAATAGTATAAATTATTGGAGCGATTTCTTTATCCACTTTAGGCATTTTGCAAATATGCCAATTAGGGTGATTGTTATAATTTAAAGATTTATCAGCGAATATGATGAGTTTCCCTCTTCTGGCATGAATCTCCTGTAAATTAGATTTTAGTTTTTCATACATATTATCATCCGGAGATATTACTACTACAGGTGTTTCGTTATCAATTAGAGCTATTGGCCCATGTTTTAACTCCCCTGCTGGATAGCTTTCTGCGTGAATATATGAAATTTCTTTTATTTTTAGTGCACCTTCCATAGCAATAGGGTAACTAATACCTCGACCAATATAAAAAACACTTAAACTATGCTCCAAAAGTTTAGCTATTTCGCTTATTTCACCATTTAATTTTAGAGCTTGTTCGGCTAGAAATGGCAAATGTTTTAGTTGCTTAATTAGTTGTTGGATAATTGTTGAACTAAGGCCGCGGTATTTTCCAAGGGATATAGCCAACATTAAAAGGGCAGTTAATTGGGCGGTGAAAGATTTAGTCGTAGCTACCCCAATTTCAACTCCTGCTCTAGTCATAAATACTAAATCTGATTCATGGACTAAAGAGCTTTCTGGAACATTACAAATCGTAAGAGTAGCTAGAAATGGTAGTTTTTTAGCTTTGCGTAAGGCTGCCAGAGTATCTGCGGTCTCACCTGATTGTGAAATGGTAATGAATAAGGTATTAGGTTCCGTTACTGTTTCTCGATAACGAAATTCACTGGCAAATTCTACCCCGCAAGGAATTTGGGTTAATTTTTCTAACCAGTATTTTCCTGTCATAGCTGAATGTAAACTTGAACCACAAGCGATGATTTGTAGTTTTTCAGTTTTACTAAAAATATCTTTAGCAGAATTACCAAAAATTTCAGCTGGAATCTCATTTTCTAGTAGTCTTTCTTCTAGAGTATCAGCGAGTACATGTGGTTGTTCGAAGATCTCTTTTTGCATGAAATGATGATAATTTCCTCGTTCAATGTTATAAATAGACATTGTCGAGGATTTTATTGGGCGTTTTACTAGACGAAAGTTAGCATTGTAAATGCTAACTTTTCTCTGTTCGATTACAGCTAAGTCTCCCTCATCTAGGTAAATAAAGTTATTAGTTACTGGTAGTAATGCGGTTGTATCGGAAGCGACGAAATTCTCATTTATTCCTAAACCGACAACGACTGGGCTTCCCGAGCGTACAGCAATAAGTTTGTTTGGTTCTTGGACGCTGATAATAGCTAAGGCAAAAGTACCGGAAAGTTCTTTAACTGTTTCGTGAATTGCCGTAAGAAGATCATGTTGTTTTTGTAAATAACTATAGATTAAATGCACAATAACTTCACTATCAGTATCACTTGTGAATTTAAATCCTTGTTTTAGGAGTTTATTTCGCAGTTCTTCGTAGTTTTCAATGATGCCATTATGAATTAAAGCAATATTATTGTTAGAAGTATGAGGATGGGCATTATGTTCGGTAGGGGTACCATGGGTAGCCCAACGTGTGTGGGCTATACCAATGTGTCCTGTGAATGGTGTAATTTTTAACTGATCAACTAAAACTTTAATTTTACCGACAGTACGAAGACATTTTAAAACATGTCGATTATTGATGACAGCAATACCTGCCGAATCATACCCACGATATTCCAAACGTTTTAAACACTCGATTATAATATCACTAATATTACGTTCTGAAATCGCACCTACAATGCCACACATGGTTTATTTCTCTATTAGTGTTAACCAGATTTTTTCATAGCTTCGAAGAATTCTTCGTTAGTTTTTGTGGTCTTGAGGCGGTCAATAAGGAACTCTGTTGCTGCAATCTCATCCATAGGGTGGAGAATCTTGCGCAGGATCCACATTTTTTGTAGTTCATCTGGTGGTACGGTGAGTTCTTCACGGCGAGTGCCAGAACGATTAATATCAATGGATGGAAATACCCGTTTTTCTGCTATACGTCGATCTAAGTGGATTTCCATATTACCTGTACCTTTGAATTCTTCGTATATCACTTCATCCATTTTTGAGCCAGTATCAACTAGAGCAGTTGCAATAATAGTTAGACTACCACCCTCTTCAATATTACGTGCAGCACCGAAAAACCTTTTGGGGCGTTGCAAAGCATTAGCATCGACACCGCCGGTTAGTACCTTACCGGAAGCGGGGCTTGCTGTATTATAAGCACGGGCAAGCCTGGTGATTGAATCTAGTAAAATAACTACATCTTTTTTGTGTTCGGTTAAACGTTTAGCTTTTTCTATGACCATTTCTGCTACTTGAATGTGTCGAGTTGCTGGTTCGTCAAAGGTACTAGCTATAACTTCGCCTCTGACCGAGCGAGACATATCGGTAACTTCTTCTGGGCGTTCATCAATGAGTAATACAATAAGATAGCACTCAGGATGGTTTGCCGTAATGGAATGTGCGATATTTTGCAACATAATAGTTTTGCCAGCTTTTGGTGGTGATACAATTAAGCCACGTTGTCCTTTTCCTATTGGCGCCACAAGGTCGATAATTCTTGCGGTGATGTCTTCTGAACATCCATTACCCCGTTCCATTTTAAGACGTTTATTGGCGAAGAGTGGGGTAAGGTTTTCGAATAGAATTTTATGAGTAGTGTTTTCTGGATCATCAAAATTAATTTTATCTACTTGCAATAAAGCGAAGTAGCGTTCATTATCTTTAGGCGGCCGAATCTTTCCTGAAATGGTATCACCTGTCCTTAAGTTAAAGCGCCTGATTTGACTAGGTGATACATAAATATCATCGGGGCCAGCCAAATATGAACTATCACCAGATCGTAAGAAACCAAACCCATCGGGCAATATTTCTAATACACCATCACCAAAGATATCTTTATTATTTTGGGCATGCGCTTTTAAGATTGCAAAAATCATATCTTGTTTGCGCATACGGGCAATGTTTTCAACCCCTAAATTATGAGCTAAATCCATCAACTCATTTGGAGTTTTAGTTTTAAGTTCAGTAAGACTAGTTATTTTGATTTCTGCTAGAGACTTTTTTGTGTTTTCTTCAGATTTAGCTTTAGTATCGTGACTAGCAGTTGCAGTTAAAATCTTTGGTTCGGACTCTACTACTTCTGATGGTATCGATAATTTCACATTACTAGTATGATTTTTGGTAGTACTACTGCTCTTTATTATTAAGGGAGATGAATTATTCTTTTCTCGCATATTTTAATTTATTAAAAGTTATAAAAATGAATTATTGTTTATAAAAATCCCGGAACTTTAGAAACTGAGGGATGGAATTTTACATCATTAAACTCAATGCATTTAATTGGTTATTTTAACTGGAAAGATTGCCTCAAATTATAATGTTGATTTTAACTCCGTCAAGTTTTTATTTGTTCTGTTTTGTTTATTACTCAATTAGCTAAAAATCATAGAGATAAATCATATTGGAGTTATAGTAAATTGGTATTGATAAAGTCTATTAATTGAGGTTTAGTTAAAGCCCCAGTTTTAGTTGCCACAATTTTACCGTCTTTAAATAGAATTAGAGTTGGAATACCACGGATATTATAGTTGGTAGATGTTTTATTATTTTCATCGACATTTACTTTTGCAAATTTTATTTTATCAACAAACTCACTAGCTACACTATCTATGATAGGAGCAATCGTTTTACATGGGCCACACCATTCAGCCCAAAAGTCTACTAAAACTGGAATTTTAGATTGTAGTACTTCATCGGCAAAAGAATCATCAGTGATAATTTTGGTATTTTCATTCATTGGTTTCCTCCTTAAATTAGATGGTGATTTATTATATTATTTCAACTTATTTTGAACCATAATGCAAGGGAAACCTATTTTATTTGTAGGGTTGGAGATTAAGACAGTTTTATATTTATTGGTAAGTCCCTTAATAATTTTTATCCGGTTTTGTGTAACATTAAAATATGTTGCGAGGAATTTTATGAGGTAGTTGTTTGCTTTGCCCGCACTTGGAGCTGCAGTAATAGCAATTTTTAAACGCTTGTTGTGAACTCCAATGATGGCGTTTTTCCGAGCTTTGGTTTGTATATGTAGTTCTAGTGAAAGACTATTACCATTCCATGAATAATAATTTTTTAGAGTCATTTAGGTATATCTTTTTGATTATAAACATTTTTTTATTTTTAGCACTCTCGGCATAAGAGTGCTAAAATAATAATATGAATTTATTGAACAACAACAGTGATTCTAAGACTTTAGCTATGTTGCCATCAATAGGCAGTATAGATGCATATATTTATTGGGTCAATCAAATCCCTATGTTAACAGCTACGGAGGAGATAGAGCTTGCTAACAAATTTCATCAAAAAGGCGATTTGAATGCTGCACGTCAATTAGTATTAGCACATCTTCGTTTTGTTGTTCATGTTGCTAAAAGTTATCTTGGTTATGGTCTATCCAAGGCCGATTTGATTCAAGAAGGTAATGTGGGTTTGATGAAGGCTATAAAGCGTTTTGACCCTACTCTAGGCGTACGATTGGTGTCATTTGCTATTCATTGGATTAAAGCGGAGATTCATGAATTTGTTGTACGTAATTGGCGGATAGTAAAAATTGCTACTACTAAGGCTCAGCGTAAGCTATTTTTCAACTTGCGACGCATACCCAAAAAATTAAATTGGTTCAGTAATGCAGAGGTGTTAAACATAGCTAAGGAGTTAAAAGTTGATCCCGAAGATGTACGTCATATGGAAGCGAGAATGCACAATACTGATGTAACATTTGATGTGCATGATGACGGTGATACAGAAGAAAATTGTTATTTGCCGGTACATTATCTAGCAGCGGATACTAAAAATCCGGCAGATGAGATTGCAGAAGATGAAGTTGATAATCTTAAGAGTATTCGTTTAGCTGAAATTTTATCTCAATTGGATGAGAGAAGTCGTGATATTTTAGAACAGCGTTGGTTGCAAGAAAATAAAGCAACTTTACATGAACTGGCTGCAAAATATAGTGTTTCAGCAGAACGGGTACGACAGATAGAAGAAAGTGCTATGAAAAAGCTAAAACTTGCACTAGTTGCTAAATGAAACAACCACTTCGAGTATATGCTATAGAGCGTAATTAGTTGTTTTTTTGTTTTAATTGTTCTTGGTAAAAAGCATCAAAGTTAATCGGAGCTAGGTATAACGGTGGGAAGCTACCACGAGAGATGGTTTCTGATATAAGCTCGCGTGCATAAGGGAATAGGATATTGGGGCAGAAGCTGCCAAACATACTTCCTAGTTGTTCATCAGTAAACTCTTTAAGCATAAAAATACCCGCTTGTTTTATTTCTACTAAAAAGGCCATTTTGTCTTGGAGTTTAGCTGTAACTGTAAGTTGTAGAACTACTTCATAAATAGTGTCCGATAGTTTTTTATGATCAGTCTTTAAGTTTATGTCAACTTGTGGACGCCACTCAGTTTGAAAAATTTCTGGAGTATTTGGCGTTTCAAATGAAATATCTTTAGTATAAATACGTTGAATACTAAATTTGTGGTGAGCTTCGTCACTAGATGTTTGGGTTTCTTCTGTCATAATGTAGTTAATCTCTTATTAGAGGTGATTGTGCCTCTTTCCAGGAGTTTAATCCTCCAGCTAAGGTATAAATTTTTGTGAACCCTTGTTTATACAATTTAGTGCTTGCTGAAGCAGTATTAGTATCATTATCATCTACTAAGATTAGAGGGTTATTTTTGTGAGCCTCAAGTTTTTTTAAGTGATGGTCGATATCATTATAAGCAATATTTTTAGCTCCTAAAATATGCCCATTAGCGAAAGCTTTTTGGTTACGTAGATCTATTATGGTGGCATTTTCTCTACTCAGCAATAGAGAAGTTTCTTGAGCTGAAAGTTTTTTAACGTTACTAATTTTTCCTTTTAGCTCTTCAAAAATTAGTAGTACTAAAACGACTGCACCCATGGAGCACAATAACCAATGGTTATGTATAAACTGGAGAATTTGTTTTACCATAGAAAATATTTGTCGTTAATTTTCAGTAGGAATAAGTATATACCTAAATCTTATTGTTGCAACTTGATGGGCAAGAGAGGCATAATAACAATGTTGGTTTTCTTTATTAGAATTACAATGCTGGAATTTGACCTTGAAAAGAAAAAGTTATGGCCAAGTTAAAACATCGACCAATGATACTTTTAATTCTTGATGGTTGGGGATATAGTGAAAACTTGCAGGGTAATGCTATCGCTTCTGCCCACAAACCTAATTTTGATAGATTGTGGCAGAATTGTCCTCATGCTTTACTTTCGGCATCTGGGTTAGATGTTGGTTTGCCACGTGGTCAAATGGGTAATTCTGAGGTAGGGCATTTGCATATCGGAGCTGCGCGTTTTGTTCTACAAGATTTGACGAGGATTGATCTTGCTATTGAATCAGGGGAATTTTTTAAGAATCCGGTTTTAAATAAAGCTGTAGATGATGTTTTAGCTGCAGGTGGTGCTTTACATATTTTAGGGTTACTTTCTAATGGCGGTGTTCATAGCAGAAATATTCATATGGAAGCTATGGTAGAGTTAGCGGCAAAACGTGGGTTAAATAGAGTTTATGTTCATGCTTTTCTTGATGGTCGTGATACTCCACCTAAATCTGCAATGGAGCCAATCCAATCGATGTTGAATAAAATGCAAGAACTACATTGTGGTAAGATTGCATCAATTGGTGGACGTTACTATGGTATGGATCGTGATAAACGATGGGAAAGGGTACAGCTAGCTTATGATGTGTTTACTTTAGGTAAGTCGGAGCATCATTTTGCTGATGCCAAATTAGCACTCGAAGCTGCTTATGCTAGAAATGAAACTGATGAGTTTATTAAACCTACAGCTATTCACGAATTGAACGAAAAACCAATTACTATTGGAGATAATGATGTAGTGATTTTTATGAATTTCCGTTCCGATCGTGGTCGGGAAATAAGTTATGCTTTTACTGATCCTCAATTTAGTGGTTTTAAACGGGAGTTTGTCCCAGATCTTACTTCCTATGTGACCATAACTGAATATGCTGCTGATTTGAAAGTCCAAGTTGCTTACCCTGCAGATAATTTAACCAATGTTTTGGGTGAAATAATAGAGAAAAATGATCTAACTCAACTAAGGATAGCTGAGACTGAAAAATATGCGCATGTTACCTTTTTTATTAATGGGGGTAGGGAACAACCATTTGTCAAAGAAGATCGAATTTTAGTACCATCCCCTAAAGTTGCTACCTATGATCTTAAGCCGGAGATGAGTGCTTTTATTGTTACTGATAAATTAGTGGAAGCGATACTTTCCCAAAAATATGATATCATTATTTGTAATTATGCTAATCCTGATATGGTTGGCCATACAGGTAAATTTGATGCAGCTGTCAAAGCTATAGAGTCTGTTGATTTTTGTCTTGGTCGAGTAGTTGAAGTTTTACAAAAGGTTGGCGGTGAAATGACTATTATTGCGGATCATGGCAATGCTGAACAGATGGTTGATTACGTAGGCAAAGAGTCATATACAGCACATACTACTAATTTAGTGCCATTTGTTTACTTTGGACGTGAAGCTTTGGTGACTAGAAATGAAGGCAAATTAATAGATGTTGCACCAACACTGTTATATCTTATGGGAGTAGAACAACCCCAGGAGATGACAGGAGAGACAATGATTAAACTAAAGTAAGAAGTGCGAGCTTGTATTTCAATAAAAGTAAGTATAATAATTCTCTTGTGGGCTTTTTTGCAGCCAGCAGTTTCCGGAGAAAATAGCACTAATAAACTTGATAATGTTTTACGGCAAATTTCCAAAATTAAAACTGATCTTACCCAGAAAAAAAAGCAACAGTTTTCGGTTAAACAGCAATTAAATAATCTCCAGAGGAAAATAATACTTCTTGAAGCTGGCTATAGGAAAACGGAAAAAAACCTCCGACAACGAAAAAAGATTTTGGCAAAATTAGCAAGAGAACAGTTACATCAACAAAATAAATTGAAAAATGTACAAGAAAAGCTTGTAGATCAAATTAATCTAGTCTATCAGATCAAACAGCCAGGATATTTCAAAGTGATTTTAATGAATAGGAAGAAAGAAATAACGCCTGAAGTAGTTTTAGCATACCATAAATATATTCTCATAGCTCGTTTTGAACAGATGCGTAACATTAAAAAAGCTTTTGCAGGTTTGGGGCAGAATAGAAAAAAAATTAAATACGAAACCCAAAGTTTGGAGAAGATAGAGAAAAAACAAGGGCAGCAAAGACTAGAATTGGAAAAAACTAAAAACGAGCGTAGTCAAGTTCTAAATTCATTAAAAAATAAAATTGCTTTACAGAACGAAAGGTTAAATCGGCTTTTAATTGCTAAGAGAAACTTGGAGACATTAGTTAATAGATTGACTCCTCGTACGTCAGTTGCTGTGCCACCTAGACTCAAGAAGTGGTTCTGCAGGAATTTTATTTGGCCGACTAAAGGAACAATTGTTACTCATTTTGGTAGTCCAATTGAGCGGAGTTCTTGGAAATGGAACGGAATCATTATTAGTGCACCTGAAAATCAGGAGATCTACGCAGTTTCTTCTGGTAAAGTTATTTACGCTGATTGGCTTACGGGTTATGGATTGCTTTTGATTATTGATCATGGTCATGGTTATATGAGTCTTTATGGACATAATAAGAGTTTTCGTAGGGGATTAAATGCTCAAGTTAATGCTGGAGAAGTGATTGCAACGGTTGGAAAAAGTGACACTAATGAATCCGGACTTTATTTTGCCATCCGTTATCATGGCAAGCCTATTAATCCTGAAAATTTAGCTAAATCTTAGAAAGTCTTGAATTTTTAATAGCTTATTTTGATATAATGTGCTATATTTTTCCCCTTCTCTAAGGAGGGAGAGTTTATATGAGTTACATACCTAATCAACAGCCATTACAGGATTCCCCTCAAGATAGTGTCACCTTACTAAAATCTCCAAAAGAAATATTTAAGGATATTTTTAAAGACGTTTTAAAAAAGAAGACAAGTGTGTCGCTATGCTCACTATAGATTTTAGCACTCACTCCGTTCTGCTAAAAATCGTCAGCTACCGCGGACTACTCTCCTTCGCTTCGCTCTTCCTGGCTCGCAGCGATCGGAGGTTGGAGAAGAGACCGAGAAATTAGGAATTAGTTGTGCAAAAATCTAGACTTTATTTTACAATTTGTTATAAAGTAACAGTAAGGGACTCTTGGAATAATATATAGTAGCTTTATGCGTAATAATATCAAACTATTGATTGGCGTTATTTTGTGTTTACTCGCTTTTAATCATCAAGGGGTTTTAAGTGGAAGAGTGAATAGTAGCCATGATGGAGAAGGAGAAAGTTGGTCTGTAGATAGTTTAGATCGTCTCGCGTCAATTATTACTGATGTAAAAAAATATTATTATAAGCCACTTGATGATAAGACTTTACTTAACCATGCTATTAGTGGCATGCTTTCTAGCCTTGATCCGCATTCTTCGTATCTTACTCTTGAAGATCTCAAAGAACTTGAAATGGAGACTATAGGTAAGTTTGGTGGCATTGGGGTTGAGGTTATTCCTGCTCATGGTGCTATTCGAGTAATTGCTCCTGTTGATGATACTCCGGCATATAAAGCTGGCATTAAAGCTGGTGATTATATTATTCGGATTAATAAGAAGCTTGTTCGTGATATGACCTTAAAGGACGCAATTAGTATGATGCGTGGTAAGAAAGGAACGTGTCTTATTTTAACTATTGTTCGTAAAAATGTAAGCAAACCCTTGGTATTTAACTTACGTCGTGAAATTATCAAAATCCAAACTGTAAAAAGTCGCGTACTTGAACCTAGGTATGGATATGTTAGAGTGGCGTATTTTCAAGAACCAACGGAAAGGGATATGGTGCGTGCAATTAGGAAGATGCAAAGAGAATCTAAGGGAAAACTTAAAGGGTTAGTGTTAGATCTACGAAGTAATCCTGGTGGGTTATTAATTTCTGCTGTTAAAATAGCGAATGATTTTCTTGATGCACGGATTCTCAAAAACAATAATTTAATTGTTTATACTAAAGGTCAGGTTAATGAATCACAAATATCTGCTAAGGCTACTGTCGGAGATCTAGTACTAAATATTCCTATGGTAGTTCTGATTAATGAAGGATCTGCTTCGGCAGCCGAAGTTGTAGCTGGTGCTTTGCAAGACCACAAACGTGCTATAATTGTTGGGGTTACTAGTTTCGGTAAAGGTTCAGTACAAACTTTAATTCCTATTGATAAAACTGGTGCAATAAAGTTAACTACTGCTCTTTATTATACTCCTCTTGGACGTTCGATTCAGGCCAAAGGAATTGAACCTGATATTAATGTAGAAGATATCCAGCTTTCTCGTGATGGTAACAAAGATCAGGAAATTCCGAGAATTGATGAATCAGCACTTATAGATCATATTGAAAATGGTGGTGAGGATGGTGACTCCAAATCTGTTTCAAGGCTTGAAAAACAACAGACGCAATCAAAAACTGAACTTGAATTGGCTTATACAGATTATCAGCTATATGAGGCTCTCCACATATTAAAAAGCCAAAATGTGATACGGCAGCAAGAAGAATAGTTATATTCTTTATACTGTATCATGTAAAACCGTAGCGGCATGGAAAGTGTTTTCCATTAAAGTTGCAACGGTCATAGGGCCTACACCACCAGGAACAGGAGTGATCCAGCTTGCATATTCTTTAGCTTGATCAAAATCAACATCACCCACAAGTCTACCATTAGGGAGTTTATTGATACCAACATCAATGACGATGGCACCTTTTTTGATCCAGTCCCCTTTAACCATTTGGGCTACTCCAGTTGCCACGACGATAATGTCCGCTTGCCTGACTACTGATGGTAAATTTTGGGTAGTACTACGGCAAATAGTAACAGTGCATCTCGCATTAATTAATTCCATAGCCATCGGTTTACCAACAATATTAGAAGCACCTATCACTACGGCATTCATACCTTTTAAGTCAACCCCCGTAGATTTTAATAAAGTCATAATCCCTTTGGGTGTACATGGTTGTAGAATTGGTTGCCCAATAGAAAGTTTACCAAGATTGTATGGGTGAAAACCATCAACATCTTTATCTGGTAAAATATTTTCTAATACTTTGTTACTTCGTATCTGTTTTGGCAGAGGTAATTGGACTAAAATACCATCAATAGTATTATCTTGATTTAGAGAGTTAATTAAATTTAAAAGTTCAGTTTCAGATGTGCTTTCAGGTAGGTTATGATCTTGAGAAAACATTCCCAATTCTTGACATATTTTGCGTTTTTTAGCCACGTAGATTTTAGAAGCAGGATTTTCGCCAACAATTATTACTGCAAGACCAGGGATACGTAATCCTTTGGCTTTACGTTCTTTAATTTGGTCACTAATATTTTGTTGGAGGACTTTGGCTATGTTATTGCCATCAATTATATTTGCAGTCATACATGCTCTATTGTTGAGATAAACTTTTTCGCATTTTAGTGATAATGTTTTTGTATGGTTCTTTCGCATTAAAAATTGCTGAACCTACCACAAAAATATTTGCCCCTGCTTTTGCAGCTTTTTCACAGTTATCAAGATTAATGCCGCCATCTACTTCCAATGATGGTTTATGGTGATTTTTTTTGTTGTCGATTAATGCGCGCAGTTGTTTAGTTTTATTAAAAACGTTCGGAATAAATTTTTGGCCGCCGAAACCTGGATTCACCGCCATTAATAGAATTAAATCTAGTTTCTCCCAGACATATTCTAAACAGTCAAGAGAAGTTGCTGGGTTCAATGCCAGCCCTGCTTTACATCCATGATTGTGGATAAGTTGTAGACTACGGTCGATGTGTTGGGATGCTTCTGGGTGGAAAGTGATGTAGCTAGCTCCAGCTTTTGCAAAAGCTGAAATCAAATTGTCGACGGGTTGGGTCATAAGATGCACATCAATAGGGGCTTTAATCCCATATTTACGTAGCGCTTCGCAAATCATTGGTCCAAAAGTTAAGTTCGGGACATAATGATTATCCATTACGTCAAAATGGATAATATCAGCACCAGCTTTTAAAACAGCACTAACTTCTTTCCCCAAACAGGATAAATTAGCTGATAATATTGAAGGGGCAATCAAAAATTTTAGCATAACTTTATATTCTGGCTAGGGCTACGGTTGTTTTTCGATTTCTACTCTTAACTTCGGCAAACAATGTGGATACTCTTTTTGCAGAAAGCAGATTAGCTTTTCTCTGATAAAACATTTTAGATCCCATGCATTAGTAGGGTTCGAAGCAGAAGCTAATATTCGCAATTCAACAGCTTGAGGTTTAGTATTGGTTACTTGTAAATCTTTAATTTTACCATCCCATAAGTTAGTTTCATTTAATATTGCATCTAAAGCTTCTCGTATTTTTGAAATAGGCATATTATAATTAACATCGATATATACTATACCTAACAGATTCGAAGAGTTCCTAGTCAAATTTTGGAAAGCTTTTTCAATAAAGTAATTAATCGGAATTATAGCTCTTCTTTTATCTAGTGCACGAATTACCACATAAGTTAGATTTATTTCTTCAATTATGCCTGTTTCATTTTCAATAATAACCTCATCGCCAATTTTAATTGGCTGAGTAAAGGCAATTTGTATTCCAGCCAAAATATTGCCTAAGCTTTTTTGAGCAGCAAATCCTACAGTTATGCCAGCTATCCCGGCGGAAGCCAAGATGCTTATACCTATCTCACGTATTTGTGGAAATGTCACTAATACTAGTGAAACCCCAATAATCACTAACACCAATATAACTATTTTCACCAAAATGCCTACCTGAGTGTTAATGCGTTGGGCGTTAAGATTACTATGATATTTAAAACCATCTTTAATTATTATGTCTCTGATGGTTTTGATGATTTGAATTGCTAACCAAGTAATTATAATTATTGTTAGTATTTTAGATGCTTGATTGTAAATATCAGAGTTCTTTATAGAAGAAGGCAAAATAATGCATATAGCAACTGTTGTCGCACCTATTAGTAAAGGTTTTTTCCAGTATTTAGTAAATAATACTAAGTAGTCATGTGGTACATTTTTTACTAGAGTTTTTACCTTTTGTTTATATTGTTTGTAAAAGCGTTGAGGAGGCCACTTTTTACATAATCTAAAAACCACCACCCCTAAAGCTAGGATAACGACAAGTAGGATTTGCCAATATTTAAAAATCCAATTTAAAATCGATAATGGCATGGGTAGAAAGCTCACTGCTATTTGTATTAGCTAATACATTACTAGTACCTTAAATTAACCATTTTGTAAAGATAGCAAATCATATTTTTGTTTTCTTACTCACCCATTCTTCAAAAATAATTTTTGCAGCCATGCTATCTACAGATTCTTTTTGTAATGCTCGATAGCCACCTTGTTTAAAAATTTCTTCTCGTGCGGCCTTGGTAGTTAAATGTTCTTCGGCAGCATAGACGGGTAAATTGTAACGTTTTTTTAACTGCTTGATAAAATTTTGTGCTAATTTAGTAATGGCTAAATTACCACCATTAATTTTATATGGAACTCCAACTATTAATGCTTTTGGTTGCCAATTTTTAATTAAATTGTCAATTTTGTTCCAAGGAGGGGTCCTATTTTTGGCAACTAAAGGGGGTAGAGCAGTAGCACTTTTGGTAATTTTTTGTCCAACCGCTACCCCAATATTTCTGGTTCCGTAGTCAAATGCGAGGAAAATAGTCTTTTCTTCCATGGTTGATCCTATACTAGTACAAGTTAATTTTGCTTAAATTGTTTGCCATAAGTTTCCTTGATTAAAAAAGATATGATAAAAGCAATAACCGTACCGATCAGCATCAAGTAGTCAGCTCTAATAAAGTCTGCTTGACTATAGATAACGACAGCATCTGTTACTTGAATATCATGAGAACGATCTAATAACCAGCCGAAAAGCGGTACTAAAATATTGCTTGATGTGATTAAGAATGATGCAAGGCTTGTTGCAGTAGCGATCAATGCATGTGGATTACTTTCAGCAATTATTGGGTAACCTATTACCTGGACGCTAATTATAAATCCCAAAATAAAATATGAACACATCTCAGCTACCAAAGATAATGTTGGAGCAAACATGATGATGATCATGATTGCTATAGATAATAAAGCACCGATAATCATGAGAGGCTCAAGCGTATCGCTATGCTCACTATAGATTTTAGGCCATCGTGACCCCTAAAATCAGTTCGCATGGCCGCGACACATCGTTGTGCTTCGCACACCGCAGCCGTCCTGCGGCTGAAAAACGCTACATTA
>JAISFD010000005.1 GCA_031263815.1 Coxiellaceae bacterium | reverse complement strand
TGGTAACGATGGTGATACACTGTATGTGGCTTATGGGTATATTCAGTCACCCTTACAATATAACTGAAGTCTCTCCCATCTGGAAGATGGGGGTTTCAACCTATTAGAGGACTATGAATCATGCTGGGAAAATAGCGCTTCTTGGATTTTTACCCCAAACTACTATGATTGACTGGAATCAAATTATCTTAAAAGGCTTATTTATCAAGGGCATCTACGGACGTGAAATGTTTGAAACCTGGTACAAAATGATAGCACTGTTGCAAAATGGCCTTAATATTGATCCAATCATTACCCATCGCTTTCCTGTAGATAATTTCCTCGAAGGATTCGAGGTTATGCGCTCTGGTAAAAGTGGTAAAGTCATTTTAGATTGAACTTAGTCTAATGCATCTTAAGTAACATTTTAAACTTTCTAAAATCACTGTCAGATAGTGTATCTTTACCGATAGGTAAAAGATACTTTCAAATATGCACTGTTTAAAATAAAACTAATAATTACTAAATAATACAAAATAAATATTGGATAACTAATCGTAGCAGAAACTACTTCAGAAGAACTTTTCTTTAAATACCACTTCCCTTTCTCATGTGGCCAAAATTCAACTATGGATTTATTACTATCTAACAAAACGTAATGCCTTATTATTACTAATAAATTTGTTAAAATACATATGGTTAATGTAAGTTTCACCCAGCAAATAGTATTAACAAATAAAACACAAAAAATAGCTCCTACATGAATAAATAAAAATATGGTAAAATTAATTATTATTAACTTATCATTAAAAGGAAACAATTATGCAAAAAGATCTAAAGGAAAAACTACTAGTAAAAGCAAAATGGGTTAGGGGTTTACTGATGTTGCTTTTTGTGATAGTAAAACACATTACCTCAATCCTAATTAACCTCATTGCTCTCTTCCAATTTGTTACAGTTTTATTAACTGATAAACCAAATATCAAACTGCTAGAATTTTCTAAAAATTTAAATAGCTATCTTTTACAAGTTATAAGTTTTCTAGTTTTTAACTCAGAAACTAAACCGTTTCCCTTTACTAATTGGCCAGAAAATTAAAAAATATATTAAAGGAAAATAGGAGCATACGAAACATGCAAAAATACTCATGTAATATCTGTGGTTATATCTATGATCTCAATTTAGGTGATCCTAATAACAAAATTCCACCAGAAACTTCGTTTGAGAATCTACCCAAAAGTTGGTCTTGTCCAATATGCGGAGTAAGTAAAGACGATTTTATAATAGTCAATCCATAAAATGTCAACTTACTGCATAGGCGACATTCAAGGCTGTTTCGATGAACTCGAACAACTCTTAAAGGTAATCAATTATGACTACCACAATGATAGTCTGTGGTTTGTGGGTGACTTAGTTAACCGTGGCCCAAAATCGTTAGAAGTGCTTCGCTTCATTAAAGATCTACCTAATACTAAAATAATCTTGGGAAACCACGATCTCCACTTATTAAATCTTTATAACAAAACAGCAAATTTTAACACAAGTTATTTGAAGCAAATCTTAATTGCACCTGATGGTAAAAAACTAATAGAGTGGCTCAAAAGCCAATTTCTGATTTATTATGATCAAAAGTATAATTGTGTATTAGTACACGCCGGAATCTATCCTCAGTGGGATCTAATAAGCGCTATAAAATATGCTAAAGAAGTAGAAAAAATATTGCACAGTGAAGATTATCTTGATTTTTTAAAACATGGGTATGGAAACAAACCTTCTATCTGGCATGAGGATCTCAGAGGATGGGATAGATACCGTTTTATTACCAATGCTTTTATGAGAATGCGCTTTTGCGATTTAGAAGGAAATTTAGAATTTGATCATGCTGGTAAAGCTGACACTGCGCCTCCAGGATATCTTCCATGGTTTAAAATCCCTTGGCGTAAAACTAAAAACATAAAAATCATTTTTGGTCACTGGGCGGCTCTAGAAGGCGCAACTGACGACTCCAACATTATACCGCTCGATACCGGTTGTGTCTGGGGTGGTAGCTTAACTGCCTTAAGAATAGAGGATGGAGTTAAATTTAGTTACCGTTATAAACAAAAACAGAGATTTATAAATTCTTAAAAATATACCATTAAACCTAATCCAACCTGATTGGCTGAAGACTTCAAACTATAAGCATTATTATTAATCTTCTTATATTTAGTATGAACATATTCGATACGCCAACTGAAAGTATCGTTTATGATATTTTCTAACCCTACACCCAAGCGCAAACCAAAATTTACTTCATCAGTACTATTAGTTACAGTATTATCAGTGAATTTGAGTTTAAACCAACTACCACCAACACCCACTCGACCATAAAACAAAAAATTACGATTATAACTTAAAAAACCTGGTCTCAAATCAAGATAGCCAGTTACCGGCATTTTAACAGACAGTTCCGTACTATGACCATTAACAGTATCAGTGATAGATCTGTCTAACAAATTAAAAACTGCACCCGATTCAGCATCTATATAAAGATGTTGTAAGTTCCCGCCATAACCATAATCAATACCAGCATTATAAATCATCGGTCTTTTATCTTGAGTTTGACTTACATTATTTATAGTAACTTCTGATTTCAAAGGAACTATACCAATGCCGAGATTTATACCAACATGCTTCATTATTTTAGATTCCATAGGAGCTTTTGTTGCAAAATATGCTTCTTCAGCAATCGGTTCAGGATAACTAATATCAGCCTGCCTATGAAAAGTACTCAACGTATCACTCGCAAAGACAGGGGTTACTATTAAGACTGTAATAAAAAAACCTTTGATAAATAGCTTTAGCATATATAAACTCCATTTCAGTATAGACAATATTAATCATATGTTAACTTATGTCACCCGGAATAGCAAAAATTCATGATAACAAAATCGCCGTGATGCCCACTTGTGATTCGGTATTAACAAAAGCTAAAGATTTAGCCGCCAAACTATATTTGCCACTAATTAAACAAGACCATATTAACCAATGTTTTTCATTTCTCTTAGCTGTCACTCTTGATCGTCTTGAACTACGAGAAACCAAGACAAAACATACAAAACCCATCTTTGTTGATTTCCTAGCACCATCCATAAATTATCGAATTAAATATGGCGGCGGCAAAAAACAATTAATCGCTAGAGCTATCGGTATCAAAAACCAACAAGGGCTATCTGTAATTGATGCTACTGCAGGTTTAGGCATAGATGCTTTTGTACTCGCATCTTTAGGTTGTGAAGTTATGATGCTCGAACGCTCCCCTATAATTAGCGTATTATTAGAAGACGGTTTAGAGCGCTTAAAGAAAAACTCGCAAATTAACAATTACAAAATAAACTTACATACTACACAATCTATTGATTACATCAACAAAGTGCTACAAGGTAGATTTAAAAAACCGGATATTATATATCTAGATCCAATGTACCCAAAACGCACTAATTCAGCATTAAATAAAAAAACCATGGGGGTGCTACATGAACTGGTAGGTGATGACAATGATGCACCCCAAATGCTTGGAGCGGCATTAAAATGTGCAAAAAATCGAGTTATAATAAAAAGACCAAGACATGCTGACTACTTAGGAAAACTAGAACCTAACTTACAATTGTCTTCAGGCGGAAGTTCTAGATATGACATATATTTCATAAAAAAGAAACAAAAGGAAAAATATGCTCTCACCCACAACTGATTTCCCACTACCAATTACTACTACACGTTTAATATTAAGCCAACCAATTTTATCTCGGGATGACATTCACAATTATTTTAATGCAGTAACTGAATCTATGAACGAGCTACAACCATGGTTACTATGGGCCAAGTATTTTCCAATTACATCACGGGTTGAAGAATACATTAAATCATGTAATACAAATTGGATCACAAAAAATAATAATAACATTGGACTCCCTCTTTGGATTATTGACAAAGAGAGTAATAAATTCTTAGGCAATGTTGTGATATGGAATATTGTTTGGGACATACCCAAGTTTGAATTTGGCTATTGGTTACGAACCTCACAAACTAAAAAAGGATATATAACTGAAGCGATTAATGCCTTAACTCATTACTGTTTTCTACAATTAGGAGTAAACCGTATTGAAATTAAATGTGAAATAAAAAATATTCGCGCACAATTGGTTCCTAAACGTTTAGGATTTGAACTTGATGGAATCTTACGTAACAGTACTAGAGCAGTTTCAAATGGAGAACTTACTGATACCATGCTTTTTTCCCTGATTGATTTAAAAAGTCTACCAAAATCGGAAGTATCATGGGGGAGATAAGATAGAAAATTGATCCTGGCAGTGACCTACTTTCACATGAGGAAACCTCACACTATCATCGGCGCTTAGTGTTTTCACTACTGAGTTCGAAATGGGATCAGGTGGTACCCACTAGCTCAAACTGCCAGGAAACCTTTTTAAAAACTCTACTAATCGAGTCTTTCTAAAATTTAAAACAAAACCCTACTAATTTTTTGGTAACCGCGGGCCCAGACCACGCATTTCATTTACCTTAAACAATTTCGATAATTGAGTAACAGCATAAGTTCTTCTTCATTTTGAGGTTGCATCGTCAAATCGCACGATCAATTAGTACTGGTTAGCTACATGCATTACTGCACTTCCACACCCAGCCTATTAACGTTGTAGTCTTCAACGGATCTTTAGGTGAGATAAATCTCACGAGAAATCTAATCTTGAGGAAGGTTTCCCGCTTAGATGCTTTCAGCGGTTATCCTGTCCGTATATAGCTACCCGGCTGTGCCACTGGTGTGACAACCGGAACACCAGAGATACGTCCACTCCGGTCCTCTCGTACTAGGAGCAGCTCCTCTCAAATTTCTAACGCCCACGGCAGATAGGGACCGAACTGTCTCACGACGTTCTAAAC
>JAISFD010000021.1 GCA_031263815.1 Coxiellaceae bacterium | reverse complement strand
TTTTTTGGGATTTATACAAAGATTTTTTTGGAAATTTATTAAATTTTGTAGTTGAGATTTAATGACTGAATAACTCACAAGATTGAATTATAAAAAAGTGGGTTGTTCTGGGATGACTATTTATCCTAATTATCCTAAAAAGAGTAGTTGGAATTACCAAGATATAATGCAATAGTTTGAATATGATAATAACCTTACGATTTTTTTCTGAAAAAATGTACACCAAGATGGTGAATATTGTTTCTAGAAAAACCCTAAAAAAACATACAATTTCAGTTGGTTAAAAATTTATAACAAACTCCAACTGCTTTTTTTAGATTTATCCACTTAAATCTTTTACGCAGCTCAGACGCCGATTGGCTTTTCAACTGACCCATTACCATGTGTAGATTATGCCCTGTTTTTATGTATTCCATGCATCTATTATACTGCTTGCGGGCTCATTCACCCATGGGTAAACTCGTGGTACTCTGCCTACGGCCGCATAGAGATTTAGATCGTTGGATCAGTTCAATTAGAGCGCCATATGAAAGTATATTTTCTAAGAAAAGAAAAAGAACCAGATATAGCGGTATTGCTAAAAATCAAAGCTAAAATCTCCAGTATTCTTTTAAAAGTAGTTTTTAAAAATCTGGGTTTCAACAGGATCATAATATGGTTTCGGCATCTTATGCTGAAGCGGGAGAATCTGAGTGACCCTATACACAGAGTGACCCCATACACGCTTGACTTAATGCTGGACTTGCTTTAGGATTCGGAAAAATAAGAAATTAGCTTGCCATGACAAACGTATGAAAATTTACTTACTCAAAGTAAAGTTAGGTTAGCTGGTTCAAATATACAAATAATATATTAAGACAGTTATGTATTTAAACCTTAAACCATAGGCCCATAATTTAGTAACATAGGTCAGTATTCCTAGTTCAAAAAAATAGTGTTGACTAAAACAAGTAGTAATAATGGAAGAAAATGTAACACAGAACCAGTTGTTTTTGTTTCAAGGAAAGAGTTTTTTTTCAAAACTTAATTTAATTTGCTTTCATCACGCTGGGGGCGCAGCATCTTTTTTTAGTGGATGGCAAAAGGATTTACCAAATCTAATACAGCTAATTTCTTTCCAATTGCCTGGTCGAGAAGCACTTCATAATCATTTATTTCTAAATGATTTTAATGAAGTTATTGATAAAATTATTTCTAATAAATTGATATTTACTAGCAAGCCTTATGCACTATTTGGCCATAGTCTTGGAGCTATTATTGCTTTCGAATTAGCACGAAGATTGACTACTGATGCGTTTCCTCAACCTCAATGTTTAATTGTGTCAGGAAACTGCGCGCCTAACTTATATAAGCAAGAAAAATTTAGCCATCTATCTGATAATTTATTTATAAAAAAGATGAATGAGAAATATGGAGGCATTAGTGATGAAATTTTATATTGTCAAGAATTACTAAACTTTCTATTACCACGGTTTCGTGCTGATTTTTATTTGTCAGAAAATTATTCGTATTCTTCCTCGCCGGCACTGAAGATCCCTATTTTTGTTTTTACTGGAATTAATGATGTTTCTGTTGATCGAGGAGAAATATTTGCTTGGGAGCAAGAAACAAATAATGAGTGTAAAATATATGAATTTGAAGGCGATCATTTTTTTATTTCTTCAGCTAGGAAACAGGTGTTAGAGAGGATTAACAAAATTTTATATAAATATTTATAAAGTAAAAACTTAGTAACTATTTAGCACATATATGAGTACTATTTAATAATTCTTAATAATTGAGGTGTGGTGTGAATTCTTCTATATTTAAGTTACCAAATACAATTTCAGAATTTAAATACACCATAAGGTTGGTAATACCACTTGTAGCATCTGAAGTGCTTTTTGGTTTAAATGCCTTTATTGCCACTGGCATGACATCCCATCTGGGTGAAATTCCATTAGCTGCAAGCGCTTTAGTATGGAGCATATACCTATCCGTAGTTATTTTTTTCACAGGGATTTTTTTTGCAATAGGTGTCATGATAGCACAAAGTTTTGGAGCTAAAGATAGTCAAAGTATTAGCATCTGTTTTAAACAAGGAATCATTCTAGCAATATTATGTTCCATACCTATGATGTTGATAATGTGGTTATCACCAATGATCTTAATTCTAACAAAACAAGACCCCAAAGTTATTACTTGTGCTAAATCATTTTTTTACTCGTTAGCATGGTCTATGTTACCATTTAACATATTGGTAGTAATTGAGCAATTTTTCAATGGTATTACTAAGACAAAACCTGTAATGTATATAAGTCTTTTATCCATACCAATTGAAATATTTTTTTATTATGTATTTTTATTTGGTAAATTTGGCTTTCCTAAAACTGGTTTAGCTGGTATTGGTTATGGATTAGCCGCATCATATTATATGGTTTCTATATTCTTTGGATGTTATATATATTTTTCTAAAGAATTCAAAATATATGCACTGTTTAAAAAATGGTGGATTTTAAATCACAAATTTTTTAAAGAAATATTACGCATAGGCTTGCCTATAGGTTTTATGTATTGCAGTGAGCTCATATTTTTTGCAATCATAACCTTCATGATGAGTGCCATAGGGATTACTACTTTAGCAGCTTACCGAGTATCTCATCAGTATTTAATGATGGGTTTAGTGGTATTATTTGGTATAGGACAAGCTGCTTTTATACGCGTAGGCAATGAAGTAGGACATAATGATCGTAATCAAATAAGGATAGCTAGTGCAGTTAGCTTTATTATAGCTTTAATCGCGATGATTATATTTAGTTTGTTCTATATCGTATTTCCTGAACAAACCATAAAAATAATTATCGACACAAACTCTAATGATCTTCAAAAGGTAATCGTTCTAATCAAGAGTTTTTTCCCTATAGTTGGGCTCTTGCTATTATTTGAGGCAATTCGTTTTACTGTTGGTAGTTCGCTGCGAGGTTTAAAAGATACTACTTATCAAATGGTTATTAGTGTTTTTGGCTTTTGGCTAATTGCTTTTCCAGGTGCTTATTTACTAGCATTTAGATTTGGCTATGGTGGAAGGGGCATATGGTTAGGGATCCTTATTGGGCTTTGTATTATAGGATTTGCAATGCTTATGCGTTTTAATAGACTAGTCAAACAAGTTGATTTATTATCTTTAGTGACAAAAGAATAAAAATAATATATACCAATCGTAACAATTCTGCATGAACGGTAATTGATTGATAGTCATAACGTACCCGAGAAGCGGGTAGCTTGACAGGACTAAGTTATCCTCAGCCCTAACTTCTTGGAACGATAGAAAATAGAATAAGATCTAACTTTTGATAAAAATTCATGTTATAGCGTAACCCCTAAAAAAACGTAATATTTTGCATAAAACCCTTGCCAGTAGTGGATTTTAACGAAAAACCTAATTTTCATGTTTCTGGCTACGCTCCAGGAAGTCTAAAATTTTTTGCTGCTCAGTATCTGGGGTAGTAATAACCCCTGGTGTTTACATCCCGTTTAAACAATATACGAATGCCACTGAAGCATAACTTGGCTCTGGAGTTACTTCGAGATAACCTTGGAATAGAATCAGAGCAGATTCGTGTGTAAAGCTTGATTTTTTGTTATTGTTCTGATTCAAATATGCTACTGGATTTTATCTTATTAAATAAAATAATAAAAATATTGTTTGCCATGACATTGCCAATTGTAGATATTGGTTCTACTATTGCATAAAATGCGATAGCAAAGGCTACCATTGTGTCACTGTATCCCCAATATTTATTCAATGCTGGAATTAACACCATAATAGTGGCGTTCGGCACTCCAGCTCCAGCAAATTGGTTGATAATAAAAAGCATACTAAATAATATAAAATTATAACTAGTTGGCAGCTCATGATTAAATACTAATAATATAATCATACACATGATAGGAACTATTAAAGTATCGCCTATTAAATGAAAACTTAGCGTCAAAGGAGTAATAGCATTAACAAGTTTTTTATTTTTTGTATTTTTTTCCGAAGCAATCAACGTTAGAGGTAACGCAATAGCACTAGATATGGTTACAAATGCAGTTAAAATTGCTGGACAGATGTTTTTACTTATTTCTAATATTTTCTTTATATTGAAGTTAGCAGAAACACAAAGCCAAAATGCATAATACATCACCAAAATTAATAATATCCTTAAAAATATAAAGATATTGATTCTAATAAAACCATCTATTTTGCTTTCACAAAATAGCTTCAAAAAAAATCCACCAATGAAAACAGGGAGTAATGGAAGAAAAAGATCTCGCATAAAATGCATAACTAAATTACGAATACCATAAATAGCTAAGCCTACATATTTATTTTTATAAAATAAATTATATCCTCCTATAACAATTCCGAAAACCAAGGCAATCAACATACTAGTAACATTACTTAAACCAAGTTGGAAAAATGGAGTTATTTCTGTACCCGTCACAATTTCCTGTGTTTTCACTTCAGAAAGTAAAGTGAACCCCAATATCCCAGACAAAAAAGCATGAAAAAAACTAGATATAAAAATTACTGGTATCAGCAGCAAAATTAAAGGTATTTCATTTCGCTTAAACTCTGATAGCGCTGTAGCAATAGAACTAAAAATAAGGAATGGTAATACTAACATTAGAATTTCACGTAATAACACGCTTATCGTAACAAAAAAACGAATAGTGTTGACAGTTAAGCATTTGTAAAAAAATAAACATGAAATAATTGTAAGTACCAATTGAAATGTCGAATTAGTACTTATTTTTTTTATACTTATGTGTGTGGAACTAAACATGGTTACACATTATCATATGTCTAACGTAACACACTTTAAACTGAGGTCGACTCTCAACTCGAAGTCGAGGGGTTCGGAGATCAGTCGATTGAAAATCGACTGTCATCATTTACCGGTTATTCTTCCTGTTCATCGATATACGCATTTATCATCTCATTCGTTATAGTTCCTGAGCTAACCGCAAAATACCCTCTCGGTCAATAATGCTTCCCCCAAACTGCTTCCTAAAATACGCAAATTCTTGAAACAAAATCCGTGAGTTATGCCTTTGAAGTATCTTATTATATCGCTCACATCTTGATTTGGTCGGTACTAAATCAATACGTGCACATGATCACAGCTTACTTTCCACGTTATTATTTCTACTTCATACTCCGCTGCTATTTGCCTAACCAGATCTCTTGAAAGAAATTTAGCTACATTGTCAGAACAGCTCTTTATTCATGCTCCTAGATTTGTCTGACGATACAGACAGTCCTATCATGTAGGACAACTCTTACAACGACCTCTTGTTGCACCGGATAAGCTGCAACTGGTAACAGTTGCAGCTCTCCTTGGAACCGTACATGATAGTTTCCCATCATACGGCTCGAGCCTTCCGTGGGGTCTTGTGGAAGAACCCCCAAAAGTGCTTAATCTGATAACTTGCTTGATATTCTTAGCTGTATGTCGCCGTTTCAGCCATTGATATAGCGTTGATGGAGAACATTCAATTAATTTAGCAATAGCCCATTTGTTAATACCCTTTTTAAGATGCGTTGAAATATCGTCACGAAAGGCATCCAATTTTAAAAGCTCAGCCTGACCCTTCGGGTCTCCCAAGTTTTATTCCATCATTTTTGCATTTGCATAAAGCTTCTTTTGTACGAATAGAAACAAGTTCTCTTTCAATTTGAGCGGCTAAGCCAAGAATAGTAGCTGTGATTGTAGCTTGCATTGATTCATCCATTACATGCTATCTTTTGCAATATGTACTGATACACCTTTTTGTGCTGCCGTTTCTAGTATTTCTAGTACTTGCAATGTTGATCGACCAAGGCGTGAAACTTCGGGAACAATAATATTGTCTCCTTTGGTTGCTTTTTCAAAGATGTTACCAATAATACGTTCTCGCCATGGTGTTTTACCGCTAGTGGTATCTTCTAAAAATTTCAATGGAGTAAGATTACGACTATTACAATAATCCAATACCCCTAATTTTTGATTTTTAGCATCTTGATGATCTGTCGAGACTCGTAGGTAGGCAAAATTAGTCATATTTTCATAGTCCTCTAATAGGTTGAAACCCCCATCTTCCAGATGGGAGAGACTTCAGTTATATTGTAAGGGTGACTGAATATACCCATAAGCCACATACAGTGTATCACCATCGTTACC
>JAISFD010000007.1 GCA_031263815.1 Coxiellaceae bacterium | reverse complement strand
AAAAACGCTACATTAACTTAACGCTCACTATAGATTTTTAGCACTCACTCCGTTCTGCTAAAAATCGTCAGCTACCGCAGACTACTCTCCTTCGCTTCACTCTCCCTGGCTCGCAGCGGAAGAATTAAATAAATATATTCTCACTCACCACTGGCTTCAATTAGAAGATTGAATCCCATATATCAAAAACATTATCAAATTCAAGCGCTGCAACATCTCTAAAACATCTAGAGAATTAAAAACTACGGTACGTGTTTCACAATCAAATTTATAAACCGGATCAAACTCTAAAATTTCTGAAAGATATTTCAAAACAGAAATCCGCACTCCACTATCATAAAACTTTATTTCTAAAGAAATGGGGGTACCTATCGTAAATATCTCAAATTTGTTTTGTTGCAATTTGTATACTGCCTCTTCAGCGCCTTTTTCAAGTAATGTCTTGGCTTGTTCTAAAGATAATGAAACAGCACAACCCCGACCATAACTTTGTTTAACTGCTACACCAACAACATCGCCCAACTGTTCCTGAGCTTCATGTATCGCATGATCATCACCGCTAATAAAAGCTATTGGCACATTCATATAACCAGCGTATAAAGCAAAGATACCTGTTTCATTTACCACTTTACCATCTACTCTAGCTGAATGAATAATAGAATGCATAGTGTGACCTAAAACCGCATCGACATTCTGCCCCCCAGCATGATAGCCAACTAAAAAAGCTCCTTTAAAACCTCTATCTAAACCAGTAAGCATATTTTGAATTGCATTCCACCCTTGAATTAAACGAGCTTGAGGATGTAACTGTTCTAAATCAAGATTAGTCGCAGTAGCTCCATGAGCATCACGCACGATGACAATAGCCTCAGGATCAGCATTAATAATCCCCTGGGTAACTGCATTAACATCACTTGCCATATAGCGACATGCACATTGATAGCGTTTACCGCTCTCTTTAGAAAAATTCTTATTAATTACACCAGTTATGCCCTCGATATCTGCCGATATTAAATATTTACTCATGTACTCCTCCCATTTCTATTAGCCATCTACATCGCAGGAGAAATCTGTTTTATATTTTACTAGGATCAAAGATCCACTCGCAACTTATCTTGAAATTTTATTTGCATCAAGTATAACTAATCATCTCATTAACTATTAGTTGTAAATCTCTGCGACCATTATATTCATTAATACTCAAACGATAAACTACTTTCACTGTAGCACAACGAGGATTTGGCCAAACATCAGTATCAACATTAAAACAAATGGCATCTACTTCTTGCTTAGTCTCTAAATGACGTAAAACCAACCTTAAATGTTTAGTCCCAACTATCAGTTGTCGCGTTAAAGCAAACTCGCCAAAAAAAATTGGCTCAGAAAATCCAGCTCCCCACGGACCTGCAGTATATAATAACTCAGCAGTCTCAAGATTAAAATATTCTGCGGGTAATTCACCATCAGTATCAATCACACCACCAATATCTTCTGAGCTTAAACATCGCTTTACCTCATCAGAAAAAGTTTGAGCAAAGTGTTCATAATTCTCTCGTGCTAAACTTAACCCCGCAGCCATAGCATGCCCACCAAATCTCGTAATCAACCCAGGATTTTTAGCAGCAATATTATTCAATATATCCCGCACATGAATATTATTCACTGAACGCGCTGATCCTTTAATTTCATTTTCATTAACTGCAGTAAAAACAATTACAGGACGATGCAATTTATCTTTTAAACGCCCAGCTAAAATCCCTAAAACTCCTTGATGCCAGGACTCTTCAAAAACACATAAGCCAGGAGGTAAATCTTGTTCTAATCGTATATTATCAATTAAACGGGAGGCTTGACGTTGCATATCTTCTTCAATATCACGCCGTTCATCATTTAAATTACTAAGTTCCTGAGCTATTTTGCGGGCGCATACGGGATCTTCTGTTAACAAACATTCTACTCCCAGTGACATATCATCTAAACGTCCCGCAGCATTAAGACGGGGAGCAATCACAAAACCACAATCATAATAAGTAGCTTTGATATAGTTACGCTTAGCTACGGTAAGTAATGCATTAATACCTAAACGTCCCTGCCCAGCTTTAAGCTTATTGATACCTTGGGTTACTAAAATACGATTATTGTAATCTAAGATTACCGAATCAGCGATAGTCCCTAAAGCTACAAGATCTAAAAACTGTGCCATATTAGGCTCAGTAATACTTTGTCGCATAAACCAATCAATCTCTCGTAAACGAGCGCGTAGTGCTAACATCAAATAAAAAACTACTCCGACTCCAGCTAAACACTTACTGACAAATTTATCCCCCTCTTGATTAGGATTTATAATCGCACCAGCATCGGGTAAGTCACTTCCAGGTAAATGGTGATCAGTAATTAGAACTTTGATACCTCTTTCATTAGCTATTCTAACACCCTCAATACTCGAGATCCCATTATCAACTGTAACGATTAAATATGGGTTTTTCTTAACTGCAACCGCTACGATCTCAGGAGTTAAACCATAGCCATATTCAAAGCGGTTAGGGATCAAATAGGAGATATTTTCAAAACCAAAAGCTTTAAGCACTAGAACTGTTAGTGCAGTACTAGTTGCACCATCTGCATCAAAATCACCAATAATTAAAATAGGCTTTTGTTCAATAAGAGCGGCAATTAATAACTCCACACCTTGTTCAATCCCTTTTAATAAACTATAGTGTAAAAGGTGTTTAAGATCATACTCAAGTTCAGAAGTTTTTTGAACACCACGCGCAGCATAAATACGGTGAAGTAATGGATGCTGATGGAGGACGGCAATATTAGCCGGTACCTGACGAGTGATGATCTTTCTCACGAAATAAAAACCACAATAAACTTAACTCTACAAGTTCTCTAAAAAATAGGGCATAAGATAAGGCGAATACCACTTCATACCTACTCTCTTGTAATCAAGATCTATCTTGTCATTTATTGTGATAAATGACAAGATAGATCTTATGAAAAAGGGACTTCGCATCACTGCTGCTCAAATCAATACTATAGTTGGCGCTATCATCGACAATACTCAAAAAATCATTGCTAAAGCTATATATGCTCGTGATAAACAAAAAGCTGATGTAGTAGTTTTTCCAGAAATGGTGTTGACTGGTTATCCACCAGAAGATCTGCTGCTACGCCAAAAACTATACCAAAAAACTCAAACAGCTCTACAACAAATTCAAAGTACAGTAAAAAACATCTATATTGTTTTGGGCCTTCCTACTAAAGAGAATCATCACTACTTTAATACTGCAGTCATTTTATATAATGGCAAAATACTTACTCATTATCATAAACAATTGCTCCCCAATTATGGAGTCTTTCAAGTGTGTCGCTATGCTCGCTATAGATTTTAGGCCATTGTAACCCCTAAAATCAGTTCGCATGGCCGCGACACATTGTTGTGCTTCGCTCTCCCTGGCTCGCAGCGGATGAAAAACGGTATTTCTCCCCCCGGTACCAAAACCGGCATAACAAATATTAAAGGAATTAAGACTGCACTTAAAATTTGCGAAGATTTATGGTTTAAAGAACTAATACTTGCCGCAAAAAAACACCATGCTCAATTAATCCTAAGTATTAATGCTTCTCCTTTCGACATAAAGAAACCATGGTTACGTGAAAAAATCATTGCCAGTAGGGTTCGTGAAACCAAGATACCTATCATTTATGTCAATACGGTAGGAGCTCAAGATGAACTAGTAGCGGATCCTTAGTTATAAATAGCTACGGTAAAATCACCCAACATGCCCCTTTTTTCGTCGAAAATTTAATCCCCATTGATATAAAAATCACGGCAAAAAAAACTAAAACCTCTGCCCCAAAAAGTTTCTGCGTTACCTAATACAGTAAAACTAATATACCAAGCTCTAGTACTAGGAGTTAAAGATTATATTGAAAAAAATAATTTTAAAGGAGTAATCATTGGAATTTCTGGTGGTATTGATCCTGCTCTAACTCTAGCAATTGCTGTCGATGCGTTAGGAAAAAACAAAGTAGAAACTATTTATCTACCATCACGTTATTCAAGCACATTAAGCACCACAATCATACAAGAACAAGTAAAAATTTTAGGGAGTAAAATATTCGGTAATTTCAATTGAACCAATCTTTAAAGCCTTTTTAAATAGTTTACCTAAACAATGGCTACGAGAGTTTAAAAGTCCTACAATACAAAACATTCAAGCACGGTGTCGTGGCACAATTTTGATGGCATTTTCTAATAAAAAAAAGTTAGTGGATTTTGTGTCTTAAAAGATGTGTCTAAAACTTTAGTATATCAACTAGCATACTACCGTAATAAGCTTTCTTATGTAATTCCCAAAACTGCAATTAAACGTGCACCTACAGCTGAACTGGCAAAAAATCAAAAAGATGTTGATGATTTACCACCCTATCCAATTTTAGATAAGATTTTGACAAAGTATATTGAACAAAATCAATCGCCCAATAAAATTGTGACGACAGGCTTTAGAAAAGATTTAGTCACTAAAATAATTAACATGGTTAATCACAGTGAATATAAACGCCGGCAAGCTCCCCCATGAATAAAAATTACTACGCGTGCTTTTTGGGCGAGAACGTAGATATCCAATCACATCACGATTTGAGTAAAAAATTAAAAATCTACATTCTTCATAAATTCACTGGCATGGACTAACTCCAGTAGATCTATTTTTTCTAGTGTTAGAATTACCACTATTATAATTAGTTTCCTCTTCATCACTTAATAGCCTTACCTTTTTACCATCAGCCTTCATTTTCATTACTTCTTTTAATAAATCGCTTAAAGGCATACTACCTCCCCTTTACAATAATTGTCATTTTTACAACATATTACGGCAATCATCCATTTATTAAACTTGATCATTTCTTATGGTCCACTATATAAATTTTATACCATATAGAATAATCTACAGGGGTTCAATACAGGAAAAAGTACTTTACTTTATTAGAAAACAGTAAGAGTAGATTGTTTATTGAATTATAAAAACTAGATGCGTTTTTTAGGAAAATTTAAATTAAAAATACGCTCAGCATCATATGCTTGTTTATTGGCACCTAAAACACGGTAAGATTTTATCATAACTTTAAGAGCTTCCTTTACTTGAGGAACTCCTCCATAGTGTTTTACAATTTGACTCGCGCGGTTAGTTGCAGCAATATAAGCTCTACGATCAAAGTAAAACTTAGCTATATAAAGCTCATGTTGAGCTAACATATTACGAATATATAGCATTCTCTTTTCAGCATCTTGAGCATAGATACTTTGAGGGAATTTTTTAACAAGATCGCTAAAACTAAAAAAAGCTTCACGTAGATTAGAAACATCAAGATTTTCTTGTTGTCTTGGATAAAATCTATGTAGGAAAGAATGTTCTTTTTCACAACTGACGATACCCTTCATATAATATGCATAATCAGCATGTTCACCTTCAGGATATAAATGGATATAACGATTGGCTGCTGCGATTGCTGAAGCATGATCTCCAGCTTTATAATAGGCATAAATAACATCTAGTTGCCCTTGTTGAGATTCAGGATCAAAAGGATAAAGGGCATCAATAGCTTCAAAATACTTCACTGCTTCTCCATAATCACGTTTAGTAATAGCTTTTTCACCACCAATTAATATTTGTTTAGCATTATAATTTTTAAAATTGTTAGGGCTATAATCTTTAATAGAACAAGCACTAATAATTAGTGCACAAAAACACCAAAATAATATTTTACTTATCTTCACAAATCTCTTCTTCAAAAAACAATTTTTTTACATTATAACAAAATTAAGACGAAAAAACGAAACTTCCCTCTGGCAATTATTTATTCATATTAACTACAACCAGTAGTCTCTCCACATGTAACACACTTTAAACATGCACCATTTCGCACTAAAGTAAATTGATAACAGTTAGGACATGGTTCTCCTACATAACCCTTAATCCTAGCTTCAGCAAGTAGCTCACTCAGATCACTCTTTTTAGCTTTTTTATTAGTCATAACTGAAGACGGCTTTTTCTTCGTAGATTTTACTCTTTCTTTCTGAGCAGGAACTAAGCGAGTTGCAATTAACTCTTCTTGTTCATAATCGAATTCTAACTGGTGTTTATTAGTTACATCTTGTAAATCTTCAGGACTAACATGAGCAAGATCGTAACGGTCTAAATATGCTATAGCCAATTCTCTAAATACATAGTCGATTACCGAAGTCGCCATTTTAATATAATTATTTCCTTGAACAACTCCACTCGGTTCAAATTTTGTAAACACAAAAGCTTCAACAAACTCCTCAAGAGGTACTCCATACTGCAAACCCAAAGACACAGCAATTGCAAAACAATTCATTAAAGATCGAAAGGCGGCTCCTTCACGATGCATATCTAAAAATATCTCTCCGAGCTCTCCATCTTCATATTCACCCGTCCTCAAATAAATAGTATTGCCAGCAATTTTAGCTTTTTGGGTGTAACCACCGCGACGATCTGGAAGACGACGCCGCTTAACAATATAACGATAAATCATTTTTTCGGCAATATAAGACACATCAATAGGCTCATCATTTAAACTTAGTAATTCAGAAGTAGTACTCAATGCCTGACTTAATTTGGAACCATCGCGATAAAGAGCAAGAGCTTTAACTCCAAGTTTCCAAGCAAGCAAATAAGCATTTTTTACATCCTCGATAGTAGCGTCATAAGCCATATTAATAGTCTTTGAGATCGCACCACTAAGAAACGGTTGAGCTGCTGCCATCATATAAATATGGGATTCGTATGATAAGTAACGTTTCCCATAACGCCCACATTTATTCGCACAATCAAAAACTGGCAAGTGCTTCTCTAAAATATAAGGCGCCCCCTCAATAGTCATGCTACCACAAACATATTTATTAGCCTCTTGAATTTGTTCAGGAGTAAAACCAAGCTCAAGAAGTAAATTAAATTTTGGTTCTGACAACTTTTTTTTATCGATATCCATCAATTCTGCTAATGCCTCTTTACCGAGAACCCACGGATTGATTACAAAACTAATATCAAATGCCGAAGGCAGCAAACTTTCCACCTTATAAATCATTTCATCAGTAAAACCTTTGGTACGCAAACTATCACTATTAATATGTGGACACCCTTGGAACGATCCTGCACCACTAATATAAGCAATAATTTTATTAATCTGTTTAGTACTATAGCCCAATTTATTTAGCGCAATCGGAACTGATTGATTAATGATTTTGAAATATCCACCACCTGCAAGTTTCTTAAATTTTATTAAAGCAAAATCAGGCTCAATGCCAGTAGTATCACAATCCATCAATAGGCCAATCGTTCCTGTAGGTGCAAGCACAGTATGTTGAGCATTCCGATAACCATACTGATTACCCAGCTCTAGTGATTTATCAGCTATTCGACGTGCTGCCTGCAGTAAATAATCAGGACAATAATTAGTATCGACACATAAAGGCTTGGTATGCAATCCTGCAAAAGTACCAGTATCACCATAAAGAGCCTGTCGATGATTGCGTACTACTTGTAACATTGCCTCCCGGTTTAGATCATATTTAATAAATGGTCCCTGTTCTTTTGCTATCTCTGCGGAAGTTGCGAGAGCTGTAAAATGCATAATGGCTGTAATTGCTCCACAAATCGCCATCCCTTCTTTAGAATCATAAGGGATTCCATTTTGCATTAAGTAAGCTCCTAAATTAGCATAACCCAAACCCAATGCTCGAAATTCATAAGAAAAACGAGCGATGCTGTGACTGGGAAATTGTGCCATCAAAATACTAATTTCTAAAGTTAAGGTCCAAAGCCGAGCAGCGTGCTCAAATGAAGCTACATCCAATTTACCATTACTATCCATAAATTTAATTAGATTAAGCGAAGCAAGGTTACATGCCGTATCATCTAAAAAATTATATTCGGAACAAGGATTAGAAGCATTAATACGCCCGCTTTCAGGACATGTATGCCAATCATTAATAGTCGTATCAAATTGTATACCAGGATCAGCACAGGACCATGCAGCATAACCAATCTGATTAAATAGATCTCGCGCTTTCACGGTCTTACATGGCTTAGGCTTTCTTCCTTCTTGTTTAGCCTTTTCAAGTTCAGTGCGCCAATATAAATTCCAATCACCATCGTTTTCTACCGCCTGCATAAACTCATCTTGAGCCCGCACTGAATTATTAGAATTCTGTCCAGAAACAGTACTATAAGCATCACTTTGCCAATCGGTATCAAATTCTGGAAAATTAATTGAGCATTTCCCTTGTTTATAAAGTTCAATAACACGTAAAATATAATTTAAGGTAATCCGAGCGCGTTTAGCATCAGTAATAGCCTGGGCTAGTACCTTATTCTTTTTAGGATTAGTACTATCCTCTAGTAACGACTTTTCTTCAGCACAAGCTTGTACAATCTTACTAAGATAATAATTGTTTAATTTAGATCCTGTTGCAAGAGCGACAACTTTTTGTTCCTCTAGCACCTTCCAATTAATAAATTCTTCGATGTCAGGATGATCCAAATCGAGCACTACCATCTTTGCCGCACGCCTAGTAGTGCCACCAGATTTAATGGAACCAGCAGCACGATCACCAATCTTTAAAAAAGACATCAAACCTGAAGATTTACCACCACCACTTAAAGGTTCACCCAATCCCCGTAACTTTGAAAAATTAGCTCCAGTACCAGAACCATATTTAAATAAACGAGCTTCCCGCATCCACATATCCATAATACCGCCCTGACCTACCAAATCATCCTTAATAGAAAGAATAAAACAGGCATGAGGTTGGGGTCTACTATAAGCATCTGCAGACTTTTTTATCTCTCCAGTTTTCGGTTCAGCATAATAATGCCCTTGGGCAGGACCAGTAATGCCATATGCCCAATTCAAACCTGTATTGAACCATTGTGGGGAATTAGGAGCAGCCATCTGGTTAACTAACATAAATATTATTTCATCATAATAAGATTTAGCATCATCTTCAGAACTAAAATAATTGTACTTCCATCCCCAATAGGTCCATGTTCCAGCTAAACGGTGACACACATCTTTAACACTTTTTTCACTCTGATATCGTTTATCAGGGTCAAGTTTTGCTAATTCCTTTTGATCTATTTCAGAATGCTGTAACCATTCAGGCACCTCAGACTCAATCACTTTTTTAGTTCTAATCGGCACTCCACTTTTACGCAGATATTTTTGTGCGATAATATCTGTTGCCATCTGAGACCAATTGGCAGGGATTTCTAAATCTTCTGCCTTATAAACTTCGGTACCATCTGGATTACGAATCTCTGAAGAACGTTTAACAAATTTAACTGGAGCCAAAGGATCTTGGCTTTTGCTGGTAAAAAGGCGTGTGATTTTCATATCTTTATCCTAAAATATAATTAAAACTAGAGGAGTATATTCCCACAAAACACATTATATTGTGTATAAGACTAATAAAAAACACAATATATGGCAAGCAGGAAAATTATTTTGAAATAAAGATAGCTGATTGATTTAAAAATAAATTGATAATGATAGGGAAAAATTAGTTAAAAATAAATTTCTTGACTTTCTTAATAAGACTAATCTTCAAATATTTATTAATGCAAATGCTCTCGCAAAATACGCGCCACCTTATCCAATATACCATTAATATATTTATACCCTGCAATTGAACCAAAAATCTTAGTTAACTCTAAAGCTTCGTTAATAACAACTTTATATGGTACATCAAGATGCTGTTTTAGCTCATAGGTTGCTAAACGAAGTACTGCAAGTTCTACTAAATCTAAATCATCTATTTTACGATCAATATGGGGGGTGATTATTTCATCAAGAATCATGACATTTCTAATCACTCCATTTAATAAATCATAAAAATGCTCAATATCTACTTTCTTAGGATTTAACTTTTCAATAAATTGCCGCCTAATATTAGCTTCATCTTCACAAGTCAATTGCCATTGATAAATGGCTTGTAATGCTAAAGAACGTGCTTTGCGCCGAGCACTAGGTTTTATCATATATCTACCGCCTACCAGGTGCTTTTTGTAATTTTTTTATTTCAACATTAAACGCTTTGACATCTTGAAAACTTCTATAAACTGAAGCAAATCTAACATAGGCAACCTGATCTAATTTTTTTAGTTCTTCCATAACCATCTCACCAATAATTTGAGAACCAATTTCACGTTCGCCGGTAGTACGTAATTTATGCATAATTCGTTGCACAGCCTCTTCAAGTTGCTCGGTACTTACCGAACGCTTTTGAAGCGCACGACGCATACTTTGACGTAATTTTTCTTCATCAAAAGGTTGACGTACTTCGTTACGTTTAATCACCCGCGGCATAACAAGCTCTGCTACTTCATAAGTAGTAAAACGCTCACCACAAACAATACATTCCCGTCTTCTTCGTACTTGTTTTCCTTCACCAACTAAACGGGAATCAATTACTTTAGTGTCAACTTCATTACAAAACGGGCAATGCATAGTAATGCATCATAAACTAATTTTAGTTTCTGTACAGTAGGCCTCTTGCTAGTCCGAGAGGGGCAAACAAACTACGTATAATAACCTCAGTTCTACATAATGAGGCTACAACTTATTGAAGTAATTGAAAAAAGTATCAATGCGAGCTAAATTTACCTCAAAAAATTGTCTAAATTTTTTGAAAGGAGATAAAT
>JAISFD010000004.1 GCA_031263815.1 Coxiellaceae bacterium | reverse complement strand
AAAATTCTCTCTCATACATAAATCTCTTGTTTAAATCACTATGTCCTAAGTAACATAGATTAAAGTTAAAAATGCATGTTTTTTACATGCGCCATAACTATCTGCAGTACTTCATCGATACTTAACTTGGTAGTATCAATTATTACTGCTTTAGGATCCGGTTTTAGGGGTGAAACAGTACGTTCACTATCCCGTTTGTCACGAGCCACTAAATCCACAAAAACCGTATCTAAATTAGCATTTATACCTGCATCTTGCAACTGAAGCAATCTCCTTTTAGCCCGTTCTTTGGCACTTGCAGTCAAAAAGATCTTCAATTTCGCTTCAGGAAACACTACTGTCCCCATATCACGTCCATCTGCTACTAAACCAGGTAATTTACAAAAAGAACGTTGATAATCAATAAGAGCTGAACGTACTGCAACAATAGAGGCTATTTTTGATGCTACTGTGCCACATTCCTCATGACGAATAGTATTTGTCACATCTTCACCGCTTAATATGACTTTTTGATCTATTCCAGGCTCGACGATAAACTTAATATCTAAACTTTTACTAATATTAACGATATGGGGAATATCATCTAAAGATATATTCTTTTTGATCACCGCTAAGGCTAGAAGACGATAAATCGCACCACTATCTAGAAAATGCCAACCTAATCTCCCAGCTAGTGATCGGCTAATAACCCCCTTACCCACACTGACAGGACCATCGATAGTAATTATTATTGGAACTTTGTGCACCATCAAACATCATTACCCATCTGTATCTTCCCCTTGTTCCTCTACCCTTTGAACACCAACAAGATGTTCTTCTCCACTAATATTTATTAATTTTACACCTTGAGTATTTCTACCAATTAAAGAAATTTCATCAACTCGGGTACGCACCAAGGTCCCACGATCGCTGATTAACATAATTTCATTGCTACTATTTACAAGAATAGCACTAACCGCTTTTCCATTACGCTTACTTACCTGGATCGCTATAACTCCTTGAGCACTACGATTAACATTAGGAAAATCGCTAACTAAAGTACGCTTACCATAGCCATTTGCTGTAGCAATTAGAATGGCACTTTCAGGCTCAACGATAATAAGAGCAATTATCTTCTGATCATCTTTAATTTTCATCCCTCGAACACCTCGTGCAGTACGTCCCATGGCTCTAACTTGTTCTTCATTAAACCTAACTGCTCTACCGGCATCACTAAATAACATTACCTCTCGTTTACCATCAGTAAGATCTACTCCAATCAAATTATCCCCTGGCAACAAATCAACGGCAATAATCCCATTTGAGCGAGGATTAGAAAATTGCTTTAAGGTAACTTTTTTAACCGTTCCCAAAGCAGTAGCCATGAAAATATAGGAATTATCTAAATACTCTTTGACAGGCAAAATAGTATTGATCTGTTCCCCTTCCTCAAGGGGTAACAAGTTAACCAATGGTTTACCTCTAGGAGTTCTGCTACCTTGCGGCAATAAATAGACCTTAAGCCAATAAACCTTACCACGATTAGAAAAACACAAAATCGTATCGTGGGTATTAGCGATAAATAATTTTTCAATAAAATCTTCCTCTTTAACTTTAGTTGCAATCTTACCCTTACCTCCACGTCTTTGCGCCTGGTAATCAGTTATGGCTTGAATTTTTGCATATCCTTCATGTGAAATCGTTACCACTACATCTTCAGCTACAACTAGATCCTCACGGGTAAGATCTTCTTGAGTTTCTATGATTTCAGTCCTACGAGTATCAGCAAAAAGTTTTTTTATTTCTAAAAGCTCTTTTCGTATAACATCAAGCAACAAATTTGGTTTAGCTAAAATAGCAAGTAAAACATTAATACTACTTAGTAACTCTTTGTATTCAGAAATTATTTTATCTTGTTCTAAATTAGTTAATCGATGCAAACGTAAATCTAAAATAGCTTGTACTTGTGCCTCAGATAGCCGATAACCTTCATCCGACATACCAAATTTCTTATCCAGATCATCTGGTTGCGATATATTGGCACTAGCTTCAAGCATAGCTTTAATATCACCACTATGCCATACTCTAGATAATAATTCTTGTTTCGCAATCGCCGGGTTTTTAGACTCTTTAATTAAAGTTATTATCTCATCAATATTGGTAAGTGCTACTCCTAACCCCTCTAAAATATGAGCACGCATACGTGCTTCTTTAAGTTCAAAAATACAACGTCTTGTCACAACTTCTCGACGATGATTTAGAAATGCTTCTAATAATTGTTTTAAGTTTAAAGTTTTAGGTTGCCCATTTTCCAATGCAACAATATTGACTCCAAATGTAACTTGCATTTGGGTATTTATAAACAAATTATTCAAAATAATTTCGGTGATTTCTCCACGACGCAATTCAATTACTACCCTCATACCTTCCTTATCCGATTCATCACGAACGGCAGTAATCCCTTCAATTTTTTTCTCCTTAACTAGTTCAGCAATACGTTCTAATAAATTAGCTTTATTAACCTGATATGGTAACTCATTAATAACTATTGCTTGTTTATCATTAGTCGCATCAGTTTCAATAGTTACCCGAGAACGGACATAAATTTTACCTCGCCCAGTACGATAAGCCTCTTCAATACCACCTCTGCCATTAATAATACCAGCGGTAGGAAAATCAGGGCCGGGAATAGTTTTAATTAACTCTTGCAGCTCAATCTCAGGTTTATCAATAACCGCAATACAAGCATCAATAACTTCACCCAAATTATGGGGGGGAATATTAGTCGCCATACCTACAGCAATTCCTGAGGATCCATTGATCAAGAGGTTAGGCAAAGCTGCGGGTAAAACTTGAGGTGCAAATTCGGTACCATCATAATTTGGAGCAAAATCGACGGTATTTTTATCTAAATCAGTTAATAAAAAATGAGCTATTTTTGCGAGTCTAATTTCAGTATAACGCATTGCAGCTGGTGCATCACCATCAATTGAGCCAAAATTACCCTGACCATCTATTAAAGGGTAACGTAACGAAAAAGATTGCGCCATTCTCACAATAGTTTCATAAACTGCGACATCACCATGAGGATGATATTTACCAATTACATCACCAACAATACGTGCCGATTTTTTATAAGGCTTATTATACTCATTACCAAGTTCTCGCATCGCATATAAAATCCGACGATGTACTGGTTTAAGACCATCGCGCACATCTGGCAATGCTCTACTTACAATGACACTCATCGCATAATCAAGGTAAGATTGCTTAAGCTCGTCTTCAATATTGATTGAAGTGATCTCTTTTGCGTATTGTGACATATCTCTTAAATATTTTTTAATAGGCAGGCTTAAGGTGTGTTTAAGCTCTACAAGTAGCTAGTATTTTATCACAAAATTCGAAAATAAAAATAACGAAGTAGTAACAAAGTTCGTTACTAAAACTAAACCAAATCAAAATTAATCTCTTTTTCATCAAGATTAACTTTGGCAACAATAACTTTAATCGGATCACCTAAACGGTAAACTTTGCCGCTGCGTTTACCAATTAATCGATGATGTAAAGGCTCGAATTTATAATAATCGTTTTTAAGTGAAGTAATATGTACTAACCCTTCAACAAAAATATCTTTAAGCTCGATAAAAATCCCAAAATTCGTCACTCCAGAAATTATCCCTGAAAAAGTTTTGCCAACTTTATCCTTCATAAATTCACATTTATACCACATAACAACATCGCGCTCTGCATCGTCGGCCCGTCTTTCAGTTAATGAACAATGATTCCCAAAATTTTGGATTACTGATTTAGTATAGTAATAATTGCTAACTCTACCACCTCGTAATAGATACTTTATTGCACGATGATTAATTAAATCAGGATATCGTCTAATTGGAGAAGTAAAATGTACATAAGCTTCATACGCTAAACCAAAATGACCGATATTCTCTGCAGTATAAACTGCTTGCTTAAGTGATCGTAACAAAACAGTTTCTATTAAATGCTCATCTCTACGTCCAACTATTTTCTTTAACAACTCAGCATAATGAATAGATTTTGGCTTATTACCTCCTTTAAGTTCCAAACCTAAGCTTTTAAGAAATAGGAGTAAATTGTATAATTTTTCATCATCTGGGCCCCCATGGACACGATAAAGAGCAGGTATTTTCTTCTTTAACAAAAATCCTGAAGCACAAACATTAGCTGCTAACATACACTCTTCAATAATACCATGTACATAATGATGTTCTATCGGCTTGATATGCTTAATCTTATGCTTATCATTAAAAATGATTTGGGTTTCAATACGGGAAAAATCTAAAGCTCCTCTTATTTTGCGTTGTTTTAATAACGAGGAATATAAACGCCATAACTCTTGTAATTCCGGCAATAAAGGGGAAATTTCTTTAGTTTTACCTTCAAGCAATGCAAAAACTTTATCGTAAGTAAAACGCGCGTGCGATTTTATAATTCCCTCATAAAATTCATAAGAAGCAATTTTGCCACTATTAGTGATATGCATTTCACATACTACAACCAGTCTTTCTAGATGTGGTTTTAATGAACATAGATTATTAGACAATACTTCGGGTAACATTGGTATGACATATTGTGGAAAATACACTGAATTACCGCGCTTTAAGGCTTCTTTATCTAGAGAGGTATCATAACCCACATATTGACTAACATCTGCTATTGCTACATACAAAATCCAACCATCTTTTTCATGACGTCTGCAGTAAATCGCATCATCAAAATCCTTAGCATCTTCTCCATCAATAGTAACAAAAGGTAAATATTGCAATTGTCGACGTTGATTCTTTTGCTCCTGTTTAACTTCATGTAAAACTTCGCTTTCATATAAGACTTCTTGAGGCCAAATATAAGGTAAGTCATGAATATTTATGGCCATTTCAATCTCTAAACCAAATTCAATACTTCTCCCTAAAATTTTAATTATTTGTCCTGTAGCAGCATTATTACGTAACGTAGGGAAGTTCGTAATTTTTGCTACCACAAATTGTCCTACTTTAGCACTTCCATCTCTCCCTGGGGGAATAATAACATCTTGGGTGATATTCTTATTAGTAGGAGTAATATACCCTACCCCTCTTCCAATAAAATAGCGTCCAACAATACGCGTAAGACTCCGCTCCAAAATTTTAACAACTGTACCTTCTCGTTTGCCCTGTCTATTTATATAAGTGACACTGACTAAAACCCGATCCCCAGGAAAAAGACCGCGCATATGTTTTGGATTTAAAAATACATCACCGCTACCTTTATCAGGAACGAAAAAACCATAACCATCTTTGTGACAAATTACATAACCAGACAACATGTCTAACTGTTTAACCAAAACATAACGGCCTTTGCAATCAACCAACAATTGACCATCACGTACCATAGCATTTAAGCGACATCGTAATGCCTTATAGGATTTTTTACCCTCTAGATCCAAATATCGAATCAATTCACTATATCTTTTTGGCATACGCGACTTTTCAAAATATTGAAGAATAAACTCTCTGCTAGGAATAGGATCTTTATATTTCCTGGCTTCACGACTATAAAATGGATCGACTTTACTTATCTTTTTCATAATTTTTTATCTACAAAAACATTTACAACATAGCAGGCTAGGACAGTAAGATTAGGTATATAGAAAAATAGTTTTATATTTAGCAAAAACTAGATAAAAGTTTTATCTCTTGGCTCCAAATTGTTGGATCGGCAGTCTCTAGTATCATAGGTAAATCATCAAATCTGGAGTCTTGCATTAAAAGTTTAAATGGTTTTAAGCCAAGGTGTCCCTCACCTAAAGATTCATGACGATCTCTAAAAGAACCTAAACTACCCTGACTATCATTTAAATGTAACCCTTTTAGATAATTAAAACCAACAGTCTTATTAAAATAATCCCATCCTGTGGTATATTCACATTCGGTTCTAAAATCTATTCCTGAAGCGAACAAATGACAGGTATCAATACATACACCAATTCTACTCTTATCGTTTATTTTATCAATTAAATACGCCAAATGCTCAAATTTATACCCTAAATTACTACCTTGCCCTGCAGTATTCTCAATTACCAATGTTACTTTATCAGTATTAAATAAAATCTTATTAACAGCTGCTGCAATTAGATCTAGACAATTTTCTTCTGAAATTATACGTAAATGGCTACCTGGATGAAAAACTAATTTTTCAATACCAAGTTGCTCGCAGTTTTTAACCTCATCTATTAGAGATGCAATAGATATTTGCCGACGACTTTCTTCAGGACTACCAAGATTGATGAGATAACCAGCATGCGCCAAAATATGGGCAGGTAAAATTCCACTTGTTTTTAAGTTGGTTTTAAACTTAATGATATTATCTACAACATATGGTCTACTTTGCCATCTTTTTTGATTTTTAGTAAAACAAGCAAAAGCTTTAGCACCTATTTCCTGAGCTCGCAATGGGGCATTAAAAATTCCTCTCGCAATGCTGACATGAGCTCCAATATATTTCATATACTCAATGGGCCTAGACAGATTTTAATTTTTTTTCTTTACTAATTTCATGATATGCAATTAAAAACGCGCTTGGAACAATTAAACATGCACCAATAATAGTTGATACTTTAATAATCTCATTAAATAATAGATACCCCACAACAATTGAAATAATTAACTCAAGATATTTATAAGGAGCAATCGAAGAAATTTCGGTTGCAGCAGCAACTTTTAAAATACAAAATAAGACTGATACTCCACCTGTCCCTAAAAATAGTAAACAAAATAAATCTAAATATCCAACCGAATGCCATACCAATAAAGCTGGAATACTAGCAACTAAGGCGGTACCAGAATAAAAATAGAATAAGAGAGAAATAAGACTTTCAGAAGAGATCATTTTTTTATTCATAATATCGCTGAAAGCAAATAAAATAGCAGCACACAACAATAATAACACTCCGCTATGTAAAGAAAATGTACCTGATACATCACTCCTGCCATTATTTTCACAAAAAGCAATAATAATCACTCCCAAAAATCCAGCTCCCACTGATAGCATTCTTCTCCAATCAGACTTCTCACCTAAAAAAATATAAGCCAAAGGTAAAACAAATAAGGGACAAGCAAATGAGATCGTAGTAATTGATGGTAAACTTGTTTGACTGGCACCAAAAACCCAACAAGTTATAGCTCCAAAACCAATTACAATTCTAATAAAATGATCTCGTTTATTTTTTATATAAAAAGTATTTTTTCCTTTACTTAATAAAATGGGCAAAAGAATTAAGGTACCAAAAAACAAGCGAAAAAAGGTAATTTGCATTGGCGGAATATCATTTGACACCAACTTTATTGAAGTATCACACAAATTACTAAAAAAACTAGCACATATAGTCCAAAATATCCCCTGGAAATGCCCAGGACTATTGATCCACTTCAAGATACCAATATCGGTAAAACATTTTGACATATTCACTACTTACCTCCTTAAAAATAAGATGGGCTAAAATAGCACACTAATCAATTGGATGCCACCAGATTTAGTATAGTATAATAACCTCAGTTCTACATAATGAGGCTACAACTTATTGAAGTAATTGAAAAAAGTATCAATGCGAGCTAAATTTACCTCAAAAAATTGTCTAAATTTTTTGAAAGGAGATAAAT
>JAISFD010000013.1 GCA_031263815.1 Coxiellaceae bacterium | reverse complement strand
ATAGTAAAAAATTGTCCATTAAAGAGCCGGATATATGTTTGCAATTGATCTACTTTTGTCGTTGATTAAAATATTACTTGCAATGAGGCAGGAACCATATATGTATTAATAAAAAACTTTATAATGTTATAAACGAAGCTAGCCTCTTTAGGCTATAAAAGTGCCAATTAAATTAAAGAGTTATTACAATGAATAAAATGTTAATTAGCGCAACTCAAGCGGATGAGGTGCGTGTTACTTTAGTCAAAGGACAAACTTTATATGATCTTGATATTGAACACCCAGGTTTTGAACAAAAAAAGGCTAATATTTATAAAGGACGAGTATCCCGTATAGAACCAAGTCTCGAAGCAGCTTTCGTTGATTATGGTATGGAACGTCACGGTTTTTTACCATTTAAAGAAATTAATCGTTCTTACTTTAAACCAGAATTAATCAATGAGCCTTTCTCTAGTTTAGATATCAAAGATACTTTGTACGAAGGGCAAGAAATAGTAGTCCAAATTGACAAAGAAGAGCGGGGTAATAAAGGTGCAGCATTAACTACTTTTGTTAGTCTCGCTGGATCATACTTAGTACTAATGCCTAACAACCCGCGTGTTGGTGGAGTTTCACGCCGTATTGAGGGGAAAGAACGAGATGAATTAAGAGATTTATTACGTACTCTAAATGTTCCAGAGGGTATGGGGTTAATTGTACGTACAGCGGGAGTAGGAAAATTATTAGAAGAATTAAAATGGGATCTAGATTCTCTCTTACATCGTTGGCATGCTATTGAAGAAGCTGCTTCCCAACATGTTGCACCGTTCCTGATATATCAAGAAGGTGATACAGTCATGCGTGCTATTAGGGATTATCTACGCCAAGACATGTCGGAAATTCTAGTTGATACTCCAGAATTGTTCGAAAAAACCAAACAATATATCAAACAAATTAAACCCGATTTTATTGATAAGATCAAACTCTACCAAAATAAAATCCCTTTATTTAGTTTTTATCAGATTGAAAAACAAATTGAAACTGCATATCAACGAGTCGTAAAATTGCCTTCTGGCGGATCAATATCTATCGATCATACCGAAGCACTCGTAAGTATAGACGTTAACTCTGCTAAAGCAACTGGTGGTAGTGATATTGAAGAAACGGCATTAAATACCAATCTTGAAGCTGCAGAAGAGATTGCTCGTCAATTACGTCTCCGCGATATCGGAGGGCTAATTGTAATTGACTTTATCGATATGTCACAACCTAAAAATCAACGTGAGATAAGCCATAGACTACGAGAAGCTTTAGAACATGATCGTGCTAGAGTTCAAGTTGGTCATATTACTAGATTTGGTTTATTAGAGATGTCACGTCAGCGTCTTCGCCCCCATTTAGGTTCAGCTATTCAAGTACCCTGCCCTCGTTGTGATGGCCAAGGAACTATTAGAAGCATTGAATCGCTAGCATCTTCAATTATTCGAATTATCGAAGAGGAAGCCATTAAAGAAGATACTGCAGAAATTCATACACAACTATCAATAGATCTAGCTACTTTCATATTAAATGAAAGGCGCAACGTTTTAGTAGAAATTTCTAAACGGCATGGTGTTAATGTTATAATTTTGCCTTCTCAATATCTAGAAACACCCCAATATAAAATAAAAAAAATTCGGAATCATGGATCTTTCAAAATCAAAGGTGCCAGTTATAAATTAATCGAATCACCGGAAACTAAACCACTTGAAAAAAAAGAGATGCCAACTAAACCTACTGAAAAACCTGCATTAGTTACTCCCCTTGAAGAAACTCAAAAATTTACGGATCAACAAGGTTTTTGGAGTAGTTTAAAGCAAACTTTTAATAATATTTTCAAACCTAAAAAGAAAATAAAAGAAAAATCAAAAAGTGGTTATACAATCACCAATTTAGCCACTTCTTTAACTAAAGATAAACGTCACCATTATCGTTACACCAAAAAATATCGACATGTGAGCTCCAATGAACGTAAAAACCGCCATAACGGATGTAAATCTAATCATGGGTTACACAACACAAGCAATCAGAATAATCAAAAATTTAACCCGTCACCAAGTGATACTAACCACGAAACAATATCAGAGCCAAACTCCAACGCTTCCGCAAATAAGGAAATAACCTAATGTTATTAACAATAGCTATTCCAAAAGAAACCACATGGGGTGAATCACGAATAGCAATAACGCCAAACTTAATAACTAAACTAAGTAAACTAGGGGTAACTATAAAGATACAATCAGGTGCTGGCATTAAAATTCACGCACAAGATGCTTCATATAAAAACACCACTTTTGTTCAAAATATAACAGCACTTTACGCAAATAGTGACATCATACTTAAAGTCCAACCTCCTACTGTTGAAGAAGTAGATTACATGAAAGAAAAAACTATTTTAATTTCTTTTCTCTATCCTCATCTCAACCCTAATACTGTAAAAAAATTATTAGACAAAGAAATAACAAGTTTTGCTATGGAATTTATCCCCCGAATTTCTCGAGCTCAAGACATGGATGCTCTATCTTCTCAAGCAACTATTATTGGCTATAAAGCGGTACTCATTGCTGCCGACAACAGCAAATTTTTTTTCCCTATGTTAACTACTGCAGCAGGTTCAATAAGACCAGCCAAAGTCTTTATTATAGGAGTCGGCGTTGCGGGTCTTCAAGCAATAGCAACTGCAAAACGTTTAGGAGCTCAGGTAAGTGCTTATGACATACGCCTTGAAACTAAAGAACAATCTGAATCTCTGGGAGCAAAATTTATTGATACTGGGGTTCAAGCAATTGGTGCGGGTGGTTATGCACGAGAATTAACTCAATTAGAAAAAGAGCAGCAAACTGAAATATTAAAAAAACATATTGCCACCTGCGATGTAATAATTACTACCACGGGTATTCCAGGGAAACCAGCACCAAAAATTCTAACTAAAGAGATGGTAAAAATAATGAAGCCAGGATCAATAGTAGTAGATACGTTGGCTGATATGGGAGGAAATTGTGAATTAACTAAACCCGGAGAAACCACTATTTATAATGATGTTACTATTATTGGACCACTCAATATTCCCAGCAGTATGGCAATTCATGCTAGCGAAATGTATGCTCGCAATTTAATCAATCTACTTAGCCTTATCATTAAAGACCAGATATTAAATCCTGATTGGAATGATGAAATCATCGCCAGTTCTGTAGTAACTCATGAGGGTGTAATAAAAAATCCTATAGTACAAAAATTATTGGAGGGCAAGTTATGACGATGGATGGTTTTACAGCAATTTATCTATTTACCCTGGCAGCATTTACTGGGTTTGAAGTGATCAGCCGTGTACCGGTCATTCTACATACACCACTTATGTCGGGTTCTAACTTTATTCATGGTTTAGTATTAATTGGAACTATAATTACTCTTGGTTATGCTACTACAACAACTGAGATCATTATCGGCTCCATCGCGGTATTACTGGCAACTGGCAACGTAGTCGGAGGATATGTAGTAACTATTAGAATGTTAGAAATGTTTAAAAGTAAAGAAAGAATATAACTATGATTATTCAGATAGTTTACTTCATAGCTGCAATTTTGTTTATTTTAGGTTTAAAACGCCTGAGCTCACCTAAAACTGCAACTAGTGGAATAAAACTAGCTGGGATTGGAATGCTACTTGCGATAATTGCAACTTTCCTCTTTCCCGATTTGCATAACTTTTGGTTGATATTCACTACAATCTTTATAGGCACTGTAATTGCCTGGATATCTGCTAAAAGAGTTGCTGTAACCGCTATGCCAGAAATGATCGCGATGTACAACGGTATGGGTGGTGGCGCAGCTTCGGCTATTGCGACTATAGAATTACTCAAGTTGGTAACTAATCCGTCAACAAATATGCCAACCACTACTTTTATTTTAGCCATAGGTGGAGCTCTAATTGGTAATATCTCATTTTCAGGTAGCATTTTAGCTTTTTTCAAATTAAGGGATTGGCTAAAAAATATTTATTTTCCAAGGCAACAATTAGTTAATTTAAGTGCATTAGCGATGGCTCTATTGCTAGGGTGCATATTCTATTTTTGGCATACCGATCTAATTTTCATTATGTTTTTTGCAACTAGCATAGCTTACGGAGTTTTAATGACCATGAGCATTGGTGGGGCGGATATGCCAGTAGTAATTTCATTATACAATGCCTTTACTGGGCTTGCAGTAGCAAGTGAGGGTTTTGTCATAAATAATATTGTTATGATTATCGCTGGTACCCTTGTAGGTTCGGCGGGTAGTTTATTGACACTGCTAATGGCTAAAGCAATGAATAGATCTTTAAGCAACATTCTCTTTACTCGCTTTGGTAGCGGTAGTGGTGCAGTAGTTAAAGGTAATATTAAATCTATGGAAATTGAAGATGCAGCTATAATGTTAAATTTTGTCAACAAAGTAGTATTTATTCCTGGTTACGGTATGGCAGTGGCTCAGGCTCAACAAAAAGTTTGGGAGTTAGCATCATTACTTTTAGAAAAAGGCATCGAAGTTAAGTTCGCTATTCACTCAGTTGCCGGAAGAATGCCAGGACACATGAATGTGTTGCTTGCAGAAGCTGGGGTTCCTTATGACTATATTGTAGATATGGACGATATAAATAATGACTTTCCCAATACTGACGTTGTCATTGTCATTGGTGCTAATGATGTAGTAAATCCAGCAGCAAGAACTGATAAAACTAGTTCAATCTACGGGATGCCGATTTTGAATGCTGACTATGCTAAACAGATTTTTGTAATTAAACGAGGTACGGGGAAAGGTTACGCTGGTATCGAAAATTTACTATTTTTTAACGATAAATGTCGGATGGTTTACGGTGATGCTAAACAAGTCATAACTAAAATGATTCAGACGCTAAAAGAACAAGAGTAGTAATTCAACTCTATCTTCCACGTAAAATAATCTATCTAAATCTGATAATATCACCTCAATCCAAGTTGGACGATCCATAACCAATTGTTTTTATATGCTTAACTTAGAGAGGGTATTCATATACAGACCCTATTGCAAGTAGAATTTTTTAAAATTTTACCAATAAAAATCTTCTCTCAAAAATCTTTATCTGGGTTTAATACCAGTTTCTTATGCTTCATCTAGTTCTTTCTCTATTTTTCCCCCGCTTCTTTGGCAAATTCCCAAATCCTAGATACACTTGTATGTAGAGAGATTAGACATAAAAGGGTGACTAGTCACTAAGCAAAAACAACACCAGGTGGACTAAGTTAAAAGCATATAGCCTCCATAAATGCAGCAAATTGGTTTTTAGCTATACCACAGTACCTGGTTCTTTTTCTTTGTTTCGAGAATACACTTTCATATGGTGCTCGTATCGTACTAATCCATCGATCTAAATCCCTATTTTTGTCTTTCATATTGTTTTTCTTAATCGCCCGTAAGTAACAACCCCTTCTTGCAGCCTCTTTATTGGCATTTCTGGTACAATACCTTTGTCAGCATAAATAGCTCCTTGACTAGGACAAACGCTGCGAGCCAGGGAGAGCGAAGCGAAGGAGAGTAGTCTGCGGTAGCTGACGATTTTTAGCAGAACGGAGTGAGTGCTAAAAATCTATAGTGAGCGTTAAGTTAATGTAGCGTT
>JAISFD010000047.1 GCA_031263815.1 Coxiellaceae bacterium | reverse complement strand
GATGAAAGTTGCCTTGATAGTGCCAGTTGCAATGGAGGAAGGAGTAAGATTCGCTATTAGGGAAGGAGGAAAGACTGTTGGCGCTGGTGTAGTGTCTAAAATTATTGAGTAGTTTTAGGTCAGTAGCTCAATTGGCAGAGCGACGGTCTCCAAAACCGTAGGTTGTGGGTTCGATTCCCTCCTGGCCTGCCAAAGGAGATGAAAAGGTATTTAGGGTAAAAATCAAATGGAAGAAAAAAATACATCATATTCAAAGTTGGATATTTTATGTTGGACATTAATGTGTTCTTTAGTTTTTGCTGGTATTATAACTAATCTTTATTTTAGAGAATTGGCGTGGTCTTTACGCTTTTTTTTAGGAATGATTTTAATTTGTATTTCGCTAGGGTTATTAGCTTTAACTACTCATGGAAAGAGAGTGTGGACTTTTATTATGCAGGCTCAAACGGAATTACGTAGAGTTGTATGGCCTTCTCGTGAAGAGACTATAAAAACTACGGCGATCGTAGCTTTTTTAGTTTTTGTTACATCTTTAATTTTGTGGGCTTTTGATTCGATTTTATTATGGATTGTTGGTTGGTTTACTCGATAATTTTTATAAAATGAATAGGTTTTCGGTATGAATACTGATTCTATAGAATCCTCTAAAAAATTACCAGACATAAGATGGTATATAATTCATGCTTATTCAGGAAAAGAATTGGCTGTAATGAATAATCTTAGAGATCGTGTTAGATTATATAAATTTGATGATAAATTTGGTGAAATCATTGTTCCTACAGAGGAAGTTGTTGAAATGAGAGGTGGACAAAAATGTCGTAGTAAACGGAAATTTTTTCCAGGTTATGTTCTGGTGCAAATGGAGATGAATGATGAAACTTGGCATTTAGTAAAAGGTGTGCCATGGGTTATGGGCTTTGTCGGTGGCACCAGTGGCAAGCCGGCACCGGTTTCTCATAAAGAGATTGATGATATTTTATATCGCGTGCAAGAAGGAGCTGAAAAACCAAAGCCTAAAATTTTATTTGCTCCTGGAGAAGTTGTACGTATCATTGGTGGCCCGTTTTCCGATTTTGATGGTGTAGTTGAAGAGGTTAGTTACGAAAAGAGTAGATTAGTGGTATCTGTATTGGTTTTTGGGCGCTCTACTCCGGTGGAATTGGAGTTTAGTCAAGTACAAAAAGCTTAATAGTCTTTTTGTAAAGAAGGTGTATTTTGGGGTAATAAATAGTGATAAAAAAAGCAGTAACCAAAATTAAGTTACATGTAAAAGCTGGTGAAGCAAATCCAGCTCCACCTATAGGGCCAGCATTAGGTCAGCATGGTGTTAATATCATGGAATTTTGTAAAGCATTTAATGCTAAAACTCAAAAAGTAGAAAAAGGACTTCTATTACCGGTGATAATAAGTGTTTATGCTGATAAGAGTTTTTCTTTTATTATTAAAACTCCTCCCGCTTCGGTGTTATTATTAAAAATCTTGGGTATGGAAAAGGGAAGTGCTGTTCCGCATAACCAGAAAATTGGTAAAGTTACTTTGTCTCAGATTGAAGATATTGCTAAAATTAAAAATCAGGATCTCACAGCTAAGGACTTGGAAGCTGCTATGCGTACTATTGCTGGTACAGCAAGAAGCATGGGGATTGAAATCGCGGAGAGTAGAAATGAGTAGAGTTACTAAGCGTCAAAAGAAAATAAACGAGATAAGTTCCAATAAGCAGTTTCGGATAGTTGAGGCGATAGAATTATTGCAGTCTTTACCTCGTTTAAAGTTTAATGAGAGTATTGATGTTAGTATTAATTTAGGTGTTGCTACTAATAAATCCGAGCAAACTGTACGCGGATCTGTAATATTGCCGCATGGTACAGGTCGTAAAGTTAGAGTAGGAGTGTTTGCTGAGGGAGATTATGCTAAAGCTGCAATAGACGCAGGCGCGGAAGTCGTTGGTTTCGATGACTTAGCAGAGAAAATTAAAAAAGGAATTATAAATTTTGATGTTTTAATTGCTACCCCAGATGCAATGCGATTGGTTGGTCAATTAGGGCAAATATTAGGACCTAAGGGTCTTATACCTAATCCAAAGATTGGTACGGTGACTACAGAGGTTGCTACGGCAATTAATAATGCCAAAGGAGGACAAATAAGTTATCGTGCTGATAAAGGAGGAGTTGTTCATTGTATGATAGGCAAACTCAATTTTGCTGCCGAATCTCTCAAGGAGAATTTAATTACTTTATTAAATGATTTGAAGAGAATAAAACCCGCTAGTATTAAGGGAATCTTTTTGAAGAAGATTGTTTTATCTAGCACAATGGGTCCAGGTCTTGTTATTGACCAAGATAGTTTGTGATTTGATTTCGTGAATTAAGTTACATTGTTCTATGTTATATTATATAGACTATAAGTTCTTAAGGAAATTCTGATTCGGTTGTTGAGTTGTTTTTAATCTGTACAAATGGCGCCATAGTGCTAATATACTAGTAGTATTGGTTTTTTATTGAGGGTAAGGGTTTAGATGGTACTTAGAATTGAAAATAAGAAAACAATTGTTAGTGAAGTAGCTTCTATCGCTGCAGAAGCTACTTCTGCTGTCATTGTTGATTATCGTGGTTTAACTGTAGCGGAAATGACTGATTTAAGGGCTAAAGCTCGTAAGTTAGGAGTTTATATTAGGGTAGTTCGTAATACTTTAGCTGGGCGTGCTATGGAAAATACTAGTTTTGCTTGTATGCGGGAGTTTTTAAAGGGAACAGTATTTTTAGCTTTTTCATTGAATGATCCTGGTTCTGCTGCTCGTTTGTTGAAGGATGCTATCCGTGATTATGAGAGTCTTGTAGTTCGTGCTTTATCGATAGACGGTAAGTTATTACATGCTCAATATCTTGATACAATTGCTAAACTACCTACCCATAAAGAGGCTTTGGCTATGACAGTATTAGTGCTTAAAGCTCCAATTACTAAATTGGTAAGAACCATAACAGAACCATATGCGATGCTTGTGCGTGCGGTAGCAACTATACGTAGTAAAAGAGCTGCATAATTTATTGAACTTTTTAGGAGAGATTAAATGACAGTTACTAAAGATCAGATTTTGGAAGCAATTGCTCAAATGAGCGTAATGGATGTCGTTGATTTAGTTAAAGCTATGGAAGAAAAATTTGGTGTTTCTGCGTCTGCAGTAGCAGTAGCTGCGACAACATCTGTTGATGGTGGGGGAGGAGCTAAGGCTGTTGAAGAAAAAACTTCTTTTAATGTTGTAATGAATAGTTTTGGTACTAATAAAATTAATGTAATTAAGATTATTAGAGAAATTACTGGTTTAGGATTAAAAGAAGCAAAGGATATGGTTGAAGGAGTGCCTATAATTGTGAAAGAAGGTGTTTCTAAAGATGATGCTACCAATATTAAAAAGAAACTTGAAGAAGTTGGTGCGACAATCGAGATTAAATAGAAATTGATATTGCTGTTTTTTAGTTTATTGAGGTAATTTAATGGATCATATTTTGCAAGATGGTAATCGTAAAATTGATATCAAGCCAATGTTTTCCTATACTGAGAAAAAACGAATACGTAAAAGTTTTGCTAAACATCATGTTGTAGTAGAACCTCCTTATCTTTTGGCTACTCAAGTAGAGTCATATCGAGGGTTTCTACAAACTGGCATCAGTCAGGAGATGTTGACTAATACTGGATTGCATGCAGTATTTAAATCTGTCTTTCCAATATCAAGCTATTCAGGTAATTCAGAATTAGAATACGTTAGTTACAATCTTGGTGAGCCGATATTTGATGTTCAGGAGTGCCGTACTCGTGGATTAACATACGCAGCAGTGTTGAGAGTCAAATTACGTTTGACTATTTATGAAAAGAGTAGTGCTGGTGTTAGAAAAATAAAAGAAGTAAAAGAGCAAGAGATTTATGTAGGAGATTTACCTTTGATGACCGATACCGGTAGTTTTGTAGTTAATGGTATAGAGCGAGTAGTTGTATCTCAATTACATCGTTCTCCTGGGGTGTTTTTTGAACATGATAAAGGGAAAACTCATTCTTCAGGAAAACTACTGTTTTCTGCTCGTATTATTCCTTATCGTGGATCTTGGCTTGATTTTGAATTTGATCCAAAGGATTGTATTTTTGTTAGAATTGATCGTAGGCGAAAATTACCGGTTACAATTTTACTACGTGCTCTAGGTTTTGTTACTGAGCAAATTTTAGAAATGTTTTTTGAATTTAATACTTTTTATTTTAAGAAGGAAGGTATTGTTTTAGATTTGAAGCCAGAAAGATTACGAGGCGAATTAGCAGCTGTTGATATTAAGGATAAAACTGGAAATATAATTGTTGAAAAGGGTAGGAGAATCTCTCAGCGATACGTACAACAAATTAAAAAATCAGGTATTAAAAATCTCGTTGTTCCTTTAGAATATTTATTAGGCAAGGTTATAGCTAGACCGATTATTAATAAAGTCGATGGGGAAGTGTTGGCAAAAGCTAATACCAAAATTACTGTAGAATTAATTAATAAATTTCATACGTATGGAGTGGTGTCTTTCGAGACATTGTATGTTAATGAACTTGATCGTGGATTGTATATCTCTGATACATTAAATATTGATCAAACTAATACCCAACTTGAGGCATTAGTAGAAATTTATAGGATTATGCGTCCTGGCGAGCCGCCGACTAAAGAGTCTGCAGAGGCTTTATTTTTTAATTTATTTTTTTCGTCAGATCGTTACGATTTATCCAATGTTGGAAGAATGAAATTTAATCGTAAATTGGCGCGTCCTAATTTTGAAGGTCCAAGCGTTTTAACTAAAGAAGATATAATTGATGTAGTAAAAATGTTGGTCGGTATTCGTGATGGAAAAGGTGAGATTGATGATATTGATCATTTAGGTAATAGACGAGTCCGTAGTGTAGGGGAAATGATCGAAAATCAATTCCGTATTGGTTTGTCACGAGTTGAACGAGTAGTTAGAGAACGCCTAGGTTTGGCTGATGTTGAAAATTTAGTGCCCCAAGATTTATTTAATTCTAAGCCGATTACTGCTGCTATTAAAGAGTTTTTTGGTTCTGGCCAATTATCGCAATTTATGGATCAAAATAATCCTCTTACTACGGTCACTCATAAGAGGCGTATTTCAGCATTAGGCCCAGGAGGATTAACTAGAGAACGTGCCGGTTTTGAGGTGCGTGATGTTCATCATACTCATTACGGTCGCCTGTGTCCTATTGAGACTCCAGAAGGTCCCAATATTGGTTTGATAAACTCTCTGGCGGTTCACGCTAAAATTAATGAATATGGTTTTATTGAAAGTCCTTATCGTAGAGTGGATCGTGGTAAGGTTACGGAAGAAATAATATTTTTATCAGCTATCGAGGAGGGTAATTTCTATATCGCTCAAGCCAATACTACTATTGATAAAAAAGGGTTTTTAGTTGAGGAATTAATACCATGTAGATACAAAGGTGAAACTATATTAACTACGGTTGATAATGTTAATTATATTGATGTATCTCCAAATCAGATTGTATCGATCGCTACTGCATTAATTCCATTTCTAGAGCATAACGATACTAGTCGTGCTCTTATGGGATCAAACATGCAACGTCAAGCCGTGCCTACTTTGCGATCAGAAAAACCTCTGGTTGGTACTGGTATGGAGTATAAAGTAGCTACAGATTCTGGTGTAACTGTGGTAGCTAGGAGGGGAGGAATTGTAGATTTTGTTGATGCTTCACGAATTGTTATACGTGCTGATGTTAAAGGATTATCTAATGATGAAAAGATTGGTGTAGATATCTATAATTTAATTAAGTATACCAGGTCAAATCAAAATACTTGTATTAATCAGCATCCCTTGGTAGAAGTTGGTGATTATGTTGCTAAAGGTGACATTTTAGCAGACGGTCCCAGTACAGATCTTGGAGAGTTAGCTTTGGGGCAAAATTTGTTAGTGGCGTTTATGCCTTGGAATGGTTGTAATTTCGAGGATTCAATTGTTATTTCGGAGCGTTTGGTTCAGGATGATAGATTTACTACAATTCATATCCAGGAATTGGCTTGTGTAGCTCGCGATACCAAGCTTGGTTCAGAAGAGATTACTTCTGATATTCCCAATGTTGGTGACGGAGCCTTAGCTAAGCTTGATGAGTGCGGTATAGTGCATATTGGAGCCGAAGTCGTGACTGGTGATATTCTGGTTGGCAAGGTTACTCCTAAAGGTGAGACGCAATTAACTCCTGAGGAGAAATTGTTGCGGGCAATTTTTGGTGAAAAAGCCTCTGATGTTAAAGATACTTCCCTTCGTGTTCCTTCTGGAATTAGTGGTACTGTGGTTGACGTGCAAGTATTTACTCGCGATGGAATAACAAAAGATGAACGTGCTAAGAATATTGAGAAGTCTTCTTTGGTAAAGATAAGAAAAGATTTGATAGACGAACTACGAATTAAAGAGGATGTTATTTATCAATCAATTAAGGATATTTTAATTGAGCAAAAAGCTGGTAATACAGTCAAGCAATTGAAAAAAGGCACGATCATTACTAATGAGCATTTAGAGAAAATATCGCGTGAATTATGGTTGGAAATTAAAGTTGGTGATAAAAAGATCACCCAAAACTTAGTTCTTGCTGAGAAACAGTTAAAACAAATTGTGAGAGAATATGAAAAACAATTAGAGATAGAGAAGAAAAAATTATCTCAAGGAGATGATTTAGCCCCTGGAGTATTGAAAATAGTTAAAGTGAGTTTAGCTGTTAAGCATCGAATTCAGGTTGGAGATAAAATGGCAGGACGTCATGGTAATAAAGGAGTAATTTCAATTATTGCTCCTGTGGAAGATATGCCCCATCTTGATGATGGCACTCCTGTTGATATGGTATTAAATCCTCTTGGGGTTCCTTCTCGTATGAACGTCGGTCAAGTCTTAGAAACCCATCTTGGTTGGGCTGCAAAAATGTTGGGGGTCAAAATTGGGCAAATGTTAAATGATAAACACGATATTCATGATATTAGAAAATTTTTACAGAAAATTTATGATTTGGGACGAGGACAAAAAATAGATTTAGAAAAATTGAGTAACAACGAAGTAATAGTATTGGCTAAAAATTTGATTAATGGTGTGCCAATTGCAACCCCAGTTTTTGATGGCGCTACCGAAGAAGAGGTTAGAGAAATGCTTCGTCTTGCTGGTTTGTCTGAAACTGGTCAAGCAGTGCTGTTTGATGGTCGTACTGGAAAAAAATTTGGTCGTCCTGTTACTGTTGGTTATATGTATATGTTGAAATTGAATCATTTGGTTGATGATAAGATGCACGCGCGTTCTACTGGATCGTATAGTTTGGTTACCCAGCAGCCTTTAGGAGGAAAAGCTCAGTTCGGTGGACAGCGTTTTGGAGAAATGGAAGTATGGGCGTTAGAGGCTTACGGAGCAGCTTATACTTTACAAGAGATGTTAACTGTCAAATCTGATGATGTTGTGGGTCGTACTAAAGTTTATAAGCGTATTATCGATGGAGATCATAGTATGGAAGCTGGAATGCCGGAGTCATTTAATGTATTAATAAGAGAAATTAGATCTTTAGGCATCGATGTTGAATTAGAGAGTGATTAAATTCGATTTTAAAAGATAATATAATTTGAAATTGAGGATTGCAATTTGAAAAATATACTTAATTTGACCAAAAGAAGTCAATCAGAGGAATTTGATGCAATTCGTATTGGTCTTGCTTCTCCAGAAACTATTCGTTCATGGTCTTATGGCGAGATTAGAAAGCCTGAAACCATTAATTATCGTACTTTTAAGCCAGAACGTGATGGACTTTTTTGTGCAAAAATTTTTGGACCTATCAAGGATTATGAATGCTTATGTGGTAAATATAAGCGCTTAAAACATCGTGGTGTGGTTTGTGAAAAATGTGGAGTTGAAGTTACTGTTTCTAGGGTGCGTCGAGAACGTATGGGTCATATTGAGCTTGCGTGTCCGGTGGCGCATATTTGGTATTTAAAATCTTTGCCATCTAGAATTGGTATTCTACTTGATCTCGGTTTGCGTGATATTGAAAGAATTCTTTATTTTGAATCATATATTGTTGTTAATCCCGGAATGTCTCCTTTAGAGAAAGGACAGTTGCTTTCTGGCGAAGAATACTTAGAAGCTTTTGAAAAATATAATGGTGATTTTGAAGCCATGATGGGTGCCGAAGCTGTTCAGAAATTATTACAAGATATCGATCTTAAGACCCAAATTGATGAGCTGCGTAGTGAATTGGCAAGTACTGGTTCTGATACTAAGTTTAAAAAAATTGGCAAACGTCTTAGGGTACTCGAGGCGCTTTTAGTATCAGGAAATAAACCAGAATGGATGATTTTGACTGTACTTCCAGTTTTACCACCTGATTTGCGTCCATTAGTACCACTTGATGGTGGTAGGTTTGCCACTTCAGATCTTAATGACCTATATCGTCGAGTAATTAATCGTAATAATCGCTTGAAACGTCTTTTAGATTTAAATGCTCCAGATATTATTGTTCGTAATGAAAAACGGATGTTACAAGAATCTGTAGATGCTTTGTTGGATAATGGTCGTCGAGGTAGAGCAATTACTGGTGTAAATAAACGTCCGCTCAAATCGCTTGCTGACATGATTAAGGGTAAACAAGGGAGATTTCGTCAAAATCTTTTAGGCAAGAGAGTGGATTATTCAGGTAGATCTGTAATTGTTGTAGGCCCAACACTGAAATTACATCAATGTGGATTACCTAAAAAAATGGCGTTAGAATTGTTCAAGCCATTTATTTACAGTAAATTGCAATTTAAAGGGCTAGCAACTACTATCAAAGCTGCAAAAAAAATGGTAGAGAGTGAAGTATCAGAGGTATGGGATATTTTAGATGAAGTTATTCACGAGCATCCAGTTTTGCTTAATAGGGCTCCTACTCTTCATCGTTTGGGTATTCAAGCTTTTGAGCCAGTATTAATCGAAGGTAAAGCAATACAATTACATCCATTAGTTTGTACCGCTTATAACGCTGATTTTGATGGCGATCAGATGGCAGTTCATGTACCTTTGACTTTAGAGGCTCAACTTGAAGCTAGAGCTTTAATGATGTCAACTAATAATATTTTGTCGCCAGCAAATGGCGATCCTATTATTGTACCAACTCAAGATGTGGTGCTTGGTTTATATTATATGACTCGTGAAAAGATTAATGCATTAGGCGAAGGGAAAATATTTGCTGATATCGATGAAGTTGTTCGTGCTTATGAGACGGAACATGTTGCCTTGCAAGCCAAAATTAAGGTGAGAATTAAAGAAATTTTGTTTAATGAGAATGGTGAGCGTTTTGAAAATATTAAATTGGTTGATACTACTGTAGGTAGAGCAATCCTTTGGCGAATTGTTCCTGAAGGATTGGAGTTTAGTTTAATCGATAGACCGCTTACCAAAAAAGTGGTTTCAGGTTTGCTAAAGCATTGCTATAGGGTTTTAGGAACTAAACCTACTGTAATTTTTGCTGACCATCTTATGTATACTGGATATGAGTACGCAACTTATGCTTCAATTTCAATTGCTCTTGATGATCTGGTTGTTCCTGAAGAGAAAAATGTTTTCATAGCTAAAGCTGAAGCAGAAGTGTTAGAAATTGAAAAACAATATGCTTCTGGATTGGTTACTCAAGGTGAGCGATATAATAAGATTATTGATATTTGGTCTAGAGCTAATGATCAAGTAGCTAAAGCCATGATGGAGAATTTATCGATAGAGACTGTATTAGATAAAAAAGGAAATAAAGTTAGCCAAGAATCGTTTAATTCAATTTTTATGATGGCTGATTCTGGTGCTAGAGGTTCTGCTGCTCAAATTAGACAATTAGCTGGTATGAGGGGCTTAATGTCGAAGCCAGATGGCACAATTATGGAGACTTCAATAACGGCAAATTTTCGTGAGGGTTTAAGTGTATTGCAATATTTTATTGCTACTCATGGTGCTCGTAAAGGTTTAGCGGATACAGCTTTAAAGACCGCTAATTCTGGTTATTTAACTCGTCGTTTAGTTGATGTAGCGCAAGATGTAGTAGTGCGAGAATTTGATTGTTGTACAAAAAATCATATTGTCATGAAGCCATTGATTGAAGGCGGTGATGTGGTTGCGTCTCTTCATGAAAGAGTTTTAGGTAGAGTAGTTGTTGAAGATATACTTGATCCGATTAGTGGCAATATCTTGATAGCAAGTAATACCTTACTTGGTGAAAAGGAGGCTAGGATTATCGAGGATTATAGTATCGATCAAATTAAAATACGCTCTCCCATCACTTGTGATACTTTGTATGGGACGTGCGTTATGTGTTATGGCAGAGATTTGGCTCGTGGCCAATTAGTTAATATCGGTGAAGCGATAGGTATTATGGCCGCGCAATCAATTGGTGAACCTGGAACTCAGCTTACTATGCGTACCTTTCATATTGGAGGAGCTGCATCACGAACTACAGCAGTTAATAGTGTACAAGTTAAAACATCTGGTTATGTAAGATTGCGTAATATGAAAACAGTTAAACAGCCAGGAGGTAATTTAGTTGCTGTATCTCGTTCTGGAGAAATAGCTATTGTTGATAGTAGCGGTCGTGAGCATGAGCATTATAAAGTGCCTTACGGAGCTGTATTGACTGTTAGCGACGGTATTACTTGTAAGGTTGGTCAGGTAATAGCTCAATGGGATCCACATACTCATCCAATTATTACTGAAGTAGCTGGTATAGTAAAATTCGTTGATTTAATTGAAGGCGTGAGTATGCGTCGTCAGATTGATGAAATTACCGGGTTAAGTACTATCGTAATTATTGGTGCTGCTCAGCGTAATAGCTCTAGTTCCAGTAAAGAATTACGTCCTGTGGTAAAATTAGTAGATAAATTTGGTAAAGAATTATGTTTGAGTGGTACTAATTCTCCAGCATATTATTTTTTACAAACAGGATCTGTTTTACATATTACTGATGGGTCGCAGGTAGAAGTGGGAGATGTTATAGCGCGCATCCCCCAGGAAATCTCAAAAACTCGAGATATTACCGGAGGTTTGCCTAGAGTTGCGGATTTATTCGAAGCTCGTAAGCCCAAAGATCCGGCAATTCTTGCTGAAATCTCTGGGATAGTTAGTTTTGGAAAAGAAACCAAAGGTAAGAGGAGACTCATTATTACAGCTGCAGATGGTATGATACATGAAGAATTGATCAATAAGTGGAGTCATATTGGTGTATTTGAAGGAGAGCACGTAGAGAAAGGAGAAGTAATTTCTGATGGTTCAGCTGATCCCCAAGATATTCTACGGTTACTAGGAGTTAATGCATTAACTAATTATATTGTCAATGAAGTCCAAGAGGTTTATCGATTACAAGGTGTAAAGATTAATGATAAACATATTGAGGTCATTTTGCGTCAAATGCTTCGTAAAGTAATTATTACTGATTCAGGAGATACAGATTTTTTGAAAGGGGAGCAATTAGATAAAATGACTTTATTGAAAAAGAATAAATTAATGCTTGATCAACAGAAGAAGCCAGCACGGTTTGACTTATTGTTATTAGGCATAACCAAAGCATCATTAGCTACAGAGTCATTTTTTTCGGCTGCTTCTTTCCAAGAGACAACTAGAGTACTTGCTGAAGCTTCTATTACAGGTAAGCTGGATTATCTTCGTGGTTTGAAAGAAAATGTTATTGTTGGCAGATTGGTGTCTGCCGGTACTGGATTTGCTTATCACACAGAACGTCATAAAAAACGTCAAGTAAAAGTTAAAACAGAAGAAATGATTAAAGAGGAGGCATTAATTATGGCCCAAAAAGCTGAACAAGCTCTAGGTGATGCCTTAAGATCCACTGATATCGAAAAATAAAAGTAATTTATATCTGAGTTATGCTTGACAAAATTGGGTACTGATCATTAAAATTTCGTCCCTATTGTCCTCGATTTTTTGGAAGAAGAAAATGGCTACTATTAATCAGTTGATAAAGAATCATAGAAAGACAAGATTTTGGAGAAATTCTGTACCAGCTCTAGATGGCTGTCCGCAGAAGCGTGGAGTATGTACACGTGTTTATACTACAACACCAAAGAAGCCGAATTCGGCATTACGTAAGGTAGCGAGAGTGCGCTTAACTAATGGGATGGAAGTAACTGCTTATATTGGCGGTGAAGGGCATAATTTGCAAGAACACTCAGTAGTATTGATTAGAGGTGGTAGAGTTAAGGATTTACCAGGAGTTCGTTATCATATAATTCGAGGTAGTCTTGATACTACTGGTGTTGATGGTAGAAAGCAAGGAAGATCAAAGTATGGAGCTAAGAAGTTTAAAAAAGGGTAATTGTTTTAGGATGAAATTATGGCTAGAAGAAAATCGGCAGCAAGAAGATGTGTTTTGCCAGATCCGTTATTCGGAAGTTTAATGTTGGCAAAGTTTATTAATGTTTTAATGTATAATGGTAAGAAATCTGTTGCTGAGAAGATTGTTTACGGCGCTCTTGATATAGTAAGGGAACGAAAAGCTAAGCAAGAAGATACAAAGGAAGGTATAGTTATAAGTGAGAATGCTCGTAAGATTGTTCTTGAACTTTTTGAAAAGTCTTTAAATATTTTAAGACCGACAGTAGAGGTGAGGTCAAGTAGGGTTGGTGGTGCTACTTATCAGATCCCTGTCGAGGTTAGGTCTGATAGAAGCTTGGCTTTAGCAATGAGGTGGTTAGTAGAAGCGGCTAATTTGCGTAGTGAAAAAGGGATGGTTTTACGTCTTGCTCAAGAAATTTTGGATGTTCTTGATAATAAGGGAGGCGCAATTAAGAAACGTGAAGATGTTCATAGAATGGCTAAAGCAAATCAGGCATTTGCTCATTATAGATGGTAATTAATGATTATTTCGTAAAAAATATATGTCGCGTACGCATTCATTAAAGTATTATAGGAATATTGGTATTGCTGCTCATATCGATGCAGGCAAGACAACTACTACCGAGCGTATTTTGTTTTATACTGGAGTTTCTCATAAGATAGGTGAAGTTCATGAAGGCACTGCTGTAATGGATTGGATGGAACAAGAGCGTGAAAGAGGAATTACTATTACGGCTGCAGCTACTACTTGTTGTTGGAGTGGTATGAATAAGCAGTATCCAGAACATCGTATAAATATCATTGATACTCCTGGTCATGTTGATTTTACCGTTGAAGTTGAACGATCTTTGCGTGTTTTAGATGGAGCAATAGTTGTTTTTTGTGCCGTTGGTGGTGTTGAACCACAATCTGAAGCTGTATGGAGACAGGCCAATAAGTATAAAGTACCCAGGATTTGTTTTGTTAATAAAATGGATCGTGCGGGGGCAGATTTTTTTAGAGTAGTAAGGCAAATTCGTGAACGTTTGGGAGCTAAGCCTGCTGTAGTGCAAATACCAATTGGCAAAGAAGATAATTTACGAGGAGTAGTGGATATTATTAAGATGAAGGCTATTTATTGGAATGACAATGATCGTGGTATGACTTATACGGAAAAAGATATTCCAGATGATTTGAAAGTTGTATGTAATGATTGGCATGATAAATTAGTTGAGCAGGCTGCTGAATCTAGTGAAAAATTGACTAACAAATATTTAGATGGACATAAACTGAGTACAGAAGAGATTAAGTTTGGTATTAGAGAATTAGTTGTTAACAATAGTATCGTACCTGTTTTTTGTGGCTCAGCATTTAAAAATAAAGGTGTTCAGGCTGTTTTAGATGGAGTGATTGATTATTTACCGGCACCAAATGAAATTGCAGCAATCAGCGGTATTCTTGAGAATGGTATTGAGTCATATCGTAAATCTTCTGATGAAGAGCCGTTTGCAGCTCTGGCTTTTAAAATAGCTACAGATCCATTTGTCGGGGCTTTGACTTTTTTTAGGGTTTATTCTGGCGTGTTGAGATCGGGGGATAGCATATATAATCCAATAAAATTTAAAAAAGAACGTATTGGTCGTATAGTGCAAATGCATGCTAACTCTCGTTCAGAAATTAAAGAGGTTTATGCTGGTGATATTGCTGCTGCAGTAGGCTTAAAAAGTGTTACCACTGGTGATACTTTATGCGATGAAGATAATATTATTACTTTGGAGAGAATGGAATTTCCTGATCCAGTTATTTCGGTAGCAGTGGAACCAAAAACTAAAGCAGATCAAGAAAAGATGGGTATTGCACTTAACAAGCTTGCTCAAGAGGATCCATCGTTTCGTGTATATACTGATGAAGAATCAGGACAGACAATTATAGCTGGAATGGGGGAATTGCATTTAGAAATTATTGTTGATCGTATGAAAAGGGAATTTAATGTCGATGCTAATGTTGGAAAACCCCAAGTTGCTTATCGTGAAACTATTAAAAGAAGTGTAGAACAGGAAGGAAAATATATTCGTCAATCTGGTGGACGTGGTCAATATGGTCATGTTTGGATTAGGATTGAGCCTTTGAAGCGCGGGTCAGGGTATGAGTTTGTTAATGCTATTGTCGGAGGAGTTATTCCAAAGGAGTATATTCCAGCTGTTGATAAAGGAATTAAAGGACAGATGGAAAACGGAGTTTTAGCTGGTTATCCAGTGGTTGATATTAAGGTTACACTGTTTGATGGTTCATATCACGATGTTGATTCTAGTGAAATGGCATTTAAGATAGCTGGTTCAATGGCATTTAAAGAAGGGGCGCTCAAAGCCAATGCTATTTTATTAGAACCAGTAATGAGTGTCGAGGTTGTCACTCCTGAAGAGTATATGGGCGATGTTGTTGGTGATTTAAGTCGTCGTCGTGGTATTATTCAAGCGATGAATTCTGGTCCTTCTGGAAAAATCATTAAAGCCGAGGTACCATTAGGAGAAATGTTTGGTTACGCTACCGATGTGCGTTCAATGAGTCAGGGTCGTGCTACTTATTCTATGGAATTTGCGAGATATTGCGAAGCCCCTGTTAGTGTTACAGAAATGATTACAAAGAAGACATAATAAAATTAGAGAGGTGATAGTCAATGGTAGAAAAATTTGAACGTACAAAGCCACATATAAACATAGGTACGATAGGACATGTAGATCATGGGAAAACAACACTAACAGCTGCATTGACG
>JAISFD010000025.1 GCA_031263815.1 Coxiellaceae bacterium | reverse complement strand
AAACGCTACATTAACTTAACGCTCACTATAGATTTTTAGCACTCACTCCGTTCTGCTAAAAATCGTCAGCTACCGCAGACTACTCTCCTTCGCTTCGCTCTCCCTGGCTCGCAGCGTACATAATCCTATACGATCAGAAATCAAACCAGTTAATGGTGAGCCAATAATCATGCCGATAAAGATCATACTAGTTATTTCAGTTGCTTCAATTTGAGTAAAATGATGAGCATGGGTTAGATATGGTACACCCCATATTCCACCGAAGATAAAAAGTGGTAAATTTACTAAACTGATATATAAACCGCTTAGCCAATTTTGTTTATTAGTAATAGTTGCACTTAGTGAATGCCAAAAACCCATTTTTTTAAGTTTAGTGTGTTCTTTAATTTCAAATTTTTTTAAGCCCTTGGGTTCGTCACGAACAATAATTAGTTGGAGGATGGTTAAAAATATTCCCAAGAGGGTTACTAATTGAATAGCTCTACGCCAACCTAATTGTTGAGTTACTATAGTTAATGGAGTTTGAGCAATTATACCGCTAATCATTCCTATGGTTACTACAATTCCTACTGCTAATGCTATATGACGATGTTCAAGCCAACGGGAAGCTAGTTTTACTGAAGTTAGAAATGAAAATGCTCCAGTACAGCCGATGATTAATCGTAGAACCTTCATCGCCCAAAATGAAGATACTACTGAAAATGCATAAGTAGCTATGATTGATATAGCAAAATTAATAAATAATAATTTACATACTGAAAGTCTGTCCAGCATAATGCCAGCAGGAAAAAGAAAAATAAGACTACCATAAGAGAAAAAAGCGAATAAGTAGCTAAGTTGTTGCGCATTAAAGTGAAACTCTTTTACTAATTCTACATTGATAGAGCTAAACAGATTCATTTGAATAAACATATAGAAGAAGAATAAAGCTGAAGTGAATACTACAGGCCAAGAACGAAATGTACTTAGTTGAGTCGTTTGCATAAGATTATTGCCTCGTTTGAACAGTAGCATATCTTAAAGAAGGATTGAAGTGAGTATAATATTTTCATTAATTATCCTAAAGAACTTGCACGTAAAGAAGTAGATTGTATTTAGAAGGATATTATGAATTGTACTCTAATTTTTAGTTGTGGTAACTACCTCTTTGCTAGTTCCCAGTAATAATATATCTGCCGATTTTATTGCAAACAGGCCATTGGTAATTACTCCAGGAATATTATTTATTGTTTGTTCAAATTTTATGGGCTCTAAAATCTCCAGATTCCATATGTCCAAAATAACATTACCATAATCGGTTACAACACCTTCACGATAAACTGGAAACCCCCCAAGTTTTACTATGGAACGTACAACAAAACTGCGTGCCATGGGGATCACTTCAATTGGTAGTGGATACTTTCCTAATACTTTGACTTTTTTGTTAGCATCTGCAATACAAATGAATTTTTTAGCAATAGAAGCAATAATTTTTTCTCCAGTTAAAGCAGCACCACCTCCTTTGATCATTTGTAAATTATTATTGATTTCATCGGCACCATCAATATAAATTGGAATATCGTCTGCAGAATTAGGGTCAATAAGTTGAAACCCTAGTGCTTTTAATTTAGCTGCGGTTGCTTTTGAGCTTGCAACTGTGCCGATAATTTTATCTTTTACAGTAGGTAATGCATCAATAAAATAATTTACAGTGGAACCTGTTCCAATCCCAATGATAGAGTTTTCTGGAATGTGTTTTAAAGCTGCTTCGGCAGCTAGTTTTTTCATTTGATTAATGTCCATGGATTCACCTTGTTATTTAGTTGATTATCCCATGATGACGCAATAGTGCATCTATCTTTGGATCTCGACCACGAAATTTTTTAAATAGAATTAATGGCTCTTCTGAACCACCAGTTTCTAAGATGTAATGTAAAAATTCTTTACCGGTTTTACGATTGAAGATTCCTTCCTCCTCAAATTTAGAGAAGGCATCAGCCGATAGTACTTCAGCCCATTTGTAGCTGTAATAACCGGCAGCATATGCTCCCGCGAATAAATGTAAAAATGTATGCAAAGTACGTTCATATTTATATATTGGTGTCACTCTTACTAATTTTTGAACCTTAGCAATGACTTTTTTTATCTCATTTATTTTAAGCCCTTGGGAGGGTAAGTGGAGATTGAAATCGATTAAAGCAAATTCCAGTTGGCGCAACATATGAAGAGCAGCGTTATAGATATGGGTTGCCAATAACCTCTCTAGAAGCTTTTGAGGTAAAGATTGATGGGTTTTATAATGTCGAGAAAGTAATTGGAAGCCTTTTTTTTGCCAACCCCAATTTTCCACAAATTGACTGGCAAATTCCACAGCATCCCAAGGTATTCCTTTAACGCCGGATGCATCAATATAATTGACTTTGGTAAGTAGGTGTTGAAGACAGTGGCCAAATTCATGTAAGAAAGTGAGTACATCATCATGGGTCAGGAGAGTCGGTTTTTTATCTATTGGAGGTGAGAAGTTACAGACTAAAAAAGCTATGGGGGTCTGAATAGAATGATCCTGTTTTAGATATCTTGTTTTATAGTCATCCATCCAAGCACCCCCCCGTTTATTTTCACGGCAATATGGATCAAGATAAAATTGTCCACAAAGTTTATGTTTTTGATCATAGATTTCAAAAAAACTAACATCTTGATGCCATACCGGAATTCCCTTTTTTTCTTTGATGATTATGCCAAATAAACGCTTAGTAATATTAAATACACCTTTCACTACTTGATTTAACGGGAAATATGGGCGTAAATCCTCTTGAGAAAAATGAAATTTTTCTTGACTCATCTTTTCTTCAAGATATGCAAGATCCCAAGGTCGAATTTTTTTAATTCCATATTTTTTTGCTGATATTTTTAATCTTACTAACTCACTTTTTGCAGAAGGTAAGGCTCGTTGAGCAAGATCATGAAGAAAATTTAAAACTTGCTGGGGATTTTTAGCCATTTTGGTGGTGAGAGAATATTCAGCATAGTTTTTAAAAGAGATTAATTTTGCAATTTCGCTTCTGATTTTTAAGATCTCTTCAATGATTTTTGTATTATCCCACTTTTTTCTATTAGGATTAATGTCAGAGGCCCGAGTTACATACGCGGTGTAGATTTTTTTTCTTAAGCTACGACAATCAGCAAAGGTAATTAAAGCTTGATATGATGGAAGATCAAAAGTAAAAACCCAACCTTGTTGCTTTTTTTGACGTGCGGTTGCTTCGCCAAGTTGAAGCGCTGATTCGGGCAATCCAGCAATTTGTTTTTTATTTAATTTAACTATATAGTTTTGGCTTGCATCTAGGACATTGTAGGCAAATTTATTGCTAAGTTTTGCTAAGCGTTGTTTTAGGTGCATAAAACGTTTTTTGCTTTTGTCAGGTAATCCTACTCCTGCAAGGCGAAAGTCGCGTAGCTTATCTTGTAGAATTTTTCTTTGCACCTTATCGAGAAGCTTATATTCTTTACTGTTAGTAATGCTTTTACAAGCTTGGTGAATCCCAGGATGTTGGGATATTTCTATTGAGTATTTGGTAATAAGAGGTAAGCATTGCTCATAAGCGGTACGTACTTTTTTTGTACCCATTACCGTATTTAAGTGGTTGATGGTTGACCATACCCAAGAAAGGTGTTCGTGAGCAGTGGTTAAAGGCACGATGAAATTGTGCCACGTAGGATTTTTTTGGCCAAGCAATTGTTTAATCATTCTCCGTGTAGTTTTTAACATTTCTACTATAGCAGGTTTGAAATGCTTAGGTAAAATTTTATCGAATTCGGTTAATTTATTTTTTTGTAGTAGAGGATTTTGAGGCATTTTCATTAGCTATCTTTCTTGAGTGATTTTAATAAAAGTTGACATAAACTTTAACCAATTATCTTCATCATATCTTGCAAACTTACTACCCAAATATCATTGTCAAGTAGCAACTGTTCTTTGTTATCATAGATAATATAACGTTGGGTTGGATTAATGTCTTTATTATCTCATCCTATGTGTGGAACTATTATATTTAAAGAGGCTATGCAGCTTAGTAAGATACATAGATTTTTGCACAATAACCACATCTATTATAGACTGGGAAAATCATGATGTCACATTACATAGCTACTGGATTAGGGGGAGCAATTATTCGTGTTGCTTTAGGGAAAATATTACCATTAACTGTCATGGGGCTGCCGTTTTATATTTTGATTGTTAATATATTGGGTTGTTTTGTTATGGGGTTACTTACTGAATTAATGACTGTATATTGGTCTATTTCCGACAATATGAGATATTTTTTAATTTCTGGAATTTTAGGAGGATTTACTACATTTTCTGCGTTTGCTTTAGAATTTGGCTTATTATGTGAGAAACATCAGTATATTATGGCAATTATATATGCATCATTAAGTATTTCTTTTACTATTTCATCTTTTTTATTGGATTAATTATTATTAGGACATTATTTAACTAAGACTAATTTATAGGTAACATATTAAAATAAAGAGTGATTAGTGGTTTTTTTGCCATATAAAAACATACACATTCCAACTATTATTACAGGGAGAGAGAGTAACTGTCCCATCGTAAGCCAATTTAATGCCACAAATCCGATTTGGACGTCGGGTTCACGAAAAAATTCACAAATGAAGCGTGAGATCCCATAACCAAAGAGGAATAAACCAGCCGCCATACCTTGTGATTTTGGTTTCGTAGTGTAAAACCAAATTATAATGAAAAGTAAAATGCCTTCAGCAAAAGACTCATACAATTGTGAAGGATGTCTTGGTAAGGGGCCGCCGTTTGGAAATATTATTCCCCATGGGACAATAGTAATTCTTCCCCATAGTTCCGAATTAATAAAATTACCTATTCTTCCTAATGCTATGCCAAGTGGTGCAAGTGGTGCTACAAAATCCAATATTGCAAGAAATGGGATTTTTATTTTGTGGGTAAAGAAAAAGAGACTAGTTATTACACCTATTATACCACCGTGAAACGACATACCACCAAGCCAGATTTGAAAAATGAATAGTGGGTCATGGAAAAATAAGTCTACGTTATAAATTAAGACATATCCTAAACGTCCACCTATAATGCCTCCAACTACACAGTAAAATATAAGGTTACTAATGATATCACTATTCCAAGAGGGGTAATATTTTTTTGCGCGCAGTCTTGCAAGAATCCATGCTAAGGCAAATCCTACCAAGTAGGTAATACCATACCAGTAGATTTTTACTGGACCTAAGTGAATAGCTATTGGATCTATCTGAGGATGATTGAACATTTTTAACTTCTCCCTAGTATTAATTTTTTAGGTACCGTATATTTTGTTTTTAACTTAATAATAGGCTCAAATTCTTTTAATACCTTAGAATAAATATCCCGTTTGAAATATACCACTTGTTGTAGTGGTTCCCAATATTTAACCCAACGCCAACTATTAAATTCTGGTTTGGTACTAGCACTGAGATTGATTTTATTGTCATGGCTAGTTAGTAACAGTAGAAACCATTTTTGTTTTTGGCCAATACATGCTGAGTGGGGAGTGCGATGCCTCATATATACTGGTAGTTTATAACGTAGCCATCTTTTGGTAATAGCTAAAATTTTTACATCATTTATGGTTAATCCGATTTCTTCATTTAGTTCACGATACATAGTTTCTTCTAAGGTTTCATAAGGCTTAACTCCACCTTGAGGAAACTGCCAACCAGAAGCTTTAACACGTTTGCCCAAAAATAGCTTACCATGTTGATTAGTAAGGATAATCCCAACATTTAATCGGTAACCATTTTGATCAATCATAGTTTTATCTCTATGTATTTCTTTGAATAGCATTTTTTCACAAGAGGTCAATTTTGGCAATAAAAAGGCTGAGATGCTATCCGATGATGTGGTGTTGTTTTTGGAAAAATTTCAGTTAGATTGTTGTTCAGTACAGCGAAAGTTATTAATGATTTCTGGAATGAATGGATTGAGAGATGTTTTGGTTGATAGGCTATATTTTACAGCGTTGCCGTTAAGATCGAAAGTTAACTCAAAATATTTGGTATTGTTATTTGTGGTGACATTGGCTTTATCAAGAATTCTAAACCATGCCCAAGGCCCAAATTCTGAAAAAGAGAAGTATTTCCCTTGATTATTGACAAAACTCATAGTTACCGAGCCTGGTTGTGGTCCTGGCCAAACCAAATGTTTGATTTTGCTTTCTTCATTGGCAAAAGAAATTTTTTGACCATCGATATGTAAAGTAAAATTCTGAGTATTTGGTGTCATAATAATGGGGGTTAAAGCGAATTCTAGTTTAGGGAATGGCATTTTAGAGGCGTAAAACATTTTCTGAATTGTAGCTGCTCGTAAGAATATTTCGAGAAAAGTTGAGGAATAGTTGATTTTTTGGCCATTGAATTCTTTCCATGACCAGTTAATACTATTAGTATTAACTAATGGTTTGAGGTATTGATTAAAGAAATTATCCATTAAACCATTGGGACCAAAAAAACTGTTAAAATCTTCGAGTTTTATATCATCTTTACTGTTTTTGAATAGAGGATATTTATTCTCTAGGGTTGCTTTATATTTGGGTATTATTGTTTGATTCCAGATTTGGTTAATGGAATCATAAGTAGCATCGGCTAATATCTGCCAAATATTATTACTTATCGATTGTAAGTATGTCTGCAGCCAAGGTGGTTGAGTATTTACAAAGGTTTTAAAGGTAGTAAGGGGATTATTGGTAGAATCTTGTAAATATTCCCCCATGGTTGTAGACGCTGCTTTATGGTCATGAGAGTGTTGTACCATGGTTTCTACATAGTGAATTAGTTTATTGAGATTTTCTTGTAGTTCTTCCAGGTTAAGATCATGTAGTCCTGGTAGTTGGATGTTAATTTCCTTAGTCAATTGTGCTGGTGGGTTATCGATATCAGTATTATATTTAATCTGTTTTAGTGTATTCATGAGAGGAGAATCAATTGTTGAGATAGTTTTTGAATATTTAGTAGTTTCGCTCCAGTTTTTGAATTCGTTCTTTTTTTCTAGTCGCAATGTGTTTTTCCAAGTAGCAATGTATTTTTCAACATAAATATCTTGAAGATTTTTAATGGTATTTGAGTCGGTAGTTAGGGAAATTTTTTGATTTCCTAGAACCCAGTTATATCGTGGAGGGATGTTTACCATGCTAGGAATAAGGTCATTATAAACTTTATGAAAGTTTTTGCGTAAATACATTGCTGAAATTGATTGTGGTATAGTGCCCTTAAGATTTTGTTCAGCAAAAATGTTTTCCAACAGACAATAAATTAATTGAGGTGATGGTACATTGTTTAAATTCTCACGGCAATGGGCAATCACTTGTTGGTTTAGTGCCGTTTTAAATTTTTGTTGGAATATAATATCGAATTGCGTTTGGAGATTATTTTGTTGGGAGCTTGCGCCATAAATTTCTTGTTGATATTCATTAAACCACCATTTAACGTAAGCAGGATTTAGTTTTTCAGGAGTGCCCAACATTAAATAAACTTGTAGGCCGCTATAAAGTTTTTGAACATTATTTAGTTCTTTAGTATTAATGGTGGTTAAGTAATTTTCTAGTTGTGAACTTAGGATGTGGCTTAGTAAATCTCTATAGGCTTGTAGCAAGGAGCTTTGTAATCTTTTGATTTTGTTGATTCCAAATGTTAACCGTGGGGATGAAGAATTTTGTTTAAGTTGATTGATGGTTGCATATAAAACAGCAGGGTTCGCAATGTTTTGAGTTTGTAATGAAAGTTTAGTTTGGTTAATTGCATTTAAATTTTCTCGATAACTTTGATACCCGAAAATGCTACTGATAGTTATTATTGAACCGGCAAGTATGAGAGCATAAAGCTGATTTATATTAAACCATGCTAGATTCATAGTAGTGTGTTGTGGTTGTTGTTCAATCTGAATGGTTTCTTTAAAAAGTTCTTCGACAAAATAACTATGATTATTACTTGCTTCTAGGCAATAGAGAGGCTTTTCTTGTAGATTGAGCATGCGGAATGTGGCAGTTTTGATTTGGTTTATTGGATAGCTATTTTGGATACTGCTAGTAAAATAGATTCCGGATAATAATATTTGACGGCTGTGAGGAATTTTACTTATTGTCTCAATGAGAGTTGGACGTAGATATTCGAGTTGCGAGGGAAAAGTTTTTATTAATGAATGTTCTTGAAGATAGATAGATCTATGTAGATTTTCCACTATCCTGTTATTTAGATGTTTTAATAGCGTGTTAAATTTATCTTCAAAAGCAGGAATCAATCTAAGTTTTTTGCCGCAGTGATTGAAAGAGATACCGAAGGGTTGTGACCATTCTTCGATACTTAACATGGCAAAGAACTCATTAAAGCCTGCAATGCGATCACATTTAGTAAAAATTATGTAGGTATAGAGTTTTTTAATTAGTGCTGCCATTTCATAAACACGCTCACTGATACAAAATAAGGTTTTTCTGAATAAACTTTTGTCTTCAATGATGGCTGGTAAATCCAGGATGATCAAAGTACCAGCTATTGAATTTTTACCAAAATGTTTTTGTAACAATTTAATAAAGCCTTGCCAGATTAAATTATTACGAGGTTTAGTTATATCTGGTTTAGTGTAGGTGCCAGCGGTATCGATGTATAGGGTATCTTTTGAAAACCAAAAAGAGCAATACTTAGTAGGTGTTATGTTGTTCAGAGTTTGATGTTCAACATCTATTAAATCGAGGCCGGTTTGTGACAACAGGGTTGTTTTTCCAAAGTGGGTTGGGCCTAAAATTAAGTATATGGGAATTTTCTTTTTACCTTGAAAATAAGTATGGCAGTTTTTGTGTAGGAAGTTTTTGGCAGATACAATGTCTTCTTCAAGAATTTTTAATTCTTGCTTTGCCTGTTCACTTTCTTTGTGTGACAGAAATTTTAAATTCCATTTCATATATAATTTTTATTATTACCGTTTTGGTATTTGTTTTATAGTAGTATAAACTGAACTACTGGCCTGATTTAACTTAAGACTAATTCCAAGATAGATTAAACCACTTATAATTATTGCTGAAGCTAAGGCTATGCTAAACAGTTTTTTGGGGGTATTAATAGTTGCTAATATAAAGTTTGTAGTTGCCATATGTTTGTGTTGGATTTGTGAATTTGTCTCATGAATGAGGAGGTTTTTGGCGTTGCGGTTATTATGTTGACTTATAATTTGATATAATTTGTTTGTAATGGCTAGAAGTTCGCTTTTCCCACTTTTTACTTCTTGGTATTTACCAGTAAAACCCAAGTTTAAACAGAGATATAATAGTTCTATAAGATGTAGATTATTTGTGATGTCTTCTAATGCCCGGTCAATAATGGAAAAAAAACGACTACCACCATACTTTTCGTTATGAAATAGGGAAAGGAGGTCTTTTTCTGACCAATGGTTTTTTTGTCCCCAAGGAGTTAGAGTAATAACTTCATCTAACAGGGAACATAGAGCATACCGGGCTGCAATAATTATGTTTGAAGGATAATTAGCTATTTGAGCTTGATGTTCAAAAGAACGGATTTCATGGGCTAAATCGTGTAAGAATTTATCACTGTCTTCTGGGAATTCTGCTGTTTTGAGTATTATTACTAAGTTTAATAACTGATCACAAGCGCCAATCATGGGATTGATATTGATGTTTGAGATATAAATGCGTGAACGGTAATAGCCACGGAATGCAGGCAACGTGGTAGTTTTGTCAAAAGCTCTTATCGTATCTGGTGATTCTGCAAGTAAACTGCAATCTTCGTTCATGGTTTAAGAATTGATTTCTAATTTAAATTGTTTAAGTTTTTTACGTAAAGTTCCCCGATTAATCCCTAGGAGAATAGCAGCATTACTTTGATTGTTTTTGGTATGCTTCATGACTGCCTTGAAAAGGGGAGTCTCAACTTCATTCAAAACCATTTCGTAGAGATTGGTCACTTTGTGACCATCAAGGCGTTCAAAATATTCTTCTAGAACTTCACGTATACATTTATTTAATGGTCCTATTTGGCGTGCAACTTGTGTCATAAAAAGTCTCCATCTATATTGTGATCGTTTTTTAGGGGGAGTGTACTACAAATATTGTAACGAATTATAGCATCGGTTAAAATTTGCTCAAGGTAAAAATCACCGCATGGTGACATTATGATTATTAAAAGATTTTTAGTTGGTTGGATAATTCTAAGCTTGGCAGTAACTGCATATGCCGATAAAAAGATTAAAATTGAAGCGACTAAAATCAATGTTTTTAAGCCAGAACTAACACCGACTAGAATGAAGCATGGTTCTTGTTGGGTGGATTCAATTGCGTTAGTTCGACGTGATGCTTGGCGTTGTATAGTAGCTAATGAAATTTTGATCCTTGCTTTGCTCTTAGAGCGCAAGATATATTGGTTTGTGAAGCTGATCCTGTTGAAAATAAGCCGGGATTTTTTTTGAGACTTACTGCACCATTGCCAACATTACCCCAAAGTCAAATTCCACTCGCTGCGAGCCAGGGAGAGCGAAGCGAAGGAGAGTAGTCTGCGGTAGCTGACGATTTTTAGCAGAACGGAGTGAGTGCTAAAAATCTATAGTGGGCGTTAAGTTAATGTAGCGTTTTTCAGCCGCAGGACGGCCGCGGTGTGCGAAGCACAACGATGTGTCGCGGCCATGTGAACTGATTTTAGGGGTCACGATGGCCTAAAATCTATAGTGAGCATAGCGACACACTTGAGTAAATGCTTGAATTATCGAGCTTGAAGATGGGCAAATATGTAGGCCCTATACTGGAACGATGCCTATGGTTAAATATAAGCGGAAGAGTTTAGCGTTACAATATGAATGCCGAAGTTTAGATGAGATGGAAGGGAGTGTTTTATTAAGTGAATCAATTACTCCAGGGCATATTTGGCGAGCTAAAAAAATTACTTATATATCAAATAGATTAGAAAATAAGGTGGTTGAAATACGGGATGTTGCAATCAAAACGGTGTGGCAATGACAATTATTTTATCGATTTTTATATACCTTAATAAATAAATTCATGGCACCAGCTTCTCTTGGCATGTATTAGATAAGCTTGCATAGGTGTTTGTTTTTTCGTAGAATGCGATTCTGCTATTTATTTTATAAAAAGGTATATTCAAGTATGTATGCAATTATTGTTGCTGGTGGTAAGCAGTATAAAGTGACTCCAGGTGAGATATTACACGTGGAGAAATTAGAAGCTGATGTTGGTTCTTCTATTGAATTTGATCAGGTTTTAATGGTAACTGATGGTGAAAATATCCAAATTGGAATCCCTTATATATCAGGGGCTAGAGTTATTGGTGAAGTGAGTGAACAAGGTCGTGGCGATAAGATAAATATCATCAAGTTTCGTCGCCGGAAGCACTATATGAGGAGGCAGGGTCATAGACAATATTTTACTGCAATAAAAGTGCAAGAGATTAAGATCTAGTTAAGTTAACGTACAATTAACAAAAGGTATAATATGGCACATAAAAAAGTAGGTGGTAGTACAAGAAACGGTCGTGATTCCCATTCTAAGCGTTTGGGTGTTAAACTTTTTGGTGGCCAAAGAGTTGTGGCAGGTAATATTTTGGTGCGTCAACGTGGTACTAAATTTCATCCTGGACGTAATGTTGGTTTAGGCAAGGACTATACTTTGTTTGCTTTGGTAGATGGTTCAGTTAAATTTCAAACCCGTGGGTTTAAAAATCGTGTTTTTGTTAATGTCGAAGCTCATACTTAGAGTAGACGCATCATACAAAGTGTCTTTTATTTTTGCTCTAGTTTTGCATATCTTGTTAGCCGTGTTTTTCTTTATAAAGTTTACTTATTATTATAAACCATTGGGTTTAGCACCAGGTAATATTATTAATGCTACAACGGTAAATGAGTATAATTTTGATCACCATGTGAGTAAAAACTTGGTTAATAAAGAAACATTACCCAAGCCAAAGAAAACCCTACCGGTAGTTACAAATCCTACATTACCTGTTAAAAAAAATATTATTGTCAAAAAATCGATAGACCGATTTCAGACTGTATTGAAGGAAAATATTTTACAAGAACAAGCCCGCGAGCTTGCTGAGTTTAAAAAAGAGCAAAAAAGGCATGAAAAAAATCTTGCTAAGCTTAGGGAAGAGAAGTATCAGCATATGTTACAAGAGCAAATTGCCGCAGAACAAAAACAACTAGTTTCTTCTATTAGTAATGAGTCTCATGGTAGTATTCCTAGAGGAGAGGTAGATATATTTAAAGTCAAAGTTAAACAAGCTATTGACTCACAGTGGGTTAAGCCTGAAAGTAGCAATGAAGAAGATTTTTGTGAATTGCTGATTAATATAGCTCCAGGTGGTACAGTACTTGATGTGAAATTAATTAGAAGTAGTGGTAATTTAGCTTTAAATCGTTCTGCTGAAGCAGCGATTTGGAAAGCTTCACCTCTACCAGTTCCAGAAGACCCTCAATTATTTGATGAGTTTAGAACGATAAACACGATATTTAAACCTGAGGGAATAGTTGGAAATTAAAAAATTCTGTGGTAAAAAGCGTCTAATTATAGGTATATTAGAGTTTAGTTTATGTATAGATTGTTAAAATTATTCATTATCGGTGGGTTATTTGTTGCCAATAATGTTTTTGCTACATTAAAACTTGAGTTAACTCAGGGTGTTGATAATGCTTTACCAATAGCAATTTTCCCTTTTGCTGGTGAAGAAAGCATTGAAGATTTTAGTAAAATCACTTCCATCATAAGCCATAACTTAAAAAATAGTGGACGCTTTCGTTTGGTTGATTTGAGTGATTTGAATGCTAACGAGGTTAATTTTGCAGTGTGGCGCGCTAGGAAAATTGAGGCGGTAGTGACTGGTTATATTAAACCATTAGGAGGTGAGCAATTCTCTGTATTTTTTAAGTTGCTTGATGTTTACAATAATAAAGATCAACTTTTTGAAAAAGAATACCGCGTTAATAAAAATCAACTTCGTAAATTAGCCCACCACCTCAGCGATATTGTTTATCAAAAACTAACAGGAGATCGTGGAGTATTTTCTACTAAGATAGCTTATGTATTAGTTGAGAGGCGAGGGCAAGGTCAGGGTACAATACATAAACTTCAAGTGGCGGATAGTGATGGTGCAAATGTACATACTTTATTAATTTCCCGATTTCCTCTGATGTCTCCGACTTGGTCCCCTGATGGTAAAAAAATCGCTTATGTTTCATTCGAAGGGCATAGGGCGGCAATTTATGTTCAAAAAGTTGCTACGGGTAAGCGGGGGATCATAGCTAAATTCCCTGGAATTAATGGTGCTCCTGCTTGGTCCCCTGATGGAAATAAGATGGCATTGGTTCTGACTTTAACAGGGTATCCTAAAATCTATATTTTGAATTTGGCAGATAAACAACTTGAACGTTTAACTGATGGGTTGTCTTTAGATACCGAACCTAACTGGTCCCCTGATGGTAAATCACTAATTTTCACCTCAAATCGGGGAGGTAGCCCACAGATTTATCGCATCATGCTTAATAATAAGAAAATTGAACGTATAACTTTTAATGGTTCTTACAATGCTCGTGCTTCATTTGCACCAAGTGGTAACGCAATTGTAATGTTGCATCAAGAGGGAGAAATGTTTAGTATAGCATATGAAGATTTAAGATCTCATCGTATGGTTTTATTGACACAATCTGGCCTTAACGAGTCGCCTAGTTTGGCTCCTAATGGCAAAATGATTGTTTATGCTACTAATAGTAAAGGTCATGGGATGCTAGCAGAGGTGTCAATTGATGGACGAGTTAAATTATTATTACCTGCAGGTGAAGGTGCTGTACAAGAGCCGGCGTGGTCCCCTTTTTCTAATTAAAAATTATTATGATTGTGGAGAAATTGCTAATGAAAAAATTAAATTGGTTAACAATAATTGTTTTTGGTTTTATGTTAGGTATGTTAAGTGGGTGTAGTTATTTTAAATCTAGGGCTAAAGCTCCTACTCAAGAAGGGACTCAAACTGCTGGTCTAGAAGATCAAGGTGATTTTGGGGATTACAATATTTCAGCAGCTAATCGTCTTAAAGCCCCATATAATCAGTCCTATCATTTTGAGTTTAATAGATACGATGTTAAACTAGAAGATATTGAGTCGATTAATGTGCAAGCCAATTATTTAGTTGGTCATCCTCATGCTAAAGTTAGAATTGAAGGTAATGCCGATGAGCGGGGCAGTAGAGAATACAACATTACTTTAGGTTGGAAACGTGCTAAAGCGGTTGCTGAAATTTTAAAGCAACAGGGTGCAAACAATGCTCAAGTTGCTCTAGTAAGCTATGGGAAAGAAAAACCCATTGCATTTGGACATGATGAAGATTCTTATAGTAAGAATAGAAGATCAGATTTAATTTACGAAGTTAAATGAAATGGTAATGGCTTTACTGAATGTAATAAACTTTAGGTGTATCCTTAAAGTTGTTTCTATTTGGATATGGGGATGCTTTGTTACTCTAGCTTTTGCCGATGTACCAGTAGTTGATTACTCTTCAGATGCTGCTGATGCTACTGAATCTACTAGTATAACTTTGGATCAACGTGTTAATAAAATTGAGCAACAAATCAATAATATTAATTCGCAAAATGTGTTACGTAGGATAGAAGAATTACAGCAGGAATTACAAAGACTCAATGGTCAGATTGAGAGTCAAAACCATCAGATAGAACTGCTCAGTGCCCAGCTTAAAAAACAACATGTGGAGGGAGTTACTTTAGAAACTACTACAGGAGATGTAACACCTCCCTCTACTCCATCTATGAGTACTGATAATGCCATTCTCGAAGAGCAGCAAGTGTACCAAAGTGCGATTGATTTGTTGCCAGATGAAAAACAGAAAAGTAAAAATAGATTGCAGCTTTATTTGAAACAATGTGATGAAAAGATATATAAAGGGATATATGCGGGTAGTGCTCATTTTTGGATAGCAGATATTGAGTTTTTACAAAAGAATTTTCCTGCTGCTGAAAAGGGGTATAGAATACTAATTACTGAATATCCAGAGTCGAAAAGGGTCCCTGATGCTAAACTAAAAATTGCTTTAATACATCTAAATCAGAGCAAAATTGAACAAGCTAAGGAAGAATTAAAAAAAGTAATCCAATTTCATTCTGGGACATCAGCAGCTAGGTTGGCTGAGGAGCAATTGAGACAATTGGGAGGGATTTGATTGTCTTATCGGGTCTTAATATCTAGAATACCTATATGCCAGATAGAAAACGTAAGAAACAGATTGAAGAATCTATCCAACGAGAACTGGGCGTGCTTTTACTAAGGAATCCTCGACAGCCACTTTTTCCTAAAATTACTATTACAGCTGTAAATGTTGCCCCAGATTTGGCAGTTGCCAAAGTTTTTTTTAGTGTTTTTGATGGAATTAATGTTGATAGAGCTAAAGAAGCGCTGCAAAATGACACTAAATTTTTGCGCCGATCACTTGCACATGATTTAAATTTACGTTTAACTCCGCGCCTTAATTTTGTTTATGATGAATCAATTGAACGTGGTAGGCATCTTTCTGATTTGATTAATACTGCTATTGCTCGTGATAAGAGTACACATCATGAATCTTAATCTATGAGGATTGAAGCCCATAGAATCTAATTAATATGGTTTAATTTATGAAACATGATGTAAACGGAGTTTTGCTTTTGGATAAACCTGCCGGATTTACTTCTAATGAGGCTTTACAGATAGTTAAAAACCTTTTTAAGGCTAGTAAAGCCGGGCATACTGGAAGCCTTGATCCAAGTGCTAGTGGTATGTTGCCAATCTGTTTTGGTGAGGCAACTAAGTTTTCTCAATTTTTACTTGAAGCTAGTAAGTTATATCATGTGACTGGGAAATTGGGTGAGACAACTGCTAGTGGCGATGCAGAAAATGAAGTGCTCAAAAGAAGAGCTGTTGAAAATATCAGTATAGAAACTTTTGATATGATATTGTCACAGTTTAGAGGTGAAATTTTACAAACTCCACCCATGTATTCGGCTATTAAGTATAAAGGGCAACCTTTATATAAATTAGCGCGTCAAGGTATTGAAGTTAAGCGTAATTCTAGAGAAATTAATGTTTATAAATTGCAGTTGTTGGAATTTGCCAATAACTTTGCAGTGTTTGAAATTTATTGTAGTAAAGGTACTTATATACGTACTTTAATTGTAGATGTTGGTGAAGCTTTAGGATGTGGTGCTCATGTTGTAAGTTTACGACGTTTGGCAGTCGGGCCATATCAAGCTTACATGATGGTTACTCTAGATAAATTGAGAGAATTAGCTATACAGAAGAGCTATCATCATAAGTTAAACAAATATTTGTTACCTATTGAATCAATGTTAGTTGGTATGCCAGAAGTAATTTTGACCAGAGATATGATTCATTATGCGATTTTAGGACAAGCTATTGTGGTTTCTCATGTTCCAAAATCTGGATGGGTACAATTGAAAGATAAAAATGGTAATTTTTTGGGGGTAGGAGAAGTGTTATTAGGTGAAAAAATTTCCCCACGTAGGATGATTAAGTTTTAATCTTATTTAATAAAAAATGTATATTTTCAATATATTAATTTATATCGCTGAGTTTTATAAATATAATTTGTAATATGCATTTATATCAAAAATAGTGTATTATTTTATTTTAATAGTTTTTTATTGAAAATAAATAGGTGAACTAATATGGCAGACAGAAATGCAAAATCGGCAAATAACGTTCCTGGTAAATATTATGTAGATACTAAATGCATAAGTTGTGGGCAATGCGTTGATATTGCGGGTAGTTTTTTTTCTGAAGATAAAAATGGTGGTATGTATGTTTATGTTAAAGTTCAACCAAATACTGCTTCGGAGATTGCCTTGTGTGAGCAAGCACTATCTAATTGTCCAGTAGAAGCCATCGGTAATGATGGTGTGTAGAATGATTTAGTTCGTAGTTTTTACCCCATATGTGTTATTAATTTTTAGAGAGAGGTTGTATGTCATTGTTACCTGCTACTAAAGCAAAAATTGCTAAGGAATATGGGTTGGCCGATGGAGATACAGGTTCGCCAGAAGTGCAAATAGCACTTTTGACTAACGATATCAATCAACTTACTGGTCATTTTAAATCTCATATGAAAGATCACCATTCTCGCCGTGGTTTAATTCGTAAAGTAAATCTGCGAAGAAAATTGCTTGATTATTTAAAAGATAAGGATGCTGAAAGGTATCAAAGCATTGTCACACGCTTGAATTTACGTGGTTAAAGCTTACATGGGCATAAAATCTATCTATAATAGTTTTATACTGTTAATTATATATTAGGAATAACTTTACAATGAAATATATTAAAAAGTCTTTTCAATGTGGTGAGCAGATTATTACTTTAGAAACTGGTGCTGTTGCAAGACAAGCCACAGGCGCCGTGATGGTTAGTATGGGTGATACTGTAATATTAGTAACAGTAGTAGCTGAAAAGGAATCTGCGGAAGAGAGGGATTTTTTCCCTTTAACCGTAAATTATCAAGAGCGTTATTATGCCAATGGCAGATTACCTGGGGGGTTTATTAAACGTGAAGGACGTCCAAGTACTCAAGAAACTTTGATTTCCCGTTTAATTGATCGACCTTTACGCCCTTTATTTCCTAGTGGGTTTACCAATGAGGTTCAAGTGGTTGCAACTTTAATGTCACTTGATCCAGAAGTTTTGCCTGATATCCCATCATTGATTGGGGCAGCAGCTGCAATTGAGATTTCTGGTATTCCGTTTAATGGTCCATTGGCAGGTGTTCGTGTCGGCTATCAAAATGGCCAATATTTACTTAATCCTGTAGCTAGCCAATTAAAAGCTTCGGAGTTGGATTTAGTTGTAGCTGGTACTAAAACCGCAATTTTAATGGTTGAATCAGAAGCCAAAGAATTGCTGGAAAGAATTATGTTAGATGCTGTAATGTTTGGGCATAAAGAAATGCAGGTGGTAATTGAAGCGATTAAAGAATTTGCTCAAGATGTTAATAAGAATAAGTGGATTTTTAAACCATCAACGGTACATCAAGATCTTGCAACTAATGTCAAAAATGCTGTGGAATCAGATTTAATTGCTGCTTATGAGGTTACTGATAAACAATCACGAGTAGCTAAGCTAGAGGAAGTTCGCAAAAAAGCAAGAGATCTTTTTGTTACTCTTGAACCCAATAATAACCAAGAACATATCGCTAACATTGTTTTCGAGTTAGAACGTCAGATAGTGCGAAGTAGAATTTTATCAGGTCTTCCTAGGATTGATGGTCGTGATAATAAGACAGTAAGACCAATTGATATTGGTTTAGGGTTATTACCACGAGCACATGGTTCAGCACTTTTTACTCGAGGTGAAACCCAAGCATTTGTGGTAACAACTTTGGGAACTGAAAGTGATGCTCAGATTATTGATGTCCCAGCTGGTGAGAGTAAAGAAAGTTTCTTATTACATTATAATTTTCCACCATACTCTACAGGTGAAGTAGGTACTATTGGTAGTCCAAAACGGCGTGAAATTGGTCATGGGAATTTAGCTAGGAGAGCATTATCGGCAGTAATACCCAATAGAGAAATATTTCCCTATGTGATTCGAGTTGTTTCTGAAATTACTGAGTCGAATGGTTCAAGTTCTATGGCATCGGTATGTGGAGCGAGTTTGTCTTTAATGGATGCTGGAGTGCCAATTAAAGCTCCAGTTGCTGGTATTGCAATGGGTCTTATTAAAGAAGGAGAACGTTTTGCAGTTTTAACTGATATTTTAGGTGATGAGGATCATTTAGGTGATATGGATTTTAAGGTTACCGGGACCCAAACGGGGGTTACTGCCCTCCAAATGGATATTAAAATTGATGGGATTACTGAAGAGATTATACAACTTGCATTGGCTCAGGCGAAAGAAGCTAGGATGCATATTTTTAATTTAATGAATGCTAAGATTGCTGTTCCTCGGGAACATATTTCTGATTTTGCTCCACGTATTACTACTATGCAGATTAATCCTGATAAAATTCGTGATGTTATTGGCAAAGGTGGTGTGGTGATTCGTGGGTTGGTCGAAGAAACTGGTGCCACTATAGATATTAAAGATGATGGTACAGTGGTGATTGCATCAACAGATAAGGCCCAAGCTGCTGAAGCTAAGCGTAAAATTGAGTTGTTAACTGCAGTTCCTGAAGTAGGTAAAGTATATACTGGGAAGGTTGTTAAAATTATGGATTTTGGAGCGGTGGTGGCGTTTTTGCCAAATAAAGATGGTATGGTTCATATTTCACAAATTACATCTAGACGGGTAAATGATATACGAGATTATTTGCAAGAAGGGCAAGAAGTGAGAGTTAAAGTTATTGAGATAGATCGGATGGGTAAGATTAGATTAAGTATGAAAGAAGTGATAGAATAAAAAATATTAAAAGTTATTTTTTTTGATGGTAAATTAAAAATGGAGCTTAAACTACCATTTGACGTTTTGAATAAATTATCTCGGGCGAAGTTTACTATTCGTTTGAGTATTTTAAGTATCTTACTTATCTTGTTAATCGGAGTTTCAGCTTTAATTATCAGCATTAATTATTTTACTACTAATTCCATTTTAATTGCTTCAGCTAAGAACTCTTTATTTCAATCTAGTGGTAGAGTTGCGGAACAAGTCAGAAACTACTTGCAGCCGCTTAATGTAAATGTTTTAACCGCTAGTCATATGTTTCTTGAAGGGGTAGCTAATCCTAACGATGCAGATTTTACTAGATTTTTGTACAGTCTTATTTCAGATGATGAAAACTTAGTAGGAGCTTATTGGTGTGATGTTAAGGGTAATATGTATTGGCTCAATAAAACCAAAACTGGTTTTGTGGAAACGGTTATTTTACGGAATGATAATAACATTATTCAGGCTACCAAAAAGAGCTTAGATAATAATGGGGTAGTATTAACCACAGCCCCAATGTCTGAAACTGAAGTCGTAGATTATCGTTTAAGACCTTGGTATTTGCAGGCTGCTCTTAATAAGGATTTGACATGGATAGTATATCGTTTTATTGAAACTGGTGATCAGAAGCCACAGTATGGAATTACTTCGGCATTTCCAATTTACGATACAAGCGGTAATCTACAAGGAGTTTTTGGCGTTGATATGTTGCTTGATGCCATTACTGATTATGTCAAAAATATTGAGCTTACTGCTAATAGTCATATTTTTATTGTTGATAACTATGGCAATATTATTACTTCTCATACGCCAAATGGTGAATTATTAGCTCTTGCTAAGAATTCTGTTAAAGATAAAGCTTCAGATATTCAACTACCATGGATAAGTAAATCGTTTAAACTTTATAAGGAAAAGCAAGAATCACCCTTTATTTATTTGATGAATGGTAAACAATATGTCGCTTCTTATGAGAAGATAGTCGATGTCAAGAGTAATCATCCTTGGTTTGTTGGGATTGTCACACCTATCTCTGATATTATTAAGCCATTACTTAAAGGTGTTTTAATAAGTGTTATTTTTACAGGACTAGTGTTACTCTTAGGTATTATTTTGGCATCTATCTTCTCACTAAGTTTAAGTCGTCCTATTAAAAGGTTAGCCCAAGATGCCAATTTAATTTGTCAATTGCAATTAGCGGATATTAAGTATCTTTTTTCTAGAATAAAAGAGATTGCTGAGATGGCTGATTCTTTTATGAAGCTAAAAAATGCCCTCTATTCTTTTCAGCGTTATATGCCGATTGTTTTGGTGAAGAAGTTAATTGTTAGTAACAAGGTTGCTACTGTTGGAGGGGGAGAGAAGGATTTAACTTTGCTTTTTACTGACATCCAGGATTTTACACAGCTTTCTGAGGGTTTTGCTCCAGAAGAATTAATGCATTATTTATCGGAGTATTTCCAAACTATAACTAAGGTTATAATTGATATGTATGGTACTGTGGACAAATATATTGGGGATGGATTGATGGCATTTTGGGGGGCACCAATTGATGATCTTGATCATACTCAACATGCTTGCCAGGCTGCACTCCAAATGCAAAAAGTACTGCAACAACTAAATTTGAAGTGGCAAAAAGAAAATAAACCTGCGGTGATTACTCGTTTTGGTATCAGTTCTGGGAATGTAGTTATTGGTAATGTTGGTTCTGATGATAGGTTAAGTTATACCTCTTTAGGTGATCCGGTTAATTTAGCGAGTCGTTTAGAGGGATTAAATAAAATTTATGGCACTACGATTATGGTTAGTGAGTTTGTCTACGAAAAGGTAAAGGATCAATTTAAATTTCGTCTCTTAGATCGAGTGGCAGTTAAAGGGAAGAAACAAAATGTGCGTGTTTATGAGCTTTTGGGAGAAAAAGATTTTCAGCCTAATTTGTATTGGGAACAATATAATCAGGAATTCTATCGTGCTTTTTCTAGTTATGAAAGTGGTGATTGGTCAGTTGCGTTGAATCTTTTTAACGATTTGCATGCCAAATATCCTGATGATCGGGTAGTAAATATATTTATTACACGTTGTTCTGAATTTATAGCAAATCCGCCCCCAGCTTGGGATGGGGTTTGGATTATGAACGATAAATAGATTTTGAAATTTTAATCCTCTTTGCTTTGATACTTATTGATATCCAAAGTGTGTTCGATTTTATCTACAACTACTGTTACTGCACAATCGCCAGTTACGTTAATGACAGTTCGGAACATATCGAGAAGACGATCGATCCCCATAATAAGAGGAATACCTTCAATAGGTAACCCAATAGCAGGTAATACCATCCCTAGCATTATAACTGCCCCGCTGGGATATCCTGCGGCGCCAATTGAACCTATAGTAGATGTTGCAATAAGAATTACATATTGATAATGAGTTAGTTCTATGCTAGCTGTTTGCGCAAAAAATAACGCACAAATTGCGATATATATCGCTGATCCCGTCATATTTACTGCAGCACCAAGAGGTAAAATAAATCCTGCTACATGTTTGGATACGCCGGCTTTTTCTTGAAGGTCACTAATAGCTGTAGCAATAGTTGCTTTGCTGCTTGAGGTGGCAAAAGCAATAGACTGGATATTAAAGGTCTTGCTGTAAAATGGAAAGGGGTTTAATCCAAATATTAATAATATTATACCAAACAAAGAGTGTTGGATGGCGAATGTTATTATGATTACTGATGCTAATTTCCCGAGACTTAGTATAAGAGCAAAACCATATTGACCAACAATCCACATCATAATTACAAATACACCGATAGGAGTAATTTTGACTACAAGTTCAACCATTTTAAAGATTACACTAGCACTAGACGAAATCACTCTTTTTGCATCATCGGCTTTTGGACCTGTTAGAATCAAAGCTAATCCTAAGATAATAGTAAAAACTACAATTTGTAGTGTATTACCATTAGCCATCGCACTAATGGGATTGTTGGGGAACATGTTTACAATAATGCTTTCTAAAGTGGTTTCAGTAATAGTAATATTGGGTATGTTTAAACCTTGACCGGCTAATTGAACACCTATGCCAGGTTTGAAAATCAGGGCCATAGTAATGCCTATAGCTACTGCAAAGATGGTAACAAAACTATATATTATTGAGGCTTTTATTCCAATACGACCTAAAGTATGAATGTCACTAATATGAGTTAAACCATAAAGAATGGCGAAAAATACTGTTGGTACAACAATCATTTTCACCATATTCATATAAATGGTGGCAAAGGGCTTAGCTATAAAGTAATATTCTTTGAAGAAATATCCGCATATTATGCCAAGGAGCATTCCGACTAAAACTTTTTGCCAAAGGTTAAGTTTCATATATCATATTTAGGAATATATATTATTGTTTAATAACATAAAATTTTTATAAAATCAATAAATAAAGAATGTGAATGGCCATATTTTGAATTACATTTTATAATCCAATCCGTTTTCTTAAAATCGAATGGTTAAGCTATGAATTTTGGAATTGATGCGATAAGTTTTTATACCTCTAATTATTATTTAGATTTAAAAATATTTGCTTTAGCACGGCACCAAGATGTTAGTAAATTTTACGAAGGTCGTGGGCAGAAAAAGATGGCAATTGCTCCACCTAATGAAGACATTGTGACGCTAGCAGCTAGTGCTACCGCGGAACTTTTAAAATCTAAAGATACTTCTAATATAGAGATGGTTTTGTTTGCTACTGAGACGGGGATTGATCTCTCTAAGTCTGCAGGAACCTATATTCATCGATTATTTAATCTTCCTAAACGTTGTCGCGTCGTAGAGTTGAAGCAAGCATGTTTTAGTGCTACTTTCGGTTTACAAATGGGGCTTGCCTGGTTACGTCAAAATACTAGTAAGCAAGTTTTGTTGATTGCGTCTGATATTGCTCATTATGAGTTTAATTCAGCGGCAGAGTCATCCCAAGGTTGTGGAGCTGTCGCGATGCTTCTTAGTGCTGATCCACGCTTACTTGTGATTGAACCTGAGTCTGGTTTTTGTACTGAAGAGGTTATAGATTTTTGGCGCCCAAATTATTTGGGGTATGCACTTGTTGATGGGCGTTTATCTTGCGAAATGTATATGAGATTTGTTGAAGAAACTTGGCGGCAATATACTGAGAAAACAGGACGTAGATTTATTGATCATGATAGATTTTGTTACCATGTGCCGCTTGCCAAGTTGGTGATAAGATCACATAAAAAACTTGCCAGAATTAATGGGGTAAAAAACTTGACTCAAGATCAACTTGAATACCAGATTGGAAAATCTTTGATTTATAATCAAGAAGTTGGTAATTGTTATACAGCCTCATTGTATTTAAGTATTATTTCTTTGCTTGAAAATATTCCAGGTGATATTTCGGGTAGATTATTGGGGTTATATAGTTATGGATCTGGTAGTGTCGGAGAGTTTTTTGCGGCTCGAGTTGTTAATGGTTATCAAAAGTGGCTCAAGAAGGATTATCACCAAACTATGTTTGCTAAGAGGCAAGAACTTACTTTTGCTGAGTATGAAAGTTTTTATGGTTTTAAATATCCAAATGGAGATGATTGGTTTGAATTGCCGAAATGGCAGGTAGGTAAATTGCGTTTACAGGCATTGATTAAACATCGTAGATTGTATGAAAAGGTAACGTGATGAATCGAAATCACATAGTAACTGCTTGTGCTCCTGGCAAAGTGATTTTGTCTGGGGAACATGCAGTTGTTTGTGGTAAGCCGGCACTAGGTTTGGCGGTTAATCGCTTTGCTACTACTAGTATTACTGAGGAATCGGGATATGGAATTTGGTTTGAATTTTTAAATGATGGTTTAAAATATGTTTCTACCTTACAAGAACTTAAAATCTTGAAAACTAAAGTTGCTAAACGGTATCGGAAATTTACTGCTGGTAAGTGTTATATTAAAGATGTTATTTATAGCCCATTAGAATTGATTCAATATGCTTTTATTTATTTGGTAGAGAATTTGTTTTTACCTGTTGAAAGAGGTCTTAAAATCCAAGTTGAACTTACTTTGCCGGTGGGTTGTGGAATGGGGGCTTCATCTGCAGTTATTTTGAGTTTAATCCATGCGTTGGTTAATTATTTTGATCATACACTTACAGTTGATAAGTACTTATATTTTGGGAGGGAGATTGAAAATTTACAGCATGGTCGCTCAAGTGGTTTAGATCTATTTTTATCGTTTCATGGTGGTTATCATTTCTTTGCGAGTGGCAATGCCCATAAACGTAATTTACCTAATATTCCATTAGTATTAGTAAATACTGGTGCAGCTGAAACTTCAACAGGGGAATGCGTAGAACAAATTGCTAAATATTTACAAGATGATGTACTCGTAAATAGTTTTATGCAGGTTACACGTAATATGGATCTAGCACTACAACAGAATAATGTAGCTATGTTGGCCGATAACATCCGAAAAAATCATGAACTCCTAAATAAGATTGGAGTGGTTCCTTGGAAGGTTGCAGATTTTATTGCGGCTATCGAGGCGCGGGGTAATGTTGCTAAGGTTAGTGGTGCTGGTGCTATTCGCGGAAACCAGGCAGGGATTGTTTTAGTGGTTGGAGGTAGAGAAATTTCAGATATTGTAATGAAGTATGGTTATGAAATTTTACCCATACAAGGTGAAGCTAATGGGTTACGTCTCATATAAAGTTATAGTTCCGGGTAGTTTAATGCTTTTAGGTGAACATGCAGTTTTACATCGTAAGCAAGCTGTAGTAGTGGCGATTAATCGTTCTCTTAGCGTTAGTCTGATTCCTCGTACTGATCGAAATATATCTATCATCTCTAAAGCATTTGGTAAATATCTGGTAGCTTTAGATAAGTTAAAAATTGTTAAACCGTATGACTATGTTTTAGCAGCAGTTCAACAATATTTACCTAAAATGAAAAGTGGGTGTACATTAAAAATTTCTGCAGATTTTTCTGCTACTATAGGTTTAGGTTCTTCCGCAGCAGTTACTGTTGCAATTCTGGGAGTTTTATACTATTGGTTGAATAAAAAGAAGATAAATCTTATAAAGCTTTGTAATCAGGCTATTAACGTAATCCGTTTAGTCCAGGGATTTGGTTCGGGTGCAGATGTGGCAGCTAGTATATTCGGAGGAATACTTGCATATAAAATACAACCACTAGCAATCAAAAAATTGGGTGAAAATTTACCTTTAGTTGCCATATATTCTGGTAGTAAATTTGCAACCTCTAAAGTTGTGTCTCAAGTAGAACGAAGATGTCAGCAGTTTCCACGTATTTTTGCCAATCTGTATAATACTATAGATGATTGTGTTAAAGAAGGGATTGCGGCAATTAAAAATAATCAATGGATTAGATTAGGACAAATAATGAATCTACATCAAGGGTTGCAAGAAGCTTTGGGAGTAAGTAATACTATTTTAGCTGAATTAATTTTTTCTTTACGAAAGCATCCAAAGATTTATGGGGCTAAAATTTCTGGCTCAGGTTTAGGAGATTGTGTTATTGGCCTAGGTCAAATCAAAAAAAATAGTTTTCCAGAAAATATCATTCAGAAAAAAAGTGGAGTAAGACAAATTAATATTAAGATTAGTCCTAGAGGGTTAGTATATTTGTGAAGCTGGCAGTTTATCGTAAGAAGAGGGATTTTAAAAAAACTACTGAGCCGGAAGGAACTCAAGAGAAGAGTGGTATATCACATATTTTTGTTGTACAAAAACACTATGCCAGTCATTTGCATTATGATTTTCGTTTAGCTATTGATGGAGTGCTTAAAAGTTGGGCTATTCCCAAGGGGCCGAGTTTAAATTCATCGGATAAACGTTTGGCAATAATGACTGAAGATCATCCTTTAGAATACGCTAATTTTGAAGGGGTAATACCAGTGGGGCAATATGGAGCAGGCAAAGTTGAAATTTGGGATCATGGTACGTGGCAGCCGATTAGTGATTTAGCTACTTGGTTAAAAGAGAGAAAGTTAAAGTTTATTTTACATGGCAAGAAACTTAAAGGAGCCTGGGTTTTAATTGGTTTGAAAAACAATCTTAAAAATTGGTTATTAATAAAAGAGAGATGAAAAAAGTTGAGGTGGTACAACATATTTTAGGTCACATTAAGCACGGATCCTTTATTAATAGTTGCGGTGGTTCTGCTTGGGCTCCTAGTAATGTTGCACTTTGTAAATATTGGGGCAAACGTAATCTTGAATTAAATCTGCCGGTTACTTCAAGTTTATCCATATCTCTTGGTCACAAGGGCGCGCATACTAAAATTAAGCAAGGGGGTAGTTCAGATCATTATGTTATTAATGGGTCGCTTATCAAGCAAAATACAAAATTCGCTATACGTCTTAAAAATTTTTTAGATCTGTTTCGTCCTAAAGATACAAACTATTTAGTAAAGGTTAATACTAATGTGCCTATTGCGACTGGTTTTGCTTCATCTGCTTGCGGTTTTGCTTCTTTAGTTTTAGCATTAAATAATCTTTATACCTGGAGATTGTCTCAGAAAGAGCTATCGATTTTAGCTCGGTTAGGTAGTGGCAGTGCTTGTCGTTCAATTTTTAATGGTTTTGTTGAGTGGCAAAAAGGGGAACGGGATGATGGGATGGATAATTATGGAATGCAGCTAGAGTATGTGTGGCCAGAACTTAGGATTGGAATATTAATGATATCTGTACAGGAAAAACCGTTATCATCGAGAGACGCTATGGAACGTACAGTAAATACATCTCCATTATATTTAAGTTGGCCCAAGCAAGTAGCGGAAGATTTAACTAATCTCAAGTTAGCATTGATTAATAAGAATTTTATGTCATTTGGGAAAATTGCAGAAGATAATGCTATTGTTATGCATACAACAATAAGTGAAGCGAGGCCACCTATAAATTATTCTTTACCTGAAACTCTCCAAGCAATTGTCAAGGTTCAAGAATTACGTAACTTAGGAGCACCGGTATTTTTTACGCAAGATGCAGGGCCTAATTTACAATTGTTATTTTTAGTTCGGGATGAGCAGAAGGTATTAAATATTTTCCCCCAGCTTGAAATAGTATCACCATTTTCAATTTTTGGTACTAAGCGAATTATTTTAGTTGATGATAATGATGTCGCAGTTGGAGGCAGTGAAAAAATGGACGCCCATGTTTATGGACAATTACATCGGGCTTTTTCAGTAGTTATTTTACGACGACGCAATGATAAAATAGAAGCCTTATTGCAAAAGAGGAGTTTATGTAAATATCATAGCGCTAATCTTTGGTCTAATACTTGTTGTAGTCATCCTATGCATGGGGAGAATATTGTTATTGCTGCTGAGAACCGTTTACAAGAAGAGATGGGGTTTAGTGTACCATTAAAAGAGATTGGTAGGTTTCACTATCGTGCGCACTTTTCCGATGTTAATCTTATTGAAAATGAGATCGATCATATATTGATTGGATTTAGTGATGTAGAAAAGCCGCTGTTTAACCCTTATGAAGCTCAGGATTCTTGTTGGATGGAGCTAGATGCACTCAAGCATGATACCCAGAATCATCAAGATAAGTATACTGTTTGGTTACCGCAGCTAATTGATTTTTTATTAGGAAAAATTCATTTGATATGATAAGTAAGCCAAAGCCATCCATGAGTGTATTATCTCTCATAATGATTAATGTAATCGCAATTTGTAGTTTACATAATGTGGCTATTGGGGCTACATATGGGTTTTCCTTATTATTTTACTATGCTATTTTTGCTGTGACATTTTTTATACCAAGTGCTTTAGTGTCAGCTGAATTAACTACAGGGTGGCCACAAAGCGGTGGGGTATATAATTTGGGTGCGAGAAGCTTTTGGTAAACCTATAGCATTCCTAATAAAATCTTCGTAAAGATAGCATTTAAAATAGCATATAAGGAAAAGGCGACAATGCTTGATGCTGGGATAGTTAATATCCATGCCCAAAGTATATTTTGGGCTATTTTCCAGTTAATCGCAGAAAATCTTTTAGTTAACCCCACGCCGAGGATCGATGAAATTATAATATGGGTAGTACTAGTTGGTAAGCCAAAAGCCGATGCGGTAAATACTACTCCCGCGGCGGAAGTTTGGACACAAAAACCATGAATGGGCTGCAACTTTACGAAATCTTTACCGACAGTTTTTATAATTCGCCATCCGCCAATCGCCGTACCCAAAGATATTGCTAGTGCGCAAGCAAATACCACCAACCATGGAACAGAAAAGGTGCTCAAAGTTCCATAGCTGACTAAAGCCATCGTTAATACTCCCATCGATTTTTGTGCATCAGCAGTGCCATGAGAAAAAGCCATAAAAGCAGCAGAGATTACTTGTAATTTACGAAAGTTCTTATTAAGTTTATCTGGAAGAAAATTGCGGCTAATCCACAGTAAAATAATCATTAACCAAAAACCAGTTATTAATCCTATAAGTGGTGATAAAATCAAAGATAAGATAATTTTTTTAATGCCTATCCAGTGCAATGAAGGAAGGCCTATATGTGCTACTGATGCTCCCATTATGCCACCGATTAGGGCATGAGTTGATGAGGAAGGGATAGCAAAATACCAGGTAATGATCGACCAAATAATCGCACCACTAACACCGGCAAGAAGAACTACTTGGGTGATGTCACTAGCTTCTACTATTCCAGTTCCCACGGTTTCAGCAACTTTGGTTGAAACTAGGGCGCCAATAAGATTAAGAGTAGCTGCCATAATTACCGCGGAATATATGGACAGTGCACGTGTTGATACACAGGTGGCGATAGCATTGGCAGAGTCATTAAAGCCATTAATATAGTCAAAGACCAATGCAACGATAATAACTAGTATTAATACTAAGAGATTAGTTTCAGGCATTTTTTACTACTACACTTTCTAAAATATTGGCTGCGTCTTCGCACTTATCAGTTACTAGTTCTAAATTTTCGTAAATATCTTTCCATTTGATTAATTGGATAGGATCATGTTCTTCATCGAATAAACGACTAATAGCATCGGCGCGTACCCGATCAGCTTCATTTTCAAGAGAGTTTATTTCAACACAAAAATCTGAGATTTTTTGTGGTTGTTTTTCTAATACTTCCACAGCTTTCTCAATAGTTTGACAGGCTTTGAGAATAATAAAACCTAACTCTTTCGCTTCTGGGGTAATCCGATCAATGTGATAGACAACAATGTGTTGAGTTGCAATATCGATATTATCAACGATATCATCTAAAGAAGCGGCAAGGGCATAGATGTCTTCACGGTCGAAAGGGGTGATAAAGCTTTTGTTTAATTTTTTAATAATGTCGTGAGTTTGAATATCTCCTTGGTGTTCGATCTCTTTGATAAGATATTGACTTTTTTGTGGGTCGTTAAAATAATCTAACATCTCTTTCATAGCGGTTGCTCCTGCAACAATATTTTTCGCCATCTCTATGAACATAACAAAAAACTTTTCTTCTTTGGGAATTAAGCCAAACATTGTTATTACTCCTCCTGATAAATCTTATTATATATAACACAATTTTTTTTGTGGCACATGTTTTTTATTATGAGTTGATATTGATATAAAGTATTTTTAATCAAATATTATAAAATATGTGTTGAAATAGTGAAAACTTAGTATAATCTGCTAACTATAGATTAATGGAGGGATTTTATATGCGTATATTGATTTTTCTTCTTCTAGCATTAGGCTTAATCCTAAGTTGGTTGATCATGGTATATAATAAATTGATTCGTATCATTGAGATTGTTAATAATAATAAGAATCAAATAGATGTGCAGCTAGATCGTCGTTATAAAGTTTGTGAATCTTTAATAGAGGTAGTGAAAAAATACATGGATTATGAAAAGACCACTTTAAGGGAGGTGGTAGCTTTGCGTTCTCAAGCTCAGAAAGCACGAGAGAGTGGTGATGAGAATAGTCGAATCAAAGCTGAAGATGCTATTTCTAAAATAGGTACTAATCTCAACTTAATATTTGAGCAATATCCTGATTTAAAGGCGGATAAAAATGCTTTACAGTTACAAGAAGAGATTGTTAATACTGAGAATAAACTAACTTTTGCTAAGCAATCTTATAATGATAGTGTTGAGCAATATGAGGCTACACGTAAATCATTGTTTGAATCCTTTGTCGTAGGAATGTTCCCAATTAAGCTTTTGAAAGATTTTGCTTATTGGGGGATTTCTGATGTAGAAAGGAAAAAGCAAGAAGAGTACCAAGTTAAGCTTTAATGAAAATTTTTACTGATTATACAGCATCTGCGGTAGATTGGCGCCAACAACTAAAAAGCAATGAGTGGCGTACTCGTATGGTGATTGCTGTTTTCATCTTGATCTATGCACTAATTGGTTTAATTGTTGATCTCTATTTACATCCTGAATTTAATCAAATACCTATTTTCGATGCTTTGGAAATTTTAATTACTTTTCAAGTTGTTCCTGTAGTTACTTTAATTTTGGGATTTATTGCTGTTGTTTCTATTTTGATTACCTATACTTTACATGATCGATTGATGCTACTAGGTACAGAATATTATGAAGTTAAGCCTGGTAGTACTCGCAATTTTGCCGAGCAGCAATTGTATAATGTTACAGAAGAATTAAAAATTGCTGCTGGTTTACGCTATATGCCTAAAATATATTTAATTAATGCTGATTACATGAATGCATTTGCGAGTGGTTATAGCGAAAAATCAGCGTTAATAGCTATTACTCGAGGAGTATTATCTAAACTTGATCGAAGTGAATTACAAGCAGTAATTGCTCATGAACTTAACCATATTCGGCATCATGATATTAAATTAACTTTAATGGCTTCAGTGTTGAGTAACATTGCTTTAATTGTTCTTGATATCATGTTTCGTAGTGCGCTAATAAGTGGAAGTCGCGGTAAAAAGCGGGGTAATGGTCTAGTTCTAGTGGTGTTTTTGTTACGGTTTTTATTGCCAATTATTACAGTATTATTAATGCTTTATTTAAGTCGCAAACGAGAATTTATGGCTGATGCTGGTGCTGTAGAATTAATACGCGATAATGTACCTTTAGCTAAAGCCTTACTCAAAATCAGTAATGATCATATAAAAGATAAAGATCAGTATACGCGCATCTATCAAGCAACAGCTCATGAAGAAGTGCGGCGTGAAGCATATGTTTTTGATCCGACACAGGCGGGAATTTCTCTCCAACAATCGATTAGTGATATTTTTTCTACACATCCTCCATTGGAAGCACGTTTGCAAGCTTTGGGGTTTCAAGCAAAAAAATGAGTTATTGCGTATCTTGCTTTTCAGATACTGAATTTACTTCAGTGAAATAGTAATCTAAAACTTTTCGCGCGATTTTTACTGCTTTATTACTATTTTCTGTTACTACAGCTATAGCTATTTTAGGATTTTCTATAGGTGCAAAGGCGATAAATAGATTGTGATTACGTAAATGTTTTGGGATATGTTCTTCACTTTCTGGAGTCGGATTTTCGTTGACTATTTTGTGATGGTATAATTGTGCCCCACCAGTTTTGCCTGCAATAGTGTATGATAGATTTGAACCAAAACGATTATAGGCAGTTCCCGTAGGATTCATTACTACATTTTTCATAGCATTAATCACAATATCCCAATTTTTGGTATTTTTTAGAGTTACTGATGGTAAGGGAACAATCTTTCGTTGAATTTTGTTTCCATTAGGTTTTTGTATAATATATAAAAGATGAGGTTGCAATCTTTGACCATGCATAGCAATTGTTCCCACAGCAGAAGCTAATTGTAATAGTGTGGTTTTCATATCACCTTGACCAATACTTGAATTAATTGTATCACCGGTATACCAATGTTTGCCGGTGCGAGTCATTTTGTTTTTGGGAGAAGCAACAATTCCTGTAGATTCTTCTAAAATATCGATGTTGATTTTGTCACCAAATCCAAAGCGTTCCAAAATGGAATCGATTTTTTCTATACCCAGTTTAACACCAAGGATATAAAAAAAAGTGTTACAGGATTCCGTGATAGCTTTGGTAACGTTTACAGTACCATGCCCATTATGAATCCAGTCACGATAAATTTGCTTACTTTTTTCTAATTTGAACCATCCTGGATCTGATATTTTAGAATCGAGAGTAATTATTCCCGTGTCTAATCCTTGGAGTGCAATAAATGGCTTAATAGTTGAGCCAAATGGAAAAATACTTTTAGCTGCACGATTATACATTGGTTTTGCATTTGAAAACTGTAACTCATTGAAAGTGGTGCTGTCGATACCGTTAGTAAATAAGTTAGAATCGTATGTCGGGTTGCTAACTAAAGTCAGTATTTCACCGTTATTTGGATCAATAGCTACAACTGCCCCCCGTTCTTTGTCTAAAGCGTCTTGCGCTACTTTTTGGAGTTTGCTATCAATGGTTAAATATAAACTATCTCCAGGGGTTGGCGGGATGATTTTTAATGTGCGGACGATATGACCCCTAGCATCAACCTCACTAATTTTGTAACCAATTTTACCGCGTAGAGCATTTTCATAATATTTCTCAATACCGACTTTACCAATAAATTTACTAGCATTGTAATTATTAATATCAATGTTTTTTAAATCTTGCCTATTAATTCTGCCAACATACCCTAAAACGGCCACATTTTCTTTTGCCAATGGGTAGTGACGGATCATCTGAGTATCAATACAAACTCCAGGGAAATTATCTTGATTGACATAAAAGTTGGCTACTTCTTCTTGAGTTAATTTAAGTTTTATTGGTATGTGTTCGAAACGGTGATGATGTTGTAGAGCCTTCTGGAATTGTTTAATGTCATTAGGAGTGATACCGATAATGGTTTTAAGGTTTGCTAGAGTATTTTTTATGTTTTTTGTATGTTCGGTAATAATGTTCAGACTAAAAATTGGGAGATTTTCTGCAAGTAATATGCCATTACGATCGTAAATCAAACCGCGATTAGGTTCGATCGGTAAATGTTCTAATTGGTTTTTGGTTGCGAGATTAGCATATAATTTGTAATTAAATATTTGTAAACTAAATAAACGGATGATGAGGAAAGCTATTAATATAGCAATTAAAATTGAGGCTTTTAATACCCGATTTTTAAAATGTTTAGATTCTTGCAGATAGTTTTTTAGTTGTTGTTTTAACATGCTATCGGCTTTTATGATCGATAAATTTATTCTGCCACCATAACTCTTACTAATTGGTGTGGCAAGATTAATTTAGATGATGTCTCTTGTCATTTTTTTTGTCTTAATAGGGGATTTAAGTTTTGTCCTGCTAGGAGATCTGACTATGGTTTTCTTAGGAGATCTAATTATGATTTGCTGCTGAAAGTTGCCGCCCAACTTAAAACTAGTAGCTATCTTTCTATCTATCTGTCTTATTGTCTTTAGATTTGTTCTAATTTTTGGTATAGGAACTTGCGGTTTTTCACTTTCTTTTTCTTGTTTTTTGCGTGCTATGCGGTCGTCAATATCAGTAGAAGAGATTGGTCTTGTACGTTTGCGTTCTTCTGCTTTAGTTGCAGCAGTTTCAACAATATTCCGAGGTATACCCCATTTGGCATAGCTTGTTTAGGAGTCCCGCTATTTTTTACCTGTTGAGATCGGTAAGTACGTACTCCAAGAGAGAATTGGGGTAGAGAGTGGGGTAGAGGTGGTGGTGGCGGTGGTGTTATAGCAGTATCAGTATCCGGCAGAAGACGTGACAAAGAATCTGAAAATGCATCTTGCACTGCACTTACATTTTTAGATAATTCTTGTATCAACGCCTCTAATACTCTAACACTATCTTCTATCACTCTTACTTTACTAGAAGCTTCTTCCCTTCCTGTTGCTTTAGTATCCTGAGCCGGTTTTTGTGCAATACCAGATGTAACTACAACTACACTATCAATTTTTTCTTTTCTACCTTTTGTTTTGCTTAATAATTCGGCTAGGAGGAGGTCTGAACTAGAAGCTGCTTTCTGCGTAATCTATTACTTCGAGCTCTTTCTTGAGGTAGTAGCTTTCTTACTTACAGTTGATGTTGAAGGCGGGGGAGGGGGAGGAGGTAGAGGCGGTGGTGGAGGCGTAGGTACTGGTTCTCCCTCCTTTACTTTTTCTACTTCTTCTATTGGTGGAACTACTACAGACTCTACTATTTTCTTTCTTGCTCTATTTGCTCTAACAACCCAATCTGTTCAGTTGTGGCTTTCTTTACTGCCTTTATCTTTAATTTTACTTCTTCTTGCGAAACTTCAGCCGCTCGTACTTTTTCTTCCGCTCTACTTATTATTACCGTCTTCTTCGCCTCTGAATCTTCTCTAGCTAATGCTGCTTCTAATTCTCTTTTTGCTAATTCTAATACCTTTTGTGCTGGACCAACCTTCTTTTTTGCCTCATTAATCTTTAGTTTAAGCTCTGCTGCATCTTGCTTTCTTTTTTCGTTAACGGGATATTTTTTTACTAATGCTTGTGCTCTTTGTAAACTTTCCCGCAATCTTTGTATTCTATAGTTTATCTCTTGCAAAAATCGTATTGCGTCTTCTTTTGCTTTTTTAGCATTGGGAATTTCCTCAGTTAATCTTCTTGCTTCTTCTTTAGCTTCTCTTGCTTCTGCTACCACTTGCTTGTATTTTTCTATACTATCATTTGCGCTCCTTATTGTTTCTTCAACAACTTTCTTAGCACTTTCTATAGCTTGAGACATCCTTTCTTTATATTTCATCTCGATTGACTCAGTAGACAGTTCGGTAGTTACCGGCTTAGGTGGTTGCTTAACTTCCACTACTTCCCTAGCTTCTTTCGATTTCTCTTCAGCAACTTTGGATTCAACCTCAGCATGCGGTTCTTCAGGCATCACCTCAACAATGCTGGACTCCAGTTCTCCTGGTTCAGCAGTTACAGTTTGTACCATCTGTCGCTCTTCTGTAACTAGTGGCTCAGATGGTTGTCTAGTTTCTGCCGCTCCTATATTTCTCTAAATCTCAACATAGTTTTCCTCACATTCAGAATCCCCTGCATACATCTCTTTTAAAGATTGTCTAATAAGATCTATGTCTTCTTGCGGTACACCTCGTTTCATAAGTATTTGTTTAAAATTGGGACTATTTATATTGCTAATTAGTTTTTTTAGTTCAGCTATTTCTTCAGTTATAAATGTGGGTTCAGGGATCAGTTTTTTTCTCTCTTCTAAATTTTTTGGGCTTACTGTTTTTATTGTTTCTATTTCCCTTTGTTTTTCTTGGACTATTTTGGAATCTTGGAAAATGTTAGTAGTAACTTGTTGTTTTATATAGTTTTCTCCATTAAAAGGTATTAGAGGTGAATCATTTTCTATCTGTATTTTAGGATTATTACGCATACTTTGTTGCAATACTTTTAAAGCTAGATCGGGTGAGTGATATGCTGCAATAAGATTCTTTAGATCTCTAATGGGTACTACTATCTCTTTATCCTTTATTTATATTAGTAGTTGTGTCAGCTAATATAAGTTCGTTAGGGTTCTCGGACAGTAGATACTTTACTTCTTTACTATTTTTCTTTTCAACTTCTTCTATCTTTCTAGATTCATCCTTTGCAACAATATCAACATCCCGTCTTACTAGGTCAACCATATGCCGTGCCACACCTTCCAGGTTGTTCTCTTTTGAGGTTAAACCAATTCTTAAATTTATACCTACATATCCTACAATATCTCTTGGCTTGTCTCTCTGGATCCTAGCTTCAATCCCAACTTTATCAAATATATCTAAGATCCTTTTGCCATTATCTCTTGTAAAATCATAAGTAAATCTTGCTCTTGGACCTGCTATAGTATGTGCATCTTTAGCATCAAAGTAATATCCTCCAACATAACCAACTAACCCTTTGATAACCTCATAACCTAATTCAAGGTCTACCACCACCTAGAGATCTTTCATATAGCTGATTTTTAGTAAACCATAGGTTTTTATATGGCCCATTGTCACGATACTCAGCAATATTGTCAGATGATATTAGTTTTGCAGTTTCACCTATGGGGTGGTAGTAGTTTGCCCCAATGAAGAGCTTATCGAACCAGCACTCTCCGCCAAGTGTTATCTGACTGAAGTAATTACCACGTTCAGTCCCTCGACGATCGTAGGCAACATAGATACCATGTAACCTTTGTTTATCTTCTAATAAGTGCCGATAACCCAAATGAGCATTGCCTTCAAAGATATTGCTAGATCTCTCATAGAACTGAATGTCTGCAAAGACTAATTCATGAGGAGATTGCCAAACTGGTAAAAAGATATCACCACCCAAGGCTAGGTTATTTGATCCTACATGAAAAAATTTCGTACCATTACCTTGGAAATAGGGGGAGTACTCGTTATTTGCTAATAGAGGTGGTGAAACTTCTGAATAGTCATCTGGTTGATTCAATATACTTTGGGAAATTATTTCGTGCTTTTTTGGATTTTTAAGTACTAGAGGTTTAGGTAAGATTTTTTTATAGCTACAGATTCGTTAATTATTGCAGTATTTCTTTTAGTAGTTTTGTTAGTTTTTTTAAGGGCTAAACATGCATAGAGTATGTGTAGCTTTTTTATTTTAGAATTATGATGAATAGGTGTAACTAAAGATGTGACTAGGATCGCTAGGAGTATAAATAATATATATATTATCCTGTACATATATAGGAAATGTCAATCTTCTTTTTAAGAAACTTATATTAAATGAGCTGGCTTTAGAATTTTTTACCATTCATGCCACTTGTCAAAGTGATTAAAGGCATCGATCCCCATAATTAGGACAAGAGGAGTGGTATTATTTTGCCGATGTAGGTACTCGAGAGTATCAACAGTATAAGAAATGCCTCCTTGTTTTATTTCATAATTAATAGTTTGAAGGTGTTTTAGGTTTTTAGTTGCAAGTTTTACTATTTGTAATCTATCTTTAATGGTGATCGATAACATGGGATAAGTATGACTTTTTGTAAATCACATGATTTATGTATTGTATTTGCAAGATGAATGTGTCCCAAATGGATGGGATCATATGTGCCACCGAGAATACCCATAGGATGTTTTGCCATTGATATATAGTAATATCAATTTTAATTTTGGATAAGAGCTAAATTTAAACAAAACCGTTCTAGTTCGTGCCAAAGCAAATTTTGAGTGTTTGCTCCTTTAATTATAAGATCAATGGAAAGAGCCTTTTTTAATAGATTGTGCAATTGTGCCAGATCACATCGAGATAGTATTTTTTTAATTTGCTGTTTTTGTTTATACCAAATATTATTTTGGGTTAGTGCTTCTTCGATATTTACCTCTTTTTTAAGAGAGTAACTGATATTAATTAGAGAGCGTAATTCGTTGGTGATAATCCATAAGATGAGAGTTGGATCGATATTTCCATTTTTAAGATTGGTTAGAATTCTATTAATGGCGTGTGGATTATTATTCATAGCCGCATCAAGTAGATTGTATATGTTAAAACGTGCATTATCAGCGAGTACTTCACTGATTTGTTCTATGGTTATATTACCTTGACCATAAAGAAGTACTAATTTTTCAATTTCTTGAGCTGCTGCCAATAGATTACCTGCCGTATGATCAACCAATAATTTTAGTCCTTTAGGGTCTATTTTTAACCCAGCTGCTAACATACGATTAGCTATCCAGGGGGGCATTTGAGCATAGTCAATAGGCCGAATAAACAGGACATAACCATGAGATTCTATAGCTTTAAACCAGACTGTTTTTTGCTGAGCAAAATCCAGTTTGTTGGTAATTATTAGCAAAATTTTATTTAATGGGGGATGTTGAGCATAGTTCTGAAGTATTTTACTGCCGCTATCAGTTAATTTGCTTTTAAGATGCAATTCAATTAATACTTGATTACCAAATAATGAGGAATTGTTGACCCTATTTAAGAAAAATTCCCAATTAAATCCCGGCTCGATATGAAAAATCTCTCGTTCTTCATAGCCTGATGATACGGCATATTTACGAATAGTATTACATGCCTCTTGTACTAATAAAAATTCGTCGCCACTTACGAGATATATAAGGTGCAATGTTTTTTTTGAGAGTACTGGTAAGTTGTTCAATTTGAATTTTCATGGGTTTTAGGTTTTAAAGCTTTAACAGTTTGGTGAGAACCTAAAACATTAAATATTTTCATTACTAATTCTTCTACTATCTCTTGTTTTGTTATCCCAATTTGAGGTGTAAGTTCAAATATTTCATTAGGTTGTAAACTTATTGTGCGAGTGACTGTAATGACTTGAGGAGGTAATAGTGTTTGGTGGTAGAAATCGGTAATACCGATCGTAGCGGTGTAAACTAGAGTGTAAGTACGTGCTTGAGCGCTTGAAATATTAGTATAAGTACTATGACTATAGTTAGATGTAATATTAATTATGGGAGACGATTTTTGCGGTATTGACCGTAAAACAATACCACAAGATTTCAACCTTTTTTTCAATTTGATTTCTAAGGGTTCATAAGCATGTTCTGCTTGATAATATACTTGTTTGAGTGCGGGTGGCAGCGATTTTATATTACGTGGTGTAAAGCCGCAGCCTACTAGATAAATAGTAACAATTATTATAGTGAATAGAAATTTTAATAATTGTATCATAAAGTTTATTCTTTCTAGGTTAATACGATATTGATTAATTTGTTTGGTACAATTATTGTTTTTTTAATAGTTTTTTGCTTGATGAAACGTACAATATTTTCTTGAGTAAGAGCTTCTTTTTTTATTATATCTTCATCAGCAGTGATAGGTACAGTTATTTTACCGCGTACTTTCCCATTTACTTGCACTATAATATTCGAGGTGTTTTTAGTTAATACACTTTTATTAATTTGCGGCCACTCGGCTTCTGCAATATCCCCTTTAAATTTTAATTCTTGCCATAAATAATGGGTAATGTGAGGAGTAATTGGGTTTAAGAGGCGAAGTAAAATGCTAAATCCTTCACCAATTATGCGACTATTTTCAGTGCTCCCTAATAATTTGAGAAGTTTCATAGCTGCTGAGACTACAGTATTTAGATGGAGACGTTCCATATCTAGATGAGCTTGGTTTAGAATGGTGTAAATTTGACTATATATTTGTTGTGGATCTTCTAGTGAAGTTGCAATCGGTTGTTTGTTATAGGCACTTATTAGTTTTTCGTGACCATAAGCAAAAGTATTTAATTTTTTTAAAAAACGATATGCGCCTTTAATACCACTTTGTGACCATTCAAGAGATTGTTCAGGAGGGGATGCGAAAATTATGAAAAGGCGTACAGTATCTGCACCATAATTATCAAGAAGCTCTAGAGGCGATACGACATTATTTTTTGATTTAGACATTTTTGCGCCATCTTTTAGTACCATCCCTTGAGTCAATAAATTAGTGAAGGGCTCATTATGGTTTACTAATCCTTCATCACGCATTACTTTATAGATAAAACGCGCATACAAAAGGTGTAAAATGGCATGCTCAATACCACCCATATATTGATCTACTGGCATCCAATATTTGGCACGTTCATCAACCATGGATTCATTTTGATTAGGACAACAATAGCGCACGTAGTACCACGATGATTCGATAAAGGTATCGAATGTGTCGGTTTCACGCCAAGCTTTACCTCCGCATTTAGGGCATGTAGTTTCAATAAAATTTACTAAATCAAGAAGAGGAGATTTAGCACTATTTAGTTTTATGCCCTCAGGTAATATTATTGGTAAATCTTTTATCGGTACGGGTACAATACCGCATTTATTGCAATTAATCATTGGAATAGGTGTACCCCAATAACGTTGGCGGGAGATACCCCAATCTCTGAGACGATAATGGATTTTACGTATTCCTGATTTGTTTTTAGTTAGGTGTTTGGCAATAGCATCAAAAGCTTCGGTAAAATTCAAGTTGGAGAATTCTCCAGAGTCAAATAAAATTCCATGATCAGTAAATGCTTTTTGATTGGTATTAAAAGTACTGTCGTTTAATGGTTTTATTACAGATCTAATTTTTATATGGTACTTTTTGGCAAATTCAAAATCACGATCATCATGCGCTGGAACTGCCATAATAGCACCACTCCCGTATTCCATAAGGACAAAATTAGCTATCCAAATCGGGATTTTTTCACCACTTAACGGATTAAGTGCAAAAAAACCAGTGTTATAACCTTTTTTTTCGACAGTAGCTAATTCAGCTTCAGCATTCTTGATGTTGTGGCATTGTTTTAAAAACTTGGCTATGGATTCATTAGTTTTAGCCGCTTGAATTGCAAGTTCGTGTTCTGGGGCAATTGCTAAAAATGTAGCACCAAAAATAGTATCTGGTCTTGTAGTAAAAATTGTAATTTTTTTGTTACTATCAACTAGTGGAAAATATATTTCTAGACCTTCTGATTTCTCTATCCAATTTCGTTGCATAGTTTTTACTTGTTCTGGCCACCCTATTAGATTGTCTAATTCATTTAGAAGTTCGTCTGCATAAGCAGTGATTTTTAAAAACCATTGAGAAATCTCTTTTCGTTCTACTAAAGCCCCAGATCTCCAGCCTTTGCCATCTATAACTTGTTCGTTGGCAAGTATTGTTTGATCTACAGGATCCCAATTAACTATGGATTTTTTTTTGTAAGCTAATCCTTTTTCATACATTTTTAAAAAGAGTTCTTGTTCGAATTTGTAATATTCTGGTCGGCAGGTAGTGATCTCCCGAGACCAGTCAATAGCAAACCCAAGTTGTTTGATGGTGGTTCGCATTTGTTCAATATTTTGGTAGGTCCAGATGGATGGGGCAAGTTTATTTTGGAGCGCTGCGTTTTCTGCTGGTAGACCAAAAGCATCCCATCCTAAGGGTTGTAAAACATTTTTACCTAACATTTTTTGATAACGTGCAATTGTATCTCCGATAGTATAGTTACGTACATGCCCCATATGAATGTGGCCACTAGGGTAAGGTAACATAGATAAACAATAAAATTTTTGCTTGTTAGGGATCTCTTTTACTTCAAATGTTTTATTATCTTCCCAGAACTTTTGAGCTTCTTTTTCTATTATTTGCGGTTGATATGATGTTCGCATTATTGCAAAATAACATTTTGGAGTATTATAGTAAATAAAATTTGTTCGACAGTGGATATGAAGTTAGTAAAAAATCTTTATGCTAGTCCGTATTTAAGTATGATTGCTATTTTTAGTGGAGCAATTTTACCCCTTGCTTTTGCACCTTTTGGCTACTATCTAGTAGCTGAGATTTCGTTACTTTTACTATTGTTTGTTTGGTTACGAGCTGTTCCTGGTAGAACTTTTTGGTATGGATGGTTATTTGGAGTAGCTTTTTTTGGTTGTGGAATTTATTGGGTATTCATTAGTATTCACCATTATGGTAATGCTCCTATATTTTTAGCAGGGTTGATTGTTGCCTTATTAGTAGCTGTGTTAGCTTTATATCCTGCTATCTTAGGATATTTATTGAATAAGTTTTTCCTAGAGAATAATTGGTCTAAATTTTTATTAGCATTTCCTGCAGGTTTTTCTATTTTAGAATGGTTTAGAGGATGGATATTGAGTGGTTTTCCCTGGTTATTTTTAGGTTATAGTCATGTGAATTCTCCCCTAGGTGGTTGGGCTACTGTTTTTGGAGCGTATGGAGTATCTTTTTTGATTGCTCAAACTGCTAGTGCAATTTTTTGTATGTTTCTCTTTTGCAAGAATAAGAAATTTATTATCAGTTTAGTACTATTAGTAGTATTACTTTGGATTGTAGGGTTAAGTCTTACAAAAATTACCTGGGTCAATCAGGTAGGGGAGCCAATACAGGTTAGCTTGATCCAAGGTAATATTTCCCAGGAACAGAAATGGAAGCGGGACGAATTAATGAATATTTTGAATATTTATTCTTTTTTAACTGCTAAGAATTTTTCAAGCAAAATCATTGTGTGGCCGGAAGCTGCGATTCCAGCTTATCCTGAGGATGTGTGGCTGTACTTAAAATTACTATCTTTTGTAGCTAAAAGGAATAATGCCACAGTTTTAAGTGGTATCCCTCTATATGATAAGGAAAAGAATCTTACTTACAATGGTATTATTACTTTAGGTACTAATGATAATGGTAAATATTACAAACGGCATCTAGTACCTTTTGGAGAATATTTGCCTTTTAAGTTTGCTTTATATTGGCTCCACAAATTTTTTACTATTCCCATGTCAGATTTTTCTCGTGGACCAAAAAAACAACCTGATGTCATAGTGCACAATGTCGTATTAGCTCCTTTTATATGTTATGAAATAGCTTATTCTTGTTTAGTTTTGAGTTATGTGCCTAAAGCAGGTATGTTATTAACTGTTTGTGATGATAGTTGGTTTGGCAAGTCTGTCGCGTCGGCCCAACATCTAGAAATTGCTAAGATGCGTTCCCTTGAGGTCGGGCGGTATCAATTGCTTGCTACTAATACTGGGATTACGGCATTAATAAATGCCAAAGGGCAGGTTATCAGACAGGCACAGGAGTTTAAACAATTAGTAATTACTGAAAAAGTTCTAAATCTTACTGGCAGGACTCCCTGGGTAGCATTCGGCAAGTATTTATGGCTTCCTCTTTCTTTAGTTGGATTGTGGTGGGCATGGGCTAGGAGAGGAAATAAATTTGAAGTCTAAAATCTTATTATGCATATACCATTTACAAAGATGCAGAGCTTGGGTAATGATTTTATTGTCATTGATACAATAACTCATAATTTTTTACCCTCTAAAGATTTGATTAGTAGGATAGCTGATCGTCATTTTGGGATTGGATGTGATCAGGTGTTATTGTTACACCGATCAAATCTATCTATATCAGATGTTGATTTTGTGTATCAAATATTTAATGCCGATGGTAGTGAAGCATATCAATGTGGTAATGGTGTTAGATGTTTAGCTAAATTTGTTAAAATTCAAGGAATCAGTGATAAAGAGCAGTTGATTTTTGCTACTAAGACCATCAAAACAAAAACTCTTTTGAAGAATAATGGTTTAGTCACGGCAGTTACTGTGGGGCCTAGTTTTGAACCTAAAAATATCCCAATCATGGCTGAGGTACAGTCTTTAAGGTATAGTTTGCAGCTTGCGACTGGGGAAAAGATTAAAATTGGTGCGGTTTCTATTGGTAATCCACACGCTATAATTTTGGTTGATGATATCACTACTGCTCCAGTTGAGATTTTGGGCCCATTAATTTCTAACCATAAAATTTTTCCCGAACAAGCTAATGTAAATTTTATGCGGGTTTTGGATTCTGGTCTTATTGAATTGAGAGTCTATGAGCGTGGAAGTGGTGAAACATTAGCTTGTGGTAGTGGTGCCTGTGCCTCAGTTGTGGTAGGGAGATTATGGGGGTTTCTTGATTCGAAAGTTGTGGTAAAATTATGTGGTGGTAATCTTTTTGTAGAATGGAGTGAAGTAGGGAATAATATTGCTGTAACAGGACCGGTTGAGCAAGTATTTATGGGGGAAATTATTTATGAAAAAAAAGAATGTTAGGAAGAACTATAAAAAAAATCAAAAGAAAAAAATTGTACGAAAAATTGTTAAAAAGGTAATTAAGAAGGTAGTGAAGTCTAAAGATAAAGTTAAAACTAAAATTAAAGCTAAAAAAGTCGTTTTATCTAGATCTACTCCACCTCCAAGGAGGGTGGTTTTTTCAACCCAATTTTCAAGCAACATAGGACCTATAATTGGCCCAGTTAATATTAAGTCATATCAATCTAAGAAAAACGAAAGGTACATGAACGCAAAACAACTTGAGCACTTTCGTGAAGTTTTGTTGCGATGGAAAAATCAATTAATGACTAAGGTGGATCATACTGTGCATCACATGCAGGAAAGGGTGTTTAACTATCCAGATCCAGTAGATCGTGCTAGTCAAGAGGAGGAGTTTAGTTTGGAGTTGCGAGCCAGGGATAGAGAGCGTAAATTACTTCGAAAAATTGAAGAGGCTTTGAATCGCATTAATGATAATGATTATGGTTATTGCGATGATTGTGGTGCTGAAATAGGTATCCAACGTCTTGAAGTTCGTCCCACTGCTACCCAATGTATTGAATGTAAAACTATCGCAGAAATTCGAGAAAGGCAAATAGGGGCTAGTAGTTTGTTTGAGTAAATACACTATGGTTTCTACTACTCTCCCTTTATTATCTATCAATGAACAAATCTTACAACGCAGAGAAAAATTGAAAAATTTGCGTGGGGAGGGATTCACTTACCCTAATGATTTTAGGCGGACTAATTTAGCCGCGGAATTGTTTACATTGTACGGTAATGAGAATGTAGAAAGTTTACATGCTAAAAATATTTTAGTTAAGATCGCTGGTCGTATAATGACCAGAAGAGTTATGGGGAAAGCTAGTTTTATCCATATTCAAGACATGTCAGGTAAAATCCAAATTTATGTGAGGCAAAATGAGGTCTTAAATGATGTATATGAACAGTTTTTACATTGGGATTTAGGAGATATTATTGGTATTGTGGGGGTGATATTTAAAACCAAAACTGGTGAACTTTCGGTTAAAGCTCAAAAATTATTTTTGTTAACTAAATCTTTATTACCAATGCCGGAAAAATTTCATGGTTTAGTTGATCATGAAGTCTGCTATCGCCAACGTTATTTAGACCTTATAACTAATCCTGAGACCCGCAAGGTTTTTCAAATTCGTTCTCAGATTGTTACGGCAATACGTAATTTTTTTGTTGCAAAAGGGTTTTTGGAGGTTGAGACCCCAATGATGCATGTGATTCCAGGAGGTGCTACTGCAAGACCATTTATCACTTATCACAATGCACTTGATATGCAATTATATTTACGCATAGCACCTGAATTATATTTGAAACGTTTAGTAGTCGGAGGTATCGAAAAAGTATTTGAGATTAATCGTAATTTTCGTAATGAAGGGATTTCGACTAGACACAACCCTGAATTTACTATGCTTGAATTTTATCAAGCCTATGTTGATTATCAAGATTTAATGAATTTTACTGAAGAATTGATGCATTATTTAGCTAGGGAGGTTTTAGGAACAACTATTGTTAAATATCAGGGTGAGGAAATTGATCTGTCTTGTGATTATAAACGGATGACTCTTAAAGAGGCTATTATTTGTTATAATCCTGATATTACAACTTATGCTCTTGAGGACATTAATCAAGCGCGTAAGATTGCTGAAAATTTAGGAGTAACAATTGTTGATGATTGGGGTTTAGGTAAAATCCAATATGAGGTTTTTGAGAGGACTGTTGAGAAAGAGTTAAAAACTCCTACTTTTATTACTGCTTATCCCGCTGAAGTATCTCCATTAGCACGTCCTAATGATCAAGATCCGTTTATTACTGATCGTTTTGAGTTTTTCGTAGGTGGGAGAGAGATTGGTAATGGTTTTTCTGAACTTAATGATCCTGAAGAACAGGCCCAACGTTTTCGTAAACAAGCCGATGAATTTAAACGTGGAGACCAAGAAGCTATGCACTATGATGAGGATTATATAACAGCTCTTGAATATGGTTTACCTCCTACGGCAGGTGAGGGGATAGGTATTGATCGTCTTACTATGTTATTTACAGATTCTCCATCGATTAGAGATGTAATTTTGTTTCCGTTGCTACGGCCGGTGGATTAGTATCTTTTAATATTAGCATCAGGTATAAATTCATCATTATGTTCAATTCTCACCACTTCGGTTTGGATAGTTCCATCTGAATATAGATTGATCCAACGGTATCCTGGCATGAGAGTATCAAGCTTAAAATAATGGCTTTTGACAGTGAATTGCCAGTTAGTGGCTGGAGTTGATAAAAACAGGACATTTTGACGTTGGCTAGTAGTGTCTTGATGTACATGTCCACAAACTACTGCTTTAATGTTGTTATATTGATCAATGATTTTTAAAAATTGAACATGATTTTGTAGTTTGAGTGTATCGATCCAGTGGCTTTCAATTGATAATACTTGGTGGTGAAGGAAAATTATGACTGGTTGATCATAACTTGTGCTAAGACTTTGTTTTAAGAAAGTTAGTTCATTACTAGTTAGTTGTCCATCAACATGATTAGTCCAGTGTGAATTGAGTAAGATAATTCGCCAATCGGTTAATGATAATAGTTGAGTCGGATTGTCAAAGATCTTAGTGAAAGCTGGTAGGTAGTCGTGATTACCCATGGTAGCAGTTATAGGGCATTGAAATTGCTGGAGTAAATCCTTAGCTGTTTTATAAGCTTGTACCGAGTAATCTTGAGAGATATCCCCGGTTAATATTATGAGGTTAGGAGAGCTTTGTTTGATATCATTTGAGATCTTGGTGATTACTCGGGAAAATGTTTGAAATGGATTAATCCCAACTAATTTTTTTTGCCGGTCATTAAATAAATGCAAATCAGTTATATGCAAGATTTTTGTTATTTGGGTCATTATTTAAATCTCCATATCAATTATTTTCCTCTTGCTCCTTTTATTTTGGATTTTCTAGACTTAGTTGTCCAGTATTATAATCATAAGCGAAAATTTCGGCGTAACGTCCCCATTCAATAACAACTCGTAAAACTTCTTCGGCCGCATCGATACTCAAATAATCTTCGAGTTCATTTAGGAAGCGACTATCTGCAGCTTTATGTTCTGGTCGTTCATCTAATACATGACGGATATAATATGCTAATGGAATATAACTAAGTAAATGATTTGCAAAGATTTTCTTACGTTCTAAGATATCTGCTTCTGCAAAAGCCTTACCAGCAGCATTTAACTCGATATCACCTTTTGATACCTGGGCAAAACGTAATATTTCTAGGGCTTCAGTAATAGAAAAGAGATCGTCAATATTTAAATGGAGCTCATCTGCAACAATTGGCAAATCGATTTTTTTATCACGATATGCTGGTTCGATGAGCATATCTAATAATCCAGTGATTTCTGATACTTGGACGTTAGGTAGTCGGTATCCTAGCGTAATAGTTTTATAGCGATAAGTTGCATCAGTATCAGTAATGGAGGTAGTCATTAAAGTATAAATGTTATCAATCAATAGGCGGAATTTAGGATTTTGTTCATTACGAGGATGAGGGATATCAACTACTAATTCAGTGCGTACATTACTAGGGCTAGAACCAAAAATGATAATCCGATCGGCTAATGAAGCTGCTTCCGCAATATTATGAGTTACAAATAAAATGTTTTTGATATTAGTTTTTTGCGATTGCCATAAGTCTAGTAAGTCACTACGTAAGTTATCCGCTGTTAACACATCAAGAGAGGAGAACGGTTCATCCATTAATAAAATATCGGGATTTACTACTAAAGCACGTGCAAAACCAACTCGTTGTTTCATCCCTCCAGATAGTTCTTTGGGGTAAGCTGATTCAAAACCATCTAATCCTACAATATCGATTGCCTTAAGTGCCCGAGAACGTCGTTCATTTTTAGGTATTCCCTGAGCTTCTAATCCCAACTCAACATTTTGTAATACTGTTAACCAAGGCATGATAGCAAAACTTTGGAACACCATAGCTATGCCATCAGCAGGGCTCGTGACTTTGTTACCGCGATAGATTACCTCGCCGGAAGATGGTTTAACTAAACCAGCTACAATACGTAGCAGTGTCGATTTTCCAGAACCAGATTTACCTAAAAGAGCTATAATTTCCCCTTCATATAGCTCAAGATTTATATTATCCAGAACTAATAAATTCTGATAGTCATTTTGTTTAAATGATTTTTTGATGTTTTTAATTTGAATGATTGGGGTTTGCATATGTTTTTCGATAGACTGATTTAATCACATTCAAATCTTTCTATGGCCATATTATAAAGAGGCCTCCAAAATAATCTATTAATTAGTAGTACTATTGAGCAGATTATAATGGTTCCGAGAGCGATTCTTGGGAAATCACCTTCAGTAAAATGGGTTTGAATATATGCTCCAATACCGGTGGCGCTAAGTTTTATTGCCCCCCAATTGATAATTTCTGCGACAATACTTGCATTCCAAGCACCTCCTGCTGCGGTGATAGCACCGGTGATCAAATAAGGAGCGATTCCTGGTAAAATGAAACGACGCCACCAAACTAAACCTTTAAGCTTAAAATTAACTGCTGCCAGCTTTAATTCCTTAGGTAAGGCACTAGTGCCAGCGATAACATTAAATAGGATGTACCATTGAGTGCCCAAAATCATCAATGGGGCAACCCATATTTCAACATTTAGTTTTAGAGTTACTACCAGAATAGTTACGATTGGAAACAGTAAATTTGCAGGGAAGGCTGCAATAAATTGAATGATCGGCTGAATGGTTGCCGCAAAACTGGGTCTTAAACCGATCCAAACACCAATTGGTACCCAAATTAATGATACTAAAAAAATCAGGCTCATGACGCGAATGCCAGTAAAAATACCAAGGATAATAACTTGCTTAACTTCGACAAGGGCAACGTTAACAAATATAAAACGCCAGATTACAGTAACTGCACCAATTAGAATTAGAGTTAGAAAAAAATAGTATATTTTAATGGTTGTTTTAGAAGATCTCTTTTTAGTCGGAAATTTAATCCTAGTTTTTAGAGGATATAAGTTGATCCACACATCAGAAATTTTGTTTAGCCATAAGAGAGTGTGGCGCAAAAATTTTGTGTGCTGAAATAGACTAATTAACCAGACACGTGGTGCTTTTTCTTCATCATCTTGAGATTCTTTGAATTTTTCTGTCCAATATATAAGTGGTCTAAATAGTAGTCTATCGTATAAAAAAATTACTATAAACATGAAAATTATCGCATAAATAACTGCTTGGTTGTTTGCTCGAGCTATAGCTAAAGAGATGTATGATCCAATGCCTGGTAGAGTAATATTGTGATTAGCTACTGAAAAAGCTTCACAGGCAATGACAAAAAACCAACTACCTGACATTGACATCATCATGTTCCATAATAAACCGGGCATAGAATATGGCACTTCTATTCTCCAAAAACGCTGCCAACCCGATAAATGAAAGATATCGGCCGCTTCTTTTAATTCATTCGGTACAGTTTTTACACTTTGATAGAAACTAAGAGCCATATTCCACACTTGGGAGGTAAAAATTCCGAAAATAGCAGCGCACTCTGGACCTAACATGCTATTTTTAAATATGTAGATAAAACCAGTAATAGTTATCGAAAGAAAACTTAATACTGGTACAGATTGTAGGATATCAATAATTGGTATTATGAGACGTTCAGCATGTTTATTTTTTGCCGCCCAAGTACCAAAAATAAAAGTGAAAATAAGTGAGAAGAATAGAGCAATGAATAAACGTATAGTCGTACGTAATGCGTATATTGGGAGCTGCATTGGATTTAATGAAATATGGATTACGTCTCCTAAGCGGTAGGAAACCGCCATTTGTTTTGCTCCCCAAGCTACGAGAACAATAAGAGTAAAAATTAAAGCCAAAGCTACAATGTCCCAGTAATTTGGGATCGGCCATGTGGTTGCTTCATTTTTACCGTATGTTTGTTTGGATAGAAAAACCATACTTTTTACCTTTTCTGTAATAGATTAACGTAATTGTAGTGATTATAGTCTGTGTCTATTTTGGTGCGCAAGTTAGTTATTTTAGTGATCTTGGGTGATGCTTTTCTAAACGGTGTTTTTAAAATTGGAAATCTGGCGCTGCGAGCCAGGGAGAGCGAAGCGAAGGAGAGTAGTCTGCGGTAGCTGACGATTTTTAGCAGAACGGAGTGAGTGCTAAAAATCTATAGTGAGCATAGCGACATGCTTGTAGTAGAGAATAAGCCTAGTTTTTAGTGTTTATACTCACAGATATTAAAAACTGTTATGGGATAAAATTATGTTAGATGAAATGCAAAAATCTTCGGTGAAAGAGCGTGGTAAACGACTCAGATTGGTAAGAAAAATGTCTGGTCTGACGCTAGAAGAATTGTCTACTAAATATAATTTTGGTATCTCAACTATCAAATATTGGGAGTGTGCTAAAAACCAGGGTTTAAGCTCTAAAGGAGCAAAGAAAATTGTTGCTGCCATGCATAGTGAGGGAGTACAATATGCTTATATGTGGTTAATGCATGGGGTTGGTTTGCCCCCACAATTTCTTGACATTCATTATCATAAAAAGATAAAGGATATTAATAGTGTTGATCAAGCAGTTTATGAAGAGGAAAAATCTATTGAATATGAAATCAAACTTTTTTGCGAGAAAATTACCGATGCTATTACTTTAACTATTTTTGATGATGGGATGGAACCTTTTTATTCTGTTAATGATGGGGTTGGTGGTAAACGTTTATATGGCGAAAATCTAACTAAAGTGATAGGTAAAGATTGTATTGTTGAAACTATTGATAATTAAATTTTATGTCGTCGGGTAACTCAAGGGAGTGGTCAAGATACTTTTAATCTTTGTTGTATTAATCCGAATACCTTTGCTAATCCACCACATATTTATGGAGTAAACTTGTTAAGTGCCGCCCCTGTTAGTAGGATTTGGAGACGATTGTAGTTTACGCAAGAGACCCTAATTTTATTTTGTTAAAATCAATCTAAGTTATTCTATAAACATTATTTAGTTTGCAATTTTATGGCTCCTGATTTTTTAGCTGGTCTTAATGCTGTACAGAAGCAAGCAGTTACTTTTCCTTCAGGTAATTTGCTAGTTTTAGCTGGGGCTGGCAGTGGTAAAACTAGAGTATTAGTACATCGTATTGCTTGGTTATTATCTCAGGGTGCAGATTTACAAAATATCCTTGCTGTGACTTTTACCAATAAAGCTGCTAAAGAGATGCGTAGTCGTTTGGAACAGATGTTGCAGATTTCATTAGTTACTATGTGGATCGGTACTTTTCATAGTTTAACTCACCGAATATTACGTCTTCATTGGCAAGAGTCAGGGCTAAACCAGTCTTTTCAGATCCTTGATGCTGAAGACCAACTTAGATTGCTTAAAAAAATTCATAAAGCTTTAAATCTCGATCAAGAAAAATGGCCAGTAAAACAATCCCAGAGCTTTATTAGTCATCACAAAGAACATGGGATAAGAGTTAATAATTTAACGTCCCATGATATCGCCACTCGTACTTTAATTAATATTTATCGTTGCTATGAAGAAATGTGTGAAAGTAGCGGTTTAGTAGATTTTGCTGAGTTGTTATTGCGAACTTATGAATTGTGGAAAAGTAATCAGTCATTACGCGATTATTATCAAAAAAGATTTCAGCATATTTTAGTTGATGAATTTCAAGATACTAATCCCATGCAATACACTTGGCTGAAATTATTAGCTAGTGCTGCTACTGACTTAACTGCAGTTGGTGATGATGATCAATCTATTTATAGTTGGCGGGGTGCTGATAGCAATAATATACGTCGGTTAAAGAAAGATTATCCTAATATGTATACTATCCGTCTTGAGCAAAACTATCGTTCTACCGCCAATATTTTAGGAGCTGCTAATGCTGTTATTGCTCATAATAATAATCGTTTAGGCAAAGAATTATGGACTGAAGCCGGTAATGGTGATCCAATCGTAGTATATGCTGCTTATAATGAGATTGATGAGGCACGTTATGTAGTTAACAAAATTCATGCATGGGTTAAGCAGGGCAGTAGTTTCAATGATATTGCCGTATTATATCGTGCTAATGTTCAGTCGCGAGTTATTGAAGAACAGCTTTTACGTTTTGATATCTCTTATCGAGTCTATGGTGGCGTACGTTTTTTCGAACGAGCTGAAATTAAAGATGTTTTAGCCTATTTACGCTTATTAATTAATCATCATGATGGTGCAGCTTTTGAAAGAGTAATTAATTTACCCCCGCGAGGTATTGGAGAAGCAGCTCTAGGATCACTGCGTCATTATACAAAGTTACATAACTGTTCTTTATGGAGTGCAACCCAAGCTATAGTTACTACTAATCAATTGCCTGGTCGTTCAATTAGTTCTTTAGATGGTTTTATACAACTAATTAACGAGAGTGAAGAGCAAATTGCTAACCTAGATTTAGCTTTATTAATAGAATTTGTGATAGACATTACTAAGCTACGTACTCATTATTCTAAATCTCAATCTAGTGAATATAAGCAGTCTCGTTTGGAAAATTTATGTGAACTAATTATTGCGGCTAAGCAGTTTGCAACGTTTGATACTAAGAATAAGCGACAACTATTACAAAATTTTTTATCTCATGTTGCTTTAGAATCGGGCGAGCATGTTGATCATAGTGATGATTGCGTAAAGTTGATGACTTTACATTCTGCTAAAGGTTTGGAGTTTCCAGTAGTGTTTTTATGTGGTATGGAAGAAGGATTATTTCCTCATGCGATGTCAATGAAAGATCAAGGAAATTTGGAGGAGGAACGACGTTTGTGTTATGTCGGAATGACACGGGCCAAGCAAAAGCTATATCTATCATATGCTAATTCGCGTCAGTTATATGATAAACGTTCTCTCTGTTTACCATCCAGATTTTTACGTGAGATACCCCAAGATTTTATAACTCATGATACTTTAGTAAATAAAGTTAGACCTGCACTTTTTAATATTACTTCTGACTTTTACCTTGGACAAAGAGTATTTAATAAAGATTTTGGTGAAGGAGTTATTACGGGTTTTGAGGGGCAGGGTAAATTTATGTTGGTGCGAATAAAGTTTAAACAATTTGGGAATAAAATATTGTCATTGCAACATGCTTCGATTAAAGCTATGTAGTAGTGTTAAGTTTAAGGTTGTGCTACAACGTTAGCGGCAGAAATTGAGATCGTGCATGTTAACAGATAATAATCTTAAAAGTTTACGCGATGAGTATCTCGAAGCATTGCGAGATTGGGATGAGAATGTTAATAAGGTACAGTTACATTATGCTAATGTCATAGCCAAAAGTTGGCAGGGAACTAAATATATAGCACGTAATTTGCCGTTTGCTCCTGAAAAAATAGTTATATGTCCTCCTAATTCGATATTGAATTTTGCTCCTAACCAACAGCATCGTATTGATTATGCGACCAGTGCTTGGGAGGGATCTAGTGCAGAAGCAATACTCGATAAAATAATAATATCACTGTGGTTAATGTTATTTTGCATCGTCCGCGATTAGCACGTTTTGTTCGCTCTTTAAAAGCTCGTGATTATAATATTTGTATGCCGATGGAAAAATTTAGCCAAGTAATTTTAGATATTGTAGCAGTACATGGTACTGATGTTCTCCTTACAGATGATGGAGCCCCAACCCGAGCTTATATTCGACCATCTGCTGGTAGTGGTGTTGGTCCGTGGGGAGTGTCACTTAGTCCGGGATATTTTATTGATAGTAGTGTCTTAGTTTTTCGTTGGGATAGTTATTTTCCTGATGCCACAAGAATTGATAGAAGTGGGGCGCGTGCTGTTATTACTGGTATTCAAAGAATGTTTCCTGTTTTGGGGAAACACGCTTCGAATTATGGTTCTGCTTCTGTGGATGGTAATTTGGTTCGTAACCTTAAATGTGATGAATTAATATATTTAGCACCTTACTGCATTAAGGATAAAGCTTTAGAATTTAATATGCGGAGTTTTCGTGAAATTATCCATTATGGTGTTTTAGCTGATGGACCAGGTGAAGAGCTTTTAGCTTTGTTGCGAGATGAAGAAACTTTAGTTTATCCTCCTATGAGAGTAAACCGTTTGGGTGGTATTGTATTGGATTATATAACAAAACATTTAGTGCCATCTTTGGGGTTTAAGACACGGGAGCAAGATATTACTTTGGAGCAGATTCGTAATGGTGAAGTAGTTGGTTTAGCTTTTGTTGGTAATGCAGTAAAAGTTACTCCTATAGGTGCTATTGATATCGTCCAGCCTACTATGGATAATCAGGATGGAGAAAAAATTGAAACTATATTTGAAGCTGAAATTTATCCTAGTTTAATCAAAATTCGGGAGCAATTTTTAGCGGAACTTTGTGGTAAAAGATCACCATCCCATGATTCTTTATTTACTCCTGTGGATCTTTCTTGGAGTCGAGAGTTTCGTGGTTATTTAGATAATGTCTGGTCGAAACTTGGTTTGGTTTAAGGGTTATATCCACAGGAGCTAAACTGTAAAGGAAGATATTGAACACAAAATAAAGTATAATTCCTTATTAAGAAAGGAGGATCCCATGAATCCAGAACAATCACAGAATGATTCAGTTTTAAGTAGATCTAGACAGTATGCTGAATATTGTACTATGGCTTATCAAATGTATGCTAATAGAGTGCAATATCTTTATGATCCGTTTTATGCTAGACATCGAGATGTTAATCAAGTTCAAGATATGCTTAGAGGGCAAGCCCAAGTTTTAAAACAACCTAATCAGAGGGAATTAGATTTTATCAGTTATGAAGATAGTTATAGTAATGTCGATCCTCGCCAACCAACTTTTTATGCGGGTAATACCTATTTTGAACCGCCAGAATTTGCGGGGAAAATAGGTAGAATATTTAATGGTGACGAGTTGGTAAGAGAATATAGTGATAGAAGTGGCCAAGATGATTCAATAGATGTGTATATATTTCATGGAACTACCGGGGAAGGTGGTGAGCATGGTGGTTTTCCTAGTACTATGGGATATGTGGCCTATAATAGGAAAACCAAAGAGATTACAGTCACTTTTAGAGGTAGTAGAAGTGGTTCTGCTGTTAGAGGTGGAGTAGGTGGTTTGTTTTTAGATTCTGGCAACCCTGATTGGGTGACTGATATGAATCTGGCGGGGGACTTAGTAGAAAATCCAGAGTTACTTGTGGGTGGTAAAGTAGCTGAAGGTTTTGCTACTACCTATCTTTCTTGTCGTTCCGAATTGATTGGAATTATCAAAAAGATTCGCGAGAGTGATCCTGAACCGGAACAACCTCCGAAATTAGTTACCACTGGTCATAGTTTAGGTGGGGCTTTGGCGAGTATGATGTTTATTGATGCTCAGAAAGGAACCTTGGGAACAAGATTAAGTTCTGTTTTAGGAGGCGAAACAAAAGATGAGGTTTTTGTCAATGATCTTTTGCAGGGAGCAGAATGTTTTGCTTTTTCTACCCCACCAGTTTGTGACGGGAGAGCAGTTGAAAATATTGGTGATCAGACAGATAAGTATCATAGGGTCTTTTTTGCAAATGACCCTATTGTGTATGGTGGAAATATCCTAAGGATGTTACGAGGTAGAGGGTTATTTGAGCACAAAGAATTGTTAAGGAATATTGATAGTCACTCTGATGTGGATTTGGGAAAATTTACTGCAGGTAGTCCTTTTGATCCTCATGAATTGTATTTAGTGTATGAACAAATTCAGAGAAACTTGGGTGTAAGAGATGAAGATATAAGGCGACATTGGTTTAAGATAAGAGACATGATGATTACCCATGCATCAAGAGATGTTGAACCTATACCTCTTAATGCAGAACAGGCTGCAGTTATTTTTAATCAATTTGACTATGAGTATTTTCTTACCTTAGCTCGGTTAATGGCAGAAGGTGAAGCACATGACTCGAACACCGATTTGATAAAGTATATTGAAGAGATTGGGTTGATGTTTCGTGATATAAATCCATATGAGAGCCAAGAGAAATTTGATGAGTTTAAACAAAAATTAGCTGAGATTACCGCTAGATTAACAGGCGCTATATCTAATGAAGAAAGAAGTTGGAAAAAGTATCCCCGTAAGGCTAGTGAATTTATGTTACAGTTGTTGAAAGTTGTGCTAATGGCGCTAAATATAGTTTTAGAATTTTGCAAAGGTTTAGCTAATTGGTTAAAGGTGAAAATGAAACATAATCCAGATGAAACACAATATAAAGAATTGAGTGCTTCTATTCAAGCGTTAAATGATTGCTGCAGTAATCTGATAAATAATGTAGTTGTCCCTTTTTCTGAGCAGCTTGGTGCTGTGAATAGTACGGAAGAATTGCAGAAGTATATGGATTCATTATCAAAGGGTTTAAATGAAATACAGGAGAAGATGGAAGTATTTCAAAAGTGTAATGAACACTCTGGAAATTTAGAAGATAGCGAGATAACAAAGTTTTCTGAGCAGTTAGTAATAAATTTAAAAAGATGTATTGAGGTTTGTAATAGTGTTATACAAGATCCAGCTAAGTATAGTGAGTATCAAGATGATTTAGAGACAGGTATCTATAGATTAATTGAGACGTTTGCTGATTTTGAAGCTAAGGTAGTAAAGCGTCAAGGAAGATGGAGTATGGTTAGTTATAATCCTAGTTTTGCTGAAAGAATGGCAAATGTTTTTATGATGGGTTCAGGTTTAACTTTTGGACTTAAGGTTGGTTTGGCAAAGTTTGTAGGGAGTTTGCGTGATTTAGGTTATGCAGCCTATAATCTTTTTGTACCAGCTAATGCAACCAAAAATTATATGCGTGATATTCTTGGCAACTTGTCTCGAGCATTAGAAAAAACTAGTTATGATGCCCTAAAAACGGCAAGAGATAGGAGAGCTAATCCAGATGTTGAGGTGATACCTAAAGGGGCCGAGGTTATTCCGGCATAGCAGATATTTTTAGTAAACTATTTTTATTCAGTAGATAAGTTTTTCCCAATAGTAAAATGCTGTTTATAGGCATTAAGAATATCTTTTGTTAGCATAGGTTTTTTCCCAGGTAGCTGAATTTTTAATAAAGATAAAATTCCATCACCAGTTGCGATATTGATACTGTTTTTGTCAGCATGAATGATGGTGCCTGGGGTGGTATTGGGTAAGATCTCAAGATTGGTAATTACTTTTACTTGCCAAATGCGAATATATTTACTACTACTTTCAGTGTAAGCAATTGGCCAAGGGATGAATGCTCGTATCATCCTTTCTATTTCTTTAGCACTCTTATGCCAGTCGATTTTACCTTCTTCTTTGGAGATTTTGTTAGCATAAGTGGTTTGCTTGTTATTTTGAGGGATAGTTTTAGCTTTGCCGGTTGTGATTTCTATTAATACTTCAATAAGTAATTTTGCACCAATTACCGCGGCTTTTTGACTTAGAGTTTCTGTAGTATCGATATCATCTATTGGTAAGGTCACCTGTTTATAAATGTCACCAGTGTCAAGTCCTATATCGATTTTTATGATAGTAACACCAGTTGTAGTATCTCCTGCCATGATTGCTCGTTGAATTGGGGCTGCTCCTCGCCAACGGGGGAGAAGAGAGGGGTGGATATTAATGCAGCCAAATTTTGGGGCAGTTAAAATTGCTTCAGGTAATAAAAGACCATAAGCCACATCAATTAAAATATCTGCGTTTAAATCATATAACTGTTTTTGTACTGTTGGGTCTTTTAGGGATGGTGGTTGATATAGTGGTAAATTATATTCCAAAGCTAGTTTTTTTACCGGGCTTGCTGTTGATTTTTGCCCTCTGCCAGCTGGGCGATCAGGTTGAGTGTAGACCGCACAGATTGTATGTGATGAATTGAGTAATATTTGTAATGCTGGTAAGGCAAATAAAGGTGTACCAGTAAATATGACTTTCATGATGAAACTATCCTGATTTTGCTAATTTAGCTATTTTTCTTTCAAGAAATGCACGTTTTAGTTTTGATAAATAGTCAATGTAGAGTATTCCTTGTAGATGATCATATTCATGTTGGATGCAACTTGCAAGAAAGTCTGTAGCTTCAAGTTCAATTTTGTTCCCGTGTAAATCGAGAGCCCGTGCTTTAATTTTGGCGGACCTTTTTATTTTGGCAGAAAATTCTTTAGGACGTATTGACATACATCTTTCTTCACTTGTGTTACTACCCTCTTGGGTAATAATTTGTGGATTTACGAGACAGAGGATATCTTTTTTGGTTTTGCTTGTGGGGTAATTGATTACCGTAATGCTGGGTGGCTCCTCTAAGTCTAGTTGTGTAGCGGCTAATCCCGCACAGTTTTTTTCAGCCAGCAAAGTTTCTGTCATGTTATCTATGATTGTTTGAATTTTCAGTGCAGTTACGTCGGTTACTTGATAACCCTTACGACGCAAGCGTAAATCCGGGTATTGTAGTATTTTTAATATAGCCATAGAGTTTAGCTAAAAGTATAGCATAAATTTAGTTTTAGATGAGATATTTATAGTTAATTACATGGTTAAAGGTGATAAAAAAATAAAACTACAATATCTTCTTTTGTTACTCAATACCAATAATTTAATTTTTAGCTTAAGTACCAGACTTTTGGATCTTGTTCCAAATTTTGGGATTTTGTTCGCTAAAAATACTGACTTGAGCCGTTGGGGATTATTACCAGAGGAAATTGCGAAATTAAAAAATCCTACCTAATTGGTGTGCGGTTAAAAAAGACCTGTCTTGGGTTGAAAAATGTGGACATCATATTATTACTATAGATGATATTTGTTATCCTGAATTGTTAAAATCATCCCAGTTAGCAATTGCTGGTAGTAGGAATCCAACGTCTATTGGGGCTGAAATAGCAGCTGATTTTGCTAAAGCGTTAGTAGTTACTGGGTTCGTAATTACTAGTGGTTTGGCTATTGGTATCGATGCTGCAAGTCATATAGCGGCAATTAAGCTTCTGGTGAAACCATTGCTGTAATGGGTACAGGATAAATCATGTGTACCTTAAGAGTCACACTACTTTAGCTGAACATATTATTAATGCTGGTGGGGTATTGGCATCAGAATTTCCATTGGATACCAAAGCTAATGCTTGACATTTTCCTTTACGGAATAGGATTATTAGTGGTTTGAGTGTAGGTATTTTAGTTGTTGAAGCAACACTGCGTAGTGGTTCACTAATTACTGCAAGACTAACTGGTGAATAAGGAAGAGAGGTATTTGCTATTCCAGGTTCAATTTATAGTAATACTTCTCATGGGTGTCATTATTTAATTCGTCGAGGAGCAAAATTAGTTGTAGATCCCATGGATATTTTAGAAGAATTGCCAAACTTTAAGCATGTTTTGCCACGATCAAGTGAGTCTTTTACCGGCGCCAAGGAAAAAAATAAACTTGATTGCCAACACGAGAAACTGTTAGATTGTATGGGTTTTGAAGTTGTAACTTTAGATATTTTGGCATCAAGAACGAATTTGTCGGTGTCACAAGTGAGTGTCATGTCACTAGAATTGGAGTTATGCGGGCTGGTTAAAGCAGTATAGGCGGCTATAGTAGACTTTGAATAAAGTGGGGTAATAGATATGAAGCAGAATGTTGTAGAAGTTATAGTGTATTTGTTAGAGATAGCTTCCTCATATCCTTTGGAAATTAAGGAAGGTGAAATCGCGCCGATGGTTATTAAACAAAGATTAGAAGATGCTGGATTTGCAAAAGATGTTGTAGTTCATGCTTTTGATTGGTTAAAAGAATTAATTGAACGGCAACGTTGGTATGCTCAGACGAAACACCCCGGTACTCCTACTAATAAAACTTTGCGTATTTTTAGTCCCGGAGAAAGAATTCACCTTGATTTAGAAGTACGTAATTTTATTTTATCTCTAGAATATGCTGGTATTTTAGATACCAATATGCGTGAGATTATAATCAACCAACTTATGCAACTCGATCAGTTGTCTATAGATTTGGTAGATGCTAAGTGGGTAGTACTTTTAGTATTAATGAGTAAGTCTAATAAAAATGTCCAAGAGCTTCATAGATATTTATTGGCTATATGGCCTGAAGGATATAAAGAATATTTATGGTAAAAAATCTTGTAATTGTAGAATCTCCCGCTAAGGCAACAACAATAAAAAAATATTTGGGTAAAGATTTTATAGTACTTGCCTCATATGGTCATGTGCGTGATTTAATTCCAAAGTCTGGAGCTGTTGATCCAGAGCATGATTTTACTATGCATTATGAGGTAATTGAGAAAAATGCTAAGCATGTTACAGCCATTGCAGAAACTCTTAAAGCATCTGATGCTTTTTATCTTGCCACTGACCCTGATCGGGAAGGAGAAGCAATTGCTTGGCATGTGTGTGAATTAATGCGGGCTAGAAAAGCCTTGAAAAAACAACCCGTGTATAGGATTGTATTTCATGAGATTACTAAGTCGGCTATTGCAGAAGCTGTGGGTAAACCACGTGACATATCTCCAACATTGGTAGATGCACAACAAGCACGACGGGCTTTAGATTATCTCGTGGGTTTTAATTTATCCCCCCTTCTTTGGAAAAAAATTCGTTACGGTCTTTCTGCTGGTAGAGTACAAAGCCCAGCTTTGCGGTTAATCGTTACACGTGAAGAGGAAATTGAAAAATTTATTTCGCAAGAATATTGGACTATTTTTGCAAAAAATTGCTTTTCAAAGCAAGAATTTAATTCTAAGTTAATCGAGTATCAACATAAAAAACTCACTCAATTTTCAGTTGTTACTAAAGAACAAGCCGAAGAGATAAAAACCGCTTTACTGCAGCAAGCTTATGGTAAGTTACATATTGTTAATGTAGAAAAGAAACAACGCAAGCGTAATCCTGCTCCTCCTTTTACTACTTCAACTTTACAACAAGAAGCTGCACGTAAACTAAGATTTTCTGCTAAACGTACTATGATTAATGCCCAAAGGTTGTATGAGGCTGGTTATATAACATATATGCGTACAGACTCTGTTAATTTGGCTATGGAGGCTATTGTTGAAACTCGAGCGGTTATTGAGAAACATTTTGGAAAGAAAAGTTTACCCCAAAAGCTCAATTTTTATAAAACCAAGTCAAAAAATGCACAAGAGGCGCATGAAGCTATTCGCCCCACCTCTAGTAAACGTTTACCAGAAAGTTTGAAAGAAGAACTAAGTCCAGAACAATTGGATTTGTATAATCTTATTTGGCAACGGATGATTGCTTGTCAAATGATACCAGCTATTCTTGATACTGTTGCAGTTGATTTAAGTTGTGGAGCTGGCAATATTTTTCGTGCTAACGGTTCAGTCGTTACTGATCCTGGTTTTCTTGTCGTTTATCATGAAGATACTGATGATTCGGTTACTGATGATGAGAAAGTTTTACCAGTGATGAAGGAAGGAGATATTGTGGATTTGTTAGAGATTAATAATGAGCAACACTTTACTGAACCACCCCCGCGATATACTGAAGCAAGTCTTGTTAAAACTTTAGAAGAATATGGGATTGGTAGACCATCTACTTATGCCACGATTATCGATACTTTGCTTAGTCGTGAATATGTTATTTTAGACAATAGAAGATTTAAACCTACTGATGTTGGTAAAATCGTAAATAAATTTTTGGTTAATTATTTTACTAAATATGTTGATTATGAGTTTACTGCTCATTTAGAAGACGAATTGGATGAAATCGCCACAGGTAAGTGTAAGTTTTTGGAACTAATGCAAGAATTTTGGCAGCCATTTAAAAAGTTAGTTGATGATATTGCTGAGAGTGTAAAGCGTTCTGATGTAACTCAAGAAATTTTAGACAAGAAGTGTCCTAAGTGTGGGCAGCCTCTTACTTTACGGTTAGGGAAAAAGGGTAAATTTATTGGTTGTAGTGCCTATCCAGAGTGTGATTATACTGCCAATGTTGATCAAGAAAAAAATATTGTTGCGCCAGAAATAATATCTGATCGCACTTGTCCTAAATGTGGTGCTAACTTATGTATCAAGGTTGGGCGTTATGGTAAGTTTATTGGATGTAGTAACTACCCCAATTGTAAATTTATAGAGCCTTTGGAAAAGCCAAGTGATACTGGGGTGAATTGTCCAGTTTGTGGCGAAGGTACTATGCTTAAGAGAAAATCACGCTATGGTAAGTATTTTTATTCATGCTCTAAATATCCAAAATGTAAATATGCTGTTTGGAATGAACCTCTTAATGAAAAGTGTCCTAAATGTGGTTGGAAAATTCTTACTCTTAAAACTACCAAATGTCGTGGTATCGAAAAGGTTTGTCCACAAAAAGAGTGCGGTTATACTTAACAAAAAGCCATACTATAGATAGACAAAACTCTATCTATAGTAACCAAAAAGTTATGTAATCTAATACTGCAAATAGATAAAATGCTATTTACAGTAATATCAGTTAGCGATAAACCAATAAGAGAGGAACATGAAGGGGCGTTATAATTTGTTTACCGGCAGAGAAAAAGAACTGGCTATTTTGCATAGATTTTTACATAAAAAAACCGCTACTTTATTAGTAATTAAGGGACGCAGACGAATTGGTAAGAGTAGACTAGTAGAAGAGTTTGCAAAAAAAATGACTACTTATTCATGTGCTGGGCTTGCTCCTACCGAACAGACTACCGCTCAGTCGCAAATGGAGGTATTTGCTAGACAACTAAGTGAGCAAACTGGCTTACCTGAGGTTAAGGTAGATGATTGGGATAAACTTTTTTATCTACTGGCAGAGAAAATTAAAAGCGGCAGAATTATTTTGTTGTTCGATGAAATTTCTTTGATGGGTTCGAAAGATCCAGATTTTTTAGGAAAAATTAAAAACGCTTGGGATCAAAAATTTAAAAAAACCCCCAATTGATCTTTATATTATGCGGTTCGGCTTCGGCTTGGATTGAAAAAATATTTTGAGCAATCCCGGTTTTTTAGGAAGAGTTTCATATACTTTGACCCTAGAGGAATTACCTTTGCAGGCTTGTGCCAAATTCTGGGGAGGTCAGGCAAAAAATATTTCTGCTTTTGAAAAATTTAAAGTTTTATCTGTTACGGGTGGAGTGCCGCGTTATTTAGAAGAAATTAATCCTTCATTGAGCGCAGAAGATAACATTCGTGAGTTATGTTTCAGAAAAGGAGGTATATTGGTCGATGAATTCGATCATATCTTTTTTAATCTTTTTAAAAGACGCTCGACAATGTATCGAGCGATTTATTGAATCGCTTGTTTATGGCCCAAAAGATGCTGTTAGTATAAGCAAAGATTTACGTGTAGAAATTACGGGTTTATTAAGTGATTATCTTGAAGAATTATATTTATCTGGTTTTACTAAGCGGGATTATACGTGGTGTTTAAAAACTGGCCATGATACCAAATTGAGCAGATATAGGCTAAGTGATAATTATTTACGATTTTATCTGCGTTATATTGATAAATATAAGAATAGAATTAATCGGGGCCATTTTGAATTAAAATCAGTTACCTCATTGCCGGAGTGGTATACGATAATGGGTTTGCAACTTGAGAATTTAGTTTTGAATAATAGACAACTTATCCATCAAGCTTTAAAGCTATATCCAGAAGATATTGTAAATGACAATCCTTTTTTTCAAAAGCCCACAAGTAAACAGCAAGGTTGCCAAATTGATTACATGGTTCAAACCAAACACCAAACATTATATATTTGTGAGATAAAATTTACCAAGCAGCCTATAGGTATGGAAGTTGTCACAGAAATACAGAGAAAAATTGATAGTTTAAAACGCCCCAAAGGTTTTTCTTGTAGGCCAGTATTAATTCATGTGAATGGCGCTAGTCAAGATGTTTTAGATAGTGATTATTTTGCAGCCGTTATTGATATGGCAGAATTTCTTGAAAACTAACTCTCTAACCAAATTAAGCTTACCATTCTGCCGCTTGTTTCACCATCTCGACGATAGGAATAAAAGAACTCTTTTTGGGTAAAGGTACAATATTCTCCACCGTAAATTTTGGTAACACCTATTTGTTTAAGTTGATTAGCTGCGAGTAAATAAATATTAGCTAGATATTGTTCCATATATTTAGTAAAGGCTGATCGATTGTCAGGTAGTTGGGCGGTAAAAGTGTCATATACTTCTTGAGTTACTGTGAAAGCTTGTGGGCCAATGGCAGGTCCTAGCCATGCTAGAAGTTGTGATGGATCAGTATTCATGGTTTTAATAGTATTAGTAATTATTCCCTTGGCTATGCCGCGCCAACCGGCATGAATTGCTGTTACTATATTTCCTTTTTGATCACAAACTAGAATAGGTACACAATCTGCAGTCATAACTACACATACAGGTCCTGTCATAACAGTAAATGCGGCATCTGCCACTACTGGAATTGGTGATATGTTTTTTTCGACTTGTACTGTAATGTTTGTATGTTCTTGTTTTAACCAAAATGGTTCTTGAGGTAAATTTAAATCTTGGGATAATTTTTTACGGTTTGCTAAGACATCCTGTAGATTGTCCCCTGTGAATAAACTAAAATTAAAACTAGCATAAGGTGATTTACTAATACCGCCTAGACGAGTGGTGGTATAAGCCTTAACATTTTTTGGTGCTGGCCAAGTAGGTTGAATATAGTTATTCATATATTATTGCAGAACTAAAAAGATCTTTTTTAGGATCGATATAAGTTTGTTGTTCTTCTTTTTTAGTGGGCGCTCGATTTTGAAAAACAATTTTTCGAGGCAGATTACTGATGATAGCAATAGGAGTTTGTTCTTTTCCTTCTCCCATATTTAGAGTAGCAGTAGTTGCTAGACTATCAAGCAAGTTTATTTGAGTAACTTGTAAAGAATTACTAAAAGTATCTTTTTTCCCTACGTAGCTATAAATTGGTTTAAAACCGCACCAACCAATAGCAATTCCCGTAACGCCAGCTCGTAAGGGAGTAATATTGCTGTCAGTGATAATAACTCCGAAGTTCTTAATCTGATATTTTTTCCGGAGGTACTCCCAAATTTTTTTGGCGGTTTGTTGTGGTTTTTTAGGAGGCAATGTGTAAAAGTTTTTGCAATTTGATTCATCGATTCCGGCATTAGGAAGCAAACGATGATTTTTTAAAGTTAGATAAAAATTCGGTTGCTTTTTAGGAGCTTTAAAATAAAATTTTGCTTCTTTGTGGATGAGGGTAATTTTGTTTTTTCTTTTATTAATAAGACAATTTTCCGAGATACTAATAATTTTACTAGCAATGGCCATGATACTATTTGCAGTTAGTTGAGTAATGTAAGTATCTAGAATCTTAAAAATCGATTCTTGAGGTTGTAATTTATGAGTTTTAATAGTGGTTATCAGCATAGGATTACTACTAATTTAGTTACTTTTTGGATTGTACTATAGTAAAATTAAATAGCCTAATTTTATATGCCACATACTAACTCTCAAGATATTTTTTTTATGCAGGAAGCACTTGGACTTGCAAAAAAAGCGTACCTTCTGGGTGAAGTACCGGTAGGTGCGGTAGCGGTATTTAATGACGCAATTATTGGGAAAGGATATAATTCTCCGATCGCTCTAAATGATCCTACGTCTCATGCAGAAATTATGACGCTAAGAGAAGCTACACAACAACTAAATAATTATCGTCTTGGAAATGTAGATTTATATGTTACTTTAGAACCATGTCTAATGTGTATAGGTGCTATGCTCCATGCGCGTATTCGTAGACTTATATTTGGGGCTACTGATCCAAAAGCTGGAGCGATTGTAAGTGTTTTTAACATTTTAGATGAGCGCAAGTTAAATCATAAGATTGGATTTACAGCTGGGGTATTAGCGTTAGAATGCGGTAATATCTTGACGAATTTTTTTAGAAGCAAGCGTTTGTAGTAGATTTAGACAAAATTGTGCTAGGAAAATTATAGTGTCTTTCGCCATCATTGCCGCTATAGCTCGAAACAATGTTATCAGTAAAGATAACAAATTGCCTTGGGATATTCCCGAAGATTTAGAGCATTTTTACCATTTAGTAAGTGGTAAAATAGTAGTAATGGGGTATAAAACTTATGAGTCTTTAAAAGGCCCACTGGAGAACTCTAAAAATATAGTGCTTTCTCGTAATCGTTCTTTAAAATTGCCACGATGTTTAGTAATGCATTCTATTACCGAAGTATTGTTGCGATATCAAGGCTCTTTTGAGGAAATTATGATAATTGGCGGGGCACCTATTTATAGAGAATTTCTTCCTTATGTTGATAAAATGTATTTAACATTGCTTGAGCAAGATATTGAGGGAGATATATATTTTCCTGCATGGCAAAATGATGAATGGAGAATCACTAGCAAGCGGACTGCTAAATCTAATTTGTATTCTTATAACTTTTTAGTTTTAGAAAGAAAAAAGTAAAGTAATTTTTTGAAGTTATTGACGTCGAGTTCTATCTTAAGATAAAATGCCTAAAAATCATCAATTAACCTTTTGATTATTAAATAAATTATTTACCCTAAGGAGTAATGTGAAAAAGCCTAAACAAGAAATAAAAACGCAAAAATTAGCTGATATCTATCATGAATTGCTTACCGCGATCAAAGAAAATCCACGGCGAGAAGGTTTAAAAAAAACCCCATATCGTGCGGCTAAAGCACTGCAATTTTTAACCCAAGGATATAACATCGATTTAAATGATATTGTGCGAGGAGCTTTTTTTACTAGTAATAATAGTGAAATGGTATTATTAAAAGATATTGAATTGTTCTCTATTTGTGAACATCATTTATTGCCAATAATAGGTAAATGTCATGTAGCATATATACCCCAAAGTAAGATTATTGGACTTTCAAAAATTCCTCGTATTGTTAATATGTTTGCACGTCGCCTCCAAGTACAGGAGAATTTAACTGCGCAGATTGCCGAGAATATAATGAAAGTAACTAATGCGTTTGGTGTTGGAGTAGTGATTGAAGCGGAACATTTATGTATGATGGCGCGGGGGGTGGAAAAAAGTGTATTAGTAAAGACCTCATCGATGTTGGGAGCTTTCCGCAGCTCATCTAAAACACGCAGTGAATTTTTAAGTCTTTTAGCCTAAAGATATATAGGTGAATATATGAGTATAATTGTAATGTATAATTTTTTAAGGGAGGGTTTTATATGTTTGAAGTTTTAAATTTAAGGATGTCATTTCGTATTTTCATTATGATAGGAGTGTTAATGACTATTTCAACACCTGTTCAGGCTAGTGAAAAATCTACTTCTTTACCAGAATATATAGTATTTGATCCTCTAAAAGATACTTCTGCGCCAAAAGTTTTACGGGCAGTTGCCAAAAAGTGTAATTTTCCTTTGAAAGCACAAGATAAAAAAGGCGTACAATTATTAATAGGTAAATTTGATGCTGAAGAAAATTGCGCAGGTCTTGCAGCTCCTCAAATAGGAATCTCTAAGCGTATAATTGTTTTTGCTCTTCTAGATGAACCGGAATTGGAAACAAAGGCTACCTGAAATTATTGATACCATGCCAAAAACAGTGTGGATTAATCCTAAATATAAAGGTATTGAAAGTTTTGGTTATAGGGAAGGGAATGAAGCATGTTTTTCAGTAAAAAATGTCCTTGGTCCTGTCAAGCGTTATCAGAAAATTCGTTATGAAGCTTATACTCCTGATGGAAAATTAGTTAAAGGTATGGCTAGTGGTTATCTGGCTCGCATTATCCAACATGAGATTGATCATTTGGATGGAATACTTTTTAGTGATAAAGTAGCTAAGGATAAACTGGTAACTTTTGAAGAGTATCGGCGTGTACAGCAGGAAAAACTTCAGCAGCAAAAGAAAGCAGAGTTGTCTGAGGCCAATGATCAAAGCTCTCGGCATTTAAAACCGGAAAGTCAGCAGAGATAGCGGTTTAGCGGTTAGATAATTTTTATGAATAAAAGAGTTGTTTGGAGAAATACTAATTATCAACGGTATAAATCTGCTTTAATTCTTGATGATCTTGGTTTAAAGCTTCATTTAGGGGTCACAAAGAGTGAGAGAACGAAAGAACAAACGGTGTTAGTAACCGCGAAAATCAGTTTTTTAAAGCTGCCTAAAGCTGCTAGAACTGGGAAAATTACTGATGCTATCTGTTATGATGCTCTGGTTCAAAAGATTAAAAAATTCTGTTGTAATAAAGAATTTACTTTGATCGAAAATTTGGGGATGCAATTGTTTCTTTTGCTTAAAAAAAATATATTTAAAAATTGTAAGTTATATTTACGTGTAACAAAACTTTGTCCGTTACCTGATTTGCCTCGAAGTATATTTGAAATTAGTGATTGATTATGATTGTTTTAGGGCTCGGTTGTAATGTGGGGGATCGTTTGGCGAATTTGCGTGAAGCTTTATGTCGTCTTCGTTTAATTTCTAATCTTAAAATATTGCAAGTTTCCCCTGTATACGAGTCAGACGCTTTATTACTTGATGACGCACCACCAGATTGGAATCAACAATTTGCAAATTTAGCTCTTGGAATTTATACCACTTTACATCCAGAAGAATTATTAGCCGCAATTAAGGAAGTAGAAAAGGGAATGGGTAGAGGAATACATCTTAAGTGGTCTCCACGGCTTATCGATATTGATATTTTAGCTTGGGACGATGAATATTATCATACTGATAAATTGACGATCCCTCATTTGGCTCTTACTGAGCGTCCTTTTGCTTTGTGGCCTTTGGCTGATATTGTTCCTGCTTGGAAATATTGTCGCCCAAATTGTAGTGATTCTGGTAGAAATGCGGAAGATTTAGCTAAAAAATTTGGTTCTCGTTTTGATGGTAATGCACCGCTCCGTACTAAACAGATTGCCCATCGGGTTGATACTCCAATGATGATGGGGATTTTGAATGTCACTCCTGATTCGTTTTCAGATGGTGGAAAATTTGACGATTTATCTAGAGCTTTAGAACATGCCAAGAGTTTATTTGCTGCAGGTGCTGATATTATTGATATTGGTGTTGAATCTACGCGACCTGGTAGTAAAACTATTTCGCCAGAAGATGAATGGTCGAGGTTAAAACCGGTTTTAGATTCGTGGTCTTCATTGTGGTCTAGTAAAGGTTTTAAACCCAAGCTGAGTGTTGATACTTATAAAGCAGAAACTGTGCAAAAACTTTTATCTTATCAGGTGGATTTTTTAAATGAGGTAGGTGGTTTGATTAATCCTAAGATGCGTACTGTAGTTAAAGAGAGTAACGCCAAGATTATTTTTATGCATAATTTGGGATTACCTGCTAATCCTCAAGTAATTTTGCCTCAAAATGTAGATATTGTCTCGCAGATTTATCGCTGGGGTGAGAAACAGCTTAATTCTCTTATTAATATAGGGATTGCTAGAGAGCGCCTGATTTTTGATGTCGGGATTGGGTTTGGTAAAAATGCGGAACAATCTCTGGCTTTGATTAAAGGTATTGTGCAGTTTCATGATTTGGATATACCAATTTTAGTAGGGCATTCTAGGAAATCTTTCTTAAGTAGATTGACTGATAAAAAGTTTGCTGCTAGAGATTTAGAAAGTACAGTATTTTCTGGCTTTTTAGCTAAACAAAAAGTGGATTATTTAAGAGTGCATGATGTTGATATGAATATGAGATTATTGAAAGTCGAAAGTCTAATATGAAATTTGAACTAATAAATAAAGACTCTATGGCTCGGCGTGGACGTATTATATTTCCATCAGGACATGTGGTAAATACTCCTGCTTTTATGCCGATTGGAACTTATGGGGCGGTTAAAACCATAACTCCAGAAGAGCTGCAAAGTAGTGGTGCTGAAATTATTTTGGGCAATACTTTTCACCTTATGCTGAGACCGGGTATGGAGGTAATCAAGATACATGGAGGATTGCATAATTTTATGCATTGGTCAAAACCAATTTTAACCGATTCAGGTGGTTTTCAAGTGTTTAGTTTAAGTAGTTTGCGGAAAATTACTGAAGAGGGTGTTTGGTTTAAGTCTCCTCTTGATGGAGCTGAAATATTTTTAACTCCAGAGATTTCGATGCAAATTCAGCGGGATTTACATGCAGATATAGTAATGATTTTCGATGAGTGTATGCCATTTCCTGTTAGCTATAGTGATGCAACTAAGTCGGTAGCATTATCTATTAGCTGGGCTAAAAGAAGTAAAATCGCTCATGGCAATAATAACAATGCTCTTTTCGGAATTATTCAGGGTAGTATTTTCCCCGATTTACGTGAGCGTTCTTTAGAAGCTTTACTTGAGATTGGTTTTGATGGTTATGCCATTGGGGGGCTTGCGGTCGGAGAACCTAAATCTGAAATGTTTAAAATATTAGAGCATATAGTTCCATTGATACCTGAAAATAAGCCTCGATATCTTATGGGTGTTGGTACCCCGGAAGATATCATTGAGGGAGTATTGCGAGGGATCGATATGTTTGATTGTGTACTTCCAACACGTAATGCTCGTAATGGTTATTTATTTACCTCTCAAGGAATAGTAAGAATTCGTAATAGTAATTATACAAATGATCTTTTGCCTTTAGATCCCAATTGTCAGTGTTATACTTGTCAGCATTATACAAGGGCGTATTTACACCATTTAGATAAGTGCCAGGAGATTTTAGGTGCAAGATTGAATACTATTCATAATCTCTATTTTTACCAGCAATTGATGGCAAATTTGCGTCTTGTACTAGAACAAGGTAAATTATCTCCATTTATTGCTGAACAGACAATAAATATAAGGGGGAACGATTATGAGTTTTTTAATTAGTGATGCTTTAGCTGAGGTGACGAGTAACGGTGCCGCGTCGCAAAATACGGCAGGTGGTTTGATGTCAATGTTACCTATGATTATTCTTTTAGTAGCATTTATGTATTTTATGGTTATTCGCCCGCAATCTAAAAAAGCTAAAGACCATAAAAAACTAATCGATAATCTTCAGAAGGGTGATGAAATTATAACTGTTGGTGGAATTTTAGGCAAAATTGAGAAACTTACGAATGATTTTATAGTAATTAATATTGCTGAAAACACTAATATTGCAGTACAAAAAAGCGCAATTTCAAATATTGTACCCCGTGGTACGATAAAAACAGTCTAGGAAAATATGTACAATCGTTATCCATTATGGAAAAATTTATTATTGGTATTTTTGTTAGTTATTGCCATTATTTATGCAGCTCCTAATTTATTTGGTTCTGATCCTGCAGTGCAGATTTCTGCAAGTGATACCGCTATTGTAACCAGTAATATTGAAAAACGGATTAAAGAGATTTTTAATAAACAGCAATTGCAGTATTTAAAAATTGAGCATCACAAGGATAGTTTATTAATCCGTTTTTCGGATCCAGATATTCAAATTAAAGCACGAGATATTATTAAGGCCTCACTAGGTGATGATTATGTAGTGGCTTTAAATCTTGCTACTCGAAACCCAAAATGGTTGAGTGCTTTAGGTGCTAATCCTATGAAATTGGGTCTCGATTTATGTGGCGGAGTACACTTTTTACTTGCGGTTGATCTTAGTGACATGATTAAAAAACGGGAAGATGGCGATTTAAGATCTATTATTAATGATTTGAGAGAATTAGGTATACGTTATTTATCGATCGAACGTATTCAACCTCATGGTATCTCGATTGCTTTTCGTGATGTTGAAAATTTCGCAAAAGGCCAAACTGAACTTAAGCGACGTTTGCCAGATTATTTGTTTACTAAAATTACCACGGATGATGTTATCAAGCTTCAGGTAATGATGTCAGAGCAAGCGGTTTTCAAAGTAGCTGATTATGCTATTGATCAAACCGTGAATACACTACGGAATCGAGTTAACGAATTAGGAGTTAGTGAAGCTATTGTTCAGCGACAAGGAGCGAATCATGTCAGTGTTGATTTACCTGGCATTCAAGATACTACCAGGGCTAAAGAACTTATTGGAAAAACTGCAACTCTAAGATTTCATATGGTAGATGTTGAAGCCGCAATGTCAGGAGATGTGCCAATTGGTACTAAATTATATGAATATGAAGGACGAAAATTGTTGCTTAAAGATCAGGTAGTATTACAAGGAAACTCTATTACTTATTCAGATGCTAGATTTTCTCAAGATGGTCGTCTTGCTGTAAATGTACATCTTGGTGGTGGTGGCGAGAGTACTTTTCACCGAGTTACGGCGGAGAATGTTGGGAAACCTATGGCGGTGGTTTATGTTGAAATTAAATCTGAACAGCAAGTGGTTGATGGTAAAATAGTAACTGTTAATCACCCTATTGAAAGAGTTATCAGTGTAGCCACGATTCAAACTGCATTAGGTAATAATTTTGAGATTACCGGTTTAAAAAGTGAAAAATATGCTCAGGATCTATCATTATTGTTACGTTCAGGAGCATTAGTTGCACCAGTAACTTTTGCGGAGGAGCTTACTGTGGGTCCGAGTATGGGTAAAGCTAATATCAATAAAGGTATTTTATCTATTGTTGTGGGTTATATTTTTGTCATATTATTCATGGCGTTTTATTATCGGTTTTTTGGTTTAATTGCTAATGTGGCTTTATTGTTAAATCTAGTGTTTGTTTCAGCTATTTTATCAATTTTGGGAGCAGTATTAACGTTGCCTGGCATGGCAGGTATGGTACTTACTGTAGGGTTGGCAGTTGATGCTTGTGTTTTAATATACGAAAGAATCCGAGAAGAATTACGTAGAGGTGTTAGTCCACAGGCTAGTATTTATACAGGTTATGATCATGCAATTACGACGATTATTGATGCTAATGTAGCCACATTAATTGTGGCTATGGTGTTATATGCTTTAGGCACTGGTGCAGTAAAAGGTTTTGCAGTAGTGTTAACCATTGGATTAATGACTTCAATGTTAACTTCCGTTGTATTTACGAGAGCAATTGTTAATTGGATTTATGGTGGTAAGAGTGTAAAAAAGTTGTCTATAGGTATTTAACTTACTGCCAAGTTAGAAAGCAAATTTATTTTAGGTAGGATATAAAAATTTATGGAATTTTTTACCCATAATACAAACATCGATTTTATGGCTCAACGAAAATGGGCTTTTTTGTTCTCTACGATGCTTATAATATTTTCTATTGGTTCACTGATTTTTAATGGCTTAAATCTAGGGTTAGATTTTACTGGGGGCATGCAAATTGAAGTGAATTATATTGACCCACCGGATTTTAACCAGATACGGCAACAACTTGAACATGCTGGATTAGAAGCAGTTGCCCAGGCATATGGAAGTTCGAGAGATGTCATGATTAAATTGAAGTTGCGTAAAGATCTAACGCAACAACAAATGACAGATATGGTTTTAAAAACATTAGCTGGAGCTAGATTACAACGAGCAGAAATGATCGGTGCTCAAGTTGGAAAAAAACTAGTTACTGATGGTATTTTGGCAATTATTATCGCATTAGTAAGTACTATGGTTTATATCGCTTTTCGTTTTGAATATCGTTTTGCGATTAGTGCGGTTATCTCTTTAATTCATGATCCCATGCTTATCTTAGGCCTCTTTTCGTTTTTTCACGTTGAATTTGATTTGATCGCTCTTGCAGCAGTCTTAACTGTAATTGGCTATTCCTTAAATGATACAATTGTTGTTTATGATCGGGCACGAGAAAATTTTCGTAAAGTGCGTAAAGCTACCCCAACGGAGATTTTAAATTTGTCTATTAATCAAACTTTATCTCGAACAATTATGATATCAGGTTTGACATTTTCTGTGATCACTGCTTTATTAGTTTTCGGTGGTCAGATGTTAAAAGGGTTTTCTCTAGCTATGATGATCGGAATTGTTATTGGTACTTATTCCTCTATTTATATTGCTGGTGCTTTAGCTTTACTATTTGGTCTTGATCGACGTCACTTAATACCTACTGAAAAGAAAGTTGTAGATAGCCTGCCTTAAAAGTAATCTCACGCTGCGAGCCAGGGAGAGCGAAGCGAAGGAGAGTAGTCTGCGGTAGCTGACGATTTTTAGCAGGACGGAGTGAGTGCTAAAAATCTATAGTGAGCGTTAAGTTAATGTAGCGTTTTTCAGCCGCAGGACGGCTGCGGTGTGCGAAGCACAACGATGTGTCGCGGCCATGCGAACTGATTTTATGGGTCACGATGGCCTAAAATCTATAG
>JAISFD010000024.1 GCA_031263815.1 Coxiellaceae bacterium | reverse complement strand
ATTAACACCCATATTGATGCTCATAAACCTGACAATGTTTCAAACTTTTCTTTAGAAAACGTTCCCGGCTTTTAGCCGTAATGTTCAACCTACCAATTTTAATTGGTAGTGGTTGAGATCTTTATGGTTAGGGTTGCAAGTACATTAATACCAGCAGATGGGTAGTACCAAGTAGAATTTGCAGAACCTTGATAAGTAACTACTGAGTTACCATAATAGAGTTTATTAGTTAGGTTGTTGCCCCGAAGGGCTAAAACATAATGTGCTGTTTCGTAACTGATATTACAATTGTAAATTGTATACCCACCAAGTGGATTAGTAAGATTTTCAACATCATTAGTTGGATAGCGCTTACCGGTGTATAATCCCTCCATGGTTAGCTGTAAAGCATTATGTGGTTTTAATGTAATAGCTAGTCTTAAATTATTGCTTGCTACAAGAGGAATTTTTTTGTCAGCCAAATTTTCAGAGATCAATTTTGCATTGACAAAATTATAATTAGCACTTAATTGCAGATATTTTGTAGGTTCACAACTGATATCAACAATAGCTCCAATCCTTCTAGTTAAATCAAGGTTCTCGTTGTAAATGAAATAATTTGCTGTAGGGATAGGGATAGCAGAAATTTCATCCTTTATATCGAGCTGATATAGAGTTAAGGAACTCGAGAAGTTGTTCTTCTTATAAGCAGTGCCTATCTCGTAAGAGGTCCCCTTTTGAGTTCTAAGAGGCGTTTTATTTAGAGTATAAGCGGCTTCATCAGTTTTAGGAAAACGATAATTTTCAACCCACTTTGCAAATAACTGTATGTTATTTAATGTATTCCAAGCAAGCTCCACACTGTTTACTAATGCATGGTTTCTAGGATTAGTTTCAGTAACCATTGTTGGCGGTAAGGAATAGAAAGATAAGCCATATCTTGAACCGAAAACTATGGTTATTTTATTGGATAAAGGGATACTAAACTGTCCATAAAGAGCAGTTTGATATTGTTTGGCTTTATTGGAATTAAGACTAATATTATATTTACCATAGTTTAAATCTATGCCTAAGATTGGAAAAATAGTGTTTTTATGCAGATTAATAACTCCCGAAGTTTTTGCTTGTAGTGTTGCAATTTGCCTTGCCTCATCAAAAGATATGAATGTTTGATTGTAAGCGTATGCTCCAGTACCTTCCATTAAGCGAAGTGAAGTATCTAATTTAGTTAGCCAATTTTCAAAAAAAGTGTGTTTTATACCAAAACAAAAATTGTTATTGTATTGATTATTATAAGAAATATTGTTTTCTGCTTGTCGTGGGTCTTGCTCTACCTGATACCAAGTTAATTTCCCTGGCATTTCTAGCAGCTGATTAACCTTATGATAATTGAAATATACATCTTGATATGCTAGCTTGATAAATAGTTGGTCGGTACGTTCTAAGTTGTGTTTACGGTAATTGTTAGAAATATAAGTAGATGCTCCTATCCTATAATAAAAGTTACCAATTTTGCCTCCTCCAAGTGAAATCTGAGCTTGTCTCGTATTAAAACTACCATAACTAGTTGAAATTCTGCTCGTTTTTTCTATAGATTCTTTGGTTAATATATTTACACTACCACCAACCGCTTGATCTCCATATAAAATACTACTACCAGGTAATATCTCAATTTGTTTTATCTCAAAGAGCGGTAGAATATTGAGTGGCAATGCTCCTAGATCGGGAGTGGAATAGGGAAGGCCATCATATAATATTAATACATTACTTTTTGCGTTATCACCAAAACCTCTTATACTGAGAAAAGCTCGTCCTGGTCCTCCTTCTGGTTCTATTATTTGCAATCCAGATCGCGCACTAACTGCTTCCAACAATGATTTATAACCGGATGAGGAAAGTTGTTTATCTGATATGACTTGTACATGCTTTTGGATGCCAAGAGAGTTTGTCATACTGTACTTCAACTTATTTCCAGAAATTATAATTGTTGGAATCTCTTTAGAGGCAAAAACTAAACCTGAAGTAGAAAAAAACAAAATCAGAAATATTTTTTTGTACATGTTATTTTAGATCTAGATTAAAATAGAAGTAGCATATATCTTGAATTCCAGTATACTATTGTTTCGCGAGTTCTTCTTTCAAAACTTTGAATTGAGGATAATTATCTTTTCTGTTTAATTCTATTTTGCTGCCTTTTTCTAAGGCTCGCCAATAACTCCAAGGTAATTGTTTGTCTCCAAGTTCATAATCCATACCATCCCAAGTATCTTCCCTAAAAGCATAAAAGGCAAAGTGCTATTGGTTCTCTTTAAAAACTTCTATCAAATCACTAAAGTATTTTGGTAATCCCTTAGTTTTACGATAACAGCTGAATTCGCCAACTAAAATTCGATTATTTGGTACATAATTGGCTTTTTGAAAGTTGATAACTTCAAGCATGTAGTCTCTTAAGGTTTTTTTGTTCCAATAAGTAGCATTAATTTTTCCAGGATAGCTAAACCTATTATTATTTGCTTTATGGTTAGTATATTCGTATGGCTCATACATATGAAATGAGTATAAAATATTAGCATCTTTATGTGTTTTAAGATATTTGAATGTTCTAGGGTCACCATAGGATGAGCTATCTAAAATAATTGGGGTATTTTTAGCATCATAGATTCTTTCAGGATGTGGTTCATTAAGTATATTGTATCCTACAATGATGGGATAGTTTCTTAATTCTAGAACCAGATCTTTCCAGAAATTTGCTGCTTGTTTTTGGAATTTGATATTACTCCATAAACGTAAATCATCTTTACCATTATTGTTTTGTTTCCAACGTGATCCAGGCAGGCTTAAGAATGTTAAAACTACAGGCATCTTTTCCTTTGTACATATGTTCAACACTTTTTTTAAATTATTGAAATCTTTTTTGACCAGCTGAGTATAGTTATCAGCATTTCCAATTAAGAAATCTCTTTCTTCACTTGGAAATTTGTCTGAAGCCAAACGTATAAAAGTAATGCCGTAATTTTTTGCTGCTCTTATATCTTTTTGTAATACGTTTTGATTAAAAATATTCGCATCTTTTTGTAATTTATTCCAAAAGATAATTTTGTTATATATTCCATTATTACTTGCGAATAAAATACTTGTAGTCAAAATAGTAAAGATTATAGTATATATTAATTTCATTTTATCGTTTTACTATTTCCCAGTACCCAGTTTTAGGTGAGCCGATACGTTTTAAATAGCCTAGTAACTTTAATTTGGCTATTTGTTTTTCAACAGCTCGTGTTGAAATACCTATAACTTCAGATAGTTTTTTAGAACTAACGTATTTATCTTCCTTTATTAATTTTATAATCTTCTCCGAACTTATCTCCGAACCTTCTCTGAACTTCTTCCGAATCGCTGATGTTTACAGCGTTAGACTTAGAACGTTTAAAAGTTATTGAAAAAAAAGAGATTACTTGTAAATTTAGGTTCTGGGATACCTGCTGTTTTTGTTACTGTACGCATACGGTTTATTCCGGTCCCCATCCGTTCGACTTTATCTATACGAGCAAACATATCTGCAATCAGCTCATTACGTCTAATAGATATATTAGCTAAAGATTTAATATTTAAGCCTGGTGGCAAACCACCAGGATTGGCAATTACCACCTTATCTGGGTAGACTTCAACCATGATACTTGTTCCACGCATACTATAATCACGGTGAATTATGGCATTGGCCACAGCTTCGCGTAGCGCTTCTAGGGGAATTTCATAAATATCTCTTCGATTAACTCCTTTTATTTCACTTCTTACGTTAAGATGTTTTTGTAAAAAAATCATTGCCTCATTGAATTGCGTTAGTAAATCATTTTGAATATCTTTACGATCATAGATATCTAATCGCTTAGCATCTTTAAAGGCAGCTAAAGTCATTTGACATTGCAAAATAAAATTCCTTGGTTTATATGCAAAGAATAAAACACCAGCGTTTTTTATCGTTGTTTTTTGGGCTAGATTAAGACTAGATAATATATTTTGTGGCCAAATTTTATTGATAGAGATATTACTTTCTTTAAAAAAGTTTTTATTTTTTCTTTTGATATATCATCCCATGAAATATCCTTATTAATTTGTTCTTCGAAGGAAGTTGAGATTACATTTTTATATATGATATGAATTTCTTTTTGGGTCATCTTTTGGGTGACGGCATTCAACCTACGGTAGTATCAGACCGAACAACTATAGGGTTTTTCATCACCCTCGGCAACTTCGATGACGACGATTGATCCAAATTGTTTTATACTTTTGAGATAGATACTTGGCTCACAGTTACGGGCCAAATCAATTATCTCAGCTTTCGTTTTATTAGTGAGTGTTTCGCCTTTACTGTTGCAACCATCATCTACTCCCAATAAGATATATCCACTTTTAGTATTAGTAAAAGCAACAATATCTTGCACAATTTTAGACGAGTATTTTTCTTTGAACTCAATTGTTAAATCTTCGCCATCTTTAATTAGAAGTTTTAAATCTTCGGGGTCATATTTAGTACATCACGTCAATTTTAAATATAGTAACAGAATTTGCATCATCGATTATAATTAAATAACTCTACAAGAGCTAGCTAGTATAAAGTCTCGATTTTTTTGAGGAATCTAACTCAAGACACATGACAACCCATTATTTTGCAGTTGAAATTAGTAATCTTATTACCGCAGCAAATAAGGTTTGTGATGTTAGGTAAAATACTAATAGCCCGACTTTAACATTGCTAAGATGTACTAATAATGCAGGATAAGCTACGTTAAAATAACGCAGTGAATTTGTGAGAATGGGACTAGATTAGTAATTTAAAAACTCAACTCCCGCAAAAATCCCGCAAATTTATTTAGGCAAATTGGGTAACTATGGAAAAATACTTGGTAGATATGGCTCCCCGGGACGGGATTGAACCGCCGACCAAGTGATTAACAGTCACCTGCTCTACCGCTGAGCTACCGGGGAGTATTCAATACTAGTGTGGCTTACATCGTAACTGCTTAATTCACCGAAGTCAATTTGTGGGGATTTGTGAGAGCAATGATTCAGGATCTATTAAAGATAAAAAACTACAGATGCTTATTGAACCATGTTATTTGTTTACTAACAACTTGCTCAAAATATTTCCCCTTATAAAGTTCAAAATGAGTAGCACCATTAACGACCATTAATTCTTTTGGTTCCGAGGCAAGATTATACAAACTGTAAGTTTCTTCAATAGGATTTACTAAATCTTTTTCGGCACCAGTAATTAAAATTGGAACATGCGGATTTTTTAAATATTGTTCCGGCTTGTAGTTCATGGTTTCCAAAATAGTCAAAAAGGGAATTTTCATTTTCAATTCAGGAAAGCTATCTATGTTTTCTTCTTACCTTTTTAATGTTTGTAAAATGAAGGTCTTCTTAAATTGTATTTTATTTACTTTGACATCTTGGACAAAATACCGTTGAACGTTGTCCGAGTTTTATAGTGATTAACTTGGTTTCGCATCTATAGCAAGACCGGTTATGTCTCCCATACACTTTTAACTTATTTTGAAAGTCACCTTTTTGACCGAGGTTATCAGTATGATCTCTAATCGTTGTTCCTCGGTGGATAATGGCCTGAGGAAGAATTTTTTTAGTTTCTTTAACAATTTTTTGGTAATGGTTAAGGGGTATAGTATATACTTTTTGGAAGGGATTGAGTCTGGCTGCATATAAAATTTCGTTAGCATAAATGTTCCCTATTCCAGTAACAATTCTATTGTCCATAATAAAAAGTTTAATTGGGCATTTTTTTGATTTAGATTTTTCATATAGATATTTAGCTGTAAAGCTCTTTGTTAAAGGTTCTTGCCCGAGATTTTTTAGTAGAGGGTGTTGCAGAGGATCTCTAGTAGTCCATAAAATTGCACCAAAACGACGAGGATCGATGTAACAAAGTACTAAGTTATTGGCAAAAACAATATTAAAGTGCTCATGTTTAGGAATAGCATAATTTTTGGTCTTAATTTGAAGAGTACCAGACATACCAAGATGAATAATAAGCACGCCAATTTTGGTTTTTAGCAAAATATATTTGCCACGACGACTAATTTTTAGAATAGTTTGTTTCGGTAGAATATTACGGAGCTTTTTAGGTATGGGGTAACGTAATTTTGAATTCTTGATGTTAACAGTGATGATTTTTTGTCTAAGGATTTTAGCTCTAAGGCCTCGACAAATAGTTTCAACTTCAGGTAGTTCTGGCATTGCTATGTCCTATTTTGTTTGCTTTGCAACTACCTAAGATATTCCATTATTTGATCTTATCTTCTTTAAAGATAACGTGCATTCCAGTTTTTCCAGTTTGAGGATTAAATGCTTTGGGATCAAACTTTTTGATACTGATTTTTTCGGTGTTTTGTCGTTTATTCTTGGTGGTAGTATAATATGTTTTTGTTAGATTCCCAGTTTTAGTTTTGCCTGTTGAAACTAACTTAATTTTTTCTCGTGCTTTAGAAGCCATAAACCTTACCTTACGACTTCATCACGATATTTAACAAGGTTCTTTAAAACGTTTTCCACTCCAACTTTATCAATAATTCGTAAACCTTTAGTAGAAATTCTAAGTTTAATGAAGCGCTTTTGTTCTTCGAGCCAAAACCGTTTACTATGTAAATTTATGTTAAATCGTCTTTTAGCTTTTTTATTGGCATGTGATACTTTGTGGCCAACACCTGGACGTTTACCTGTAATGTGACAAATTTGTGTCATAAACTAAATCTCTATCTTTTGCCAGAGAACAGACTATATACCAGAAAAATGTTTATGAGGCAATAATGATAGAGGTTTTTATTTTTGCTCGTGCAATTATGGATTTATTAGTTTTTGTTGTCAAATTCACTTTGAAAGATGCGTCAGGTAGTTTTCTTTCATAGGTGCACACAATAATTTTCGATTAAAAGGAGTGAGTGCTAAAAATCTATAGTGAGCGTTAAGTTAATGTAGCGTTTTTCAGCCGCAGGATGGCTGCGATGTGCGAAGCACAACGATGTGTCGCGGCCATGCGAACTGATTTTATGGGTCACGATGGCCTAAAATCTATAG
>JAISFD010000003.1 GCA_031263815.1 Coxiellaceae bacterium | reverse complement strand
AGTACCAGTACCAATAGGGTTTTTTGTAATATTTGTGATTGCATTAATATTACCTTTTGTATCTAAGGCTAAATTAAGTAGTGAATATAAGTACCGAATGTATATATCTTCGATTTTGTCAGCGTTATTCTTCATTATTATAATGACGCGTATTCCCCAAATTGAAAGGGTTCTTAGCTTATTTTTCCCGTTTTTTCTTTTGTATGTGCTCTGTTATATGTGTTTATCGAAATTCTTACTTCCTAGTTTGTTAAAAGGGTATGTGTTTTCCTTACTATTTATGTCTATATTACATTTTGTTAGTATAGTTAATTGTGTGTTATATAATCTCGGCTCAAGTAGTGAGGCATCACTATTTCTGAGTCTATTATTATGCCGGGATAATGTAGCATATTTTTATTCGTTTTTTGGATATGCTATATATCAAGCACTTGTTTCATATTCTGCAGTGCTTTCATTTTTGTTTTGTACAATCGTTATTTTTATGTTAAATTCAAAGGGTCGTTTAAAATGCCTGCTGCTTTCTTTGGTAAGCATAATTATATTTTATGTTGTACTAAGTGGTGGTAGAAAAGCAGCAATGGTTGATATGTTGATTACCTTTTCTTTATATATTTATTATATCATTCGTAATGCAAAATATGTTACTAAATCCAAAGTAGCAGTTATATTAAGTGTGTTGTTTCTGAGTGTTATCGGAATTTATGTGGGTATAGTTAAAGGAGGAGGATTATTCTCTACTTTATATAGAGAAGTATTTTTTTCAAGAGGAAGGCTGTATGTTGATTGTGTTTTAGAAATTGCTAAAAGATCCTTTATAGAAATATTTACTGGGAGTGTTATTTATTGGAGTAGCCAACATAATATTTTACTGGCTTTTCTTTACCAAATTGGCTTATTTGGTGTTATTGTCTTTCTCTTGGCTTTTTCGTATTTTGTAAATTCACTATTGTTAATATTGAAACAAAGATTCAGTAATATTAGCAAAAAGAATGGAACATTGTGTAAAGATGTTAAAATGTGGGCGACATTTGCCTTCTACTCATTTATTAGTTCTAATATGTTTAACTCAAATTTTCAATTACCATATTTTGTGATTAATGTTAGTTTTATTTCTTTGTGTTATTTGTATTTTTACAAAGATTCTTCGGTTATGGTTACCACGAAACTAGGTCCCTTGGAAAGGTAGAGGGGTAATAAGGTTCTTTGATGGCTGATTTATTCAACGAAGTCGTTTTATAATTTAGTTAATATTGTTTCTTGAATTTACATAGTGTTAGATTATGATAATGTTATGAAACAAATTCTCCAAAATCTTTCTGATGGAACAACTATTTTAGTTGATGCGCCATCTCCACAACCAAAGGAGGGTTACTTATTAGTAAATACTTTAACAACATTAGTTTCAGTTGGAACTGAGCGTATGCTGGTTGATTTTGGACGTGCATCTTATTTGGAAAAAGCCCGTCAGCAGCCTGAAAAAGTTAAACAAGTAGTTGCTAAAGTCAAAACCGATGGATTAATAACCACCCTTGATGCTGTACGTTCGAAACTTGCTCAACCCATTCCATTAGGCTACTCTAATGTTGGTGTTGTTTCTAATATAGGTAATGGTGTAGCTGGTTTTAAACCAGGAGATCGGGTGGTTTCTAATGGACCACATGCAGAGGTAGTAAATATACCAAAGAATCTTTGTGCATTAATTCCTGATAATGTTGATGATGAATCTGCTGCTTTTACCGTAGTAGCAAGTATAGGATTACAAGGTGTACGTTTAGTTCAGCCTACATTGGGTGAGTATGTAGTAGTAATAGGCGTAGGGTTAATCGGACTTTTAACAATTCAATTATTACTTGCTTATGGTTGTCGGGTATTAGCTATCGACTTTGAACAATCTAAGCTGGATTTAGCGAGTAAGTTTGGTGCAGAAATTTACAATTCTAACTATGACCCAGTGGGCGCTGGTATGTCATTTAGTCATGGACGAGGAGTCGATGCAGTAATCATAACTGCTACTACCAAGTCTAGTGATCTAATTTCACAAGCAGCACGCATGAGTCGTCAACGAGGGCGTATTGTTTTAGTTGGAGTTGCTGGATTGGAGTTAAATAGATCAGATTTTTGTGAAAAAGAATTATCATTTCAAGTTTCATGTTCTTATGGCCCGGGTCGTTATGATCCTAACTACGAGGACAAGGGACATGATTATCCGTTAGGCTTTGTACGTTGGACGGAACAACGTAATTTTGAAGCAGTGTTAGATCTAATGTCTATAGGCAGACTAGATGTAAAACCGCTTATTACACATAGATTTGCTTTTGAAGAAGCTCCTAAAGTTTATCAATTGTTAACTGAAGATAAATCTGTTTTGGGTATTTTGTTACAATATACTTCGGATATTGCTAAACGTAATGTAAAACAAGTGTCACTCCGTAGTGATATATCTTTTGATGTTACCAAACCTATAATAGGTTTTATTGGAGCTGGTAATTATGCTTCCCGCATTTTAATTCCGGTTTTAAAAAGTGTTGCTGGACAATTGCATACTATAGCTACAGCTGGAGGGGTGAGTGGAGCAATCCATGGGAAAAAAGCTGGGTTTGTGGAAGCATCTACAGACATAGATGTGATGTTAAGTAATCCAAATGTTAACACTGTAGTTATTGTTACTCGTCATAATACCCATGCTGATTTTGTTGTGAAAGCGCTAAATGCTGGTAAACATGTTTTTGTTGAAAAACCTTTAGCTATAAGTATTGAAGAATTAGATAAGATAGAATCTGCATACAAGGCTGCTCAGGATAGAGGTAGTAATCTTCATTTAGTGGTTGGGTTTAATCGACGTTTTTCTCCCCATATTCAAAGGATTAAGTCTTTATTACAAACAGTAAGTGAACCAAAATCATTTATTATGACTATAAATGCTGGTGCAATTCCGGCCAAGCATTGGACTCAGGATGATGCTATAGGTAGTGGAAGGATTATTGGTGAAGCATGCCACTTTATAGATTTAATGCGGTTTTTAGCTGGAGCCGATATAACAGATGTACAATGCTGCTCTATGGGGAATAGTTCTAGTGTTACCATTACTGAAGATAAAGCAACAATTACTATTAGTTTTGCTGATGGTTCTTTTGGGACAATACATTATTTAGCTAATGGGGCCTCGAGTTTTCCTAAAGAGCGTATAGAAGTATTTGTTGCTGGGCGTGTATTACAACTTGACAATTTTCGTAAACTAAAAGGATTCGGTTGGCCTAGTTTTAAAACAATGAACTTATGGAAACAAAATAAAGGCCAAAATGAGTGTGTTGCTAATTTTCTTCATGCTATTGAATATGGTAAAAATACCCCTATCCCTATTGATGAAATATTTGAGGTCGCGCGGGTTACTATTGAAGCGTCTGAGTTGTTGCATAAATAAACACATCTTATGTTTCGTATAAATAAATCAAATATCGTTATCCATCTAGTTTGTGCTGCTCGCCCTAACTTTATGAAAATAGCACCACTATATCATTCGTTGAAAAATGAAAACTGGTGTTCGGCTCAAATTGTGCACACAGGACAACACTATGATTACCAGATGTCTCAAGCTTTTTTTGATGATTTAAAATTACCTTCTCCACATTATCACCTAGGTGTGGGAAGTGGTTCTCATGCTGAACAAACAGCGCAGACTATGATTGCCTATGAGAAACTATGTCTTGGGCAGAGTAATCCTGATCTAGTAATTGTTGTTGGTGATGTTAATGCAACACTAGCATGTTCAGTGGCTGCTAAAAAATTAAACTTAAAAGTTGCACATCTTGAAGCTGGGCTTCGAAGTTTTGATCGTACTATGCCGGAAGAGGTTAATCGAGTTATAACTGATTCCATTAGTGATTATCACTTGATACCTTCTAAAGATGCTGATGAAAACCTTTTGCATGAGGGGATAAAACCAGAACAGATTTACTTTGTGGGTAATATTATGATAGATTCTTATTGTATAATGAAAGGTAAGATTAAGCGAAAGGAAATATATAAAAAGTTTGGTTTGAATAAACAAAAGTACATTGTATTAACATTACATCGACCTACTAATGTAGATTCTGAAGAATACCTGGCTTCAATTTTAGAGAAGATATCATTTATTAATAAACAAGTGGTATTTCCTGTTCATCCTCGTACTAAAAAGAAAATAGAAAATATTGAATCGATTTCTAAGAATATAATATTGGTAGATCCTTTAGGGTATATTGATTTTATGAGTTTGGTTATGAATGCTGCTTATGTTATTTCAGATTCGGGTGGTATTCAGGAGGAAACAACTTATTTAGGTATCCCTTGTTTTACCTTACGCGATACAACTGAGCGATCGGTGACAATTACTTTAGGTTCAAATCAACTTGTTAATGTCGACAATCTTTTAGATAAAATTAAATATCCAAAAAGTGGTTCTGTACCTCTTCTATGGGATGGTAATACTGCTGGAAGAATAAAGAATATAATTGAACAGGAATTTTTAATTTAATAGGGTTGGGTCTGTTGACATTTTATCCATAACATTTTGAAAGATAAGAGCAAACTCGTAAAATTGGTTTCTCTATAAACAATTAAAACGAGTTTGCAATAGCTAGACTACTGTATAGGAAATGATGATGTGGATTGGGGCTTATACAAATATAGACACTTAGTAGAAAATATTTTTGCATGGCTCAAACATTTTCATTCTATAGCTACTAGATATGATAAATTGAAGAGGAATTATGCATCTAT
>JAISFD010000049.1 GCA_031263815.1 Coxiellaceae bacterium | reverse complement strand
TTAACTCTCGCTGCGAGCCAGGGAGAGCGAAGCGAAGGAGAGTAGTCTGCGGTAGCTGACGATTTTTAGCAGAACGGAGTGAGTGCTAAAAATCTATAGTGAGCATAGCGATACGCTTGTAGTAGTAGTAGTTTTGCGAACGAAAGCATTAATTAGAGCGGCCCCTACTGCCATTCCTACCGCTGCTGATAAGAAATTCTGTACACTCAGACCAAGCATTCTAGTTAAATAACTTAAATTTGCTTCACTATTATAAGCTTGCCAATTAGTATTGGTGACAAACGAAATAGCAGTATTAATGGCGCTATCCCATTTGATAGCTTTAAAATTTTCTGGATTGAGGGGTAATAAATCTTGAGTTCTTAACAACACAAATAATATGATTATTCCTATACAAGTAAAAATTAGCAGATGTATTGCAAACGTTTGCCAAGTCATCTCCTCATTAGGGTCAATACCCATTATTTTATAGAAAAAATTTTCTATAGACAGGAATATAGGTGATAGTAAGGTATGTTCCCCAGTGAAAACTTTAGCCATGTATTCACCTAAGAGAAATGCTAAAACTGTCAAGGTAAATAACAGCGAGGTTATTTGCAATAACCAAGTTTCTAACATAAACACTCCCTTAAATTACTGTAGTCAATAATAGCATTGTTGATTTTATTCGTAAATTCCACGAGTTACCTTTAGCTAATTTCTGCCAGTTGTTTGGCATTATACTCTTGGATTAGAGGTTCAATTATTGATTTTAAATCACCTTCCATAATTTTGTCGAGTTGATATAGGGTTAAATTAATGCGGTGATCGGTAAGTCGCCCTTGAGGGAAATTGTAAGTTCTAATTCTTTCTGAGCGGTCACCAGTGCCAACCATGCTACGTCGTGTTTCTGCTTGTTCTTTCCGTTGTTTTTCTTGTTCTGCTGCTAGAAGTTTAGCCTTTAAAAGAGACATCGCTCTCGCACGATTTTTATGTTGGGAACGCTCATCTTGACATTCTACTACTACTCCTGATGGCAAGTGAGTAATACGGATTGCAGAATCCGTAACATTTACATGTTGCCCGCCAGCACCTGAGCTACGAAAGGTGTCGATTTTTAAATCTGCTGGATTAATTTCTATGGAGTCAATTTCATCTGCTTCAGCAATAACTGCAACTGTACAAGCCGAAGTATGAATACGTCCTTGAGCTTCAGTTGTTGGTACTCTCTGTACCCGATGAACTCCAGATTCAAACTTTAATTTTGAGTATACACCCTTGCCGATAACTCGAGAAATAATCTCTTTATAGCCGCCGTGTTCCCCAGCACTTGAGTTGATAATTTCTATTTGCCAACCAGTATCTGCTATATAACGAGAATACATCCGAAATAAATCTCCCGCGAAAATTGCCGCTTCATCTCCACCAGTTCCAGCACGAATTTCTAAGAAAATATTACGTTCATCATTGGGGTCATGTGGCAAAAGTAAAATTCGTAGTTTCTCTATGAGTTTTTGATTATTTTGTTTTAGGTTAAATAGGTCTTCTGTAGCTAGTGATTTTAAATCGGGATCATGTTCTTCTTGCAAAATTTTTTCAGTATCAAGCATTTTTTGTCGATTACAGTTATATTCTTCGAAAGTAGAAACAACAGGTTCAAAGTAAGCATATTCTTTTGATAATTCGCGATAAAGATTTTGATTATTGACAGTCTCTGGACGTGCTAAGAGATCGGAGATCTCTTGATGTCTTTGATGTAATATAGTTAACTTATTAATAATTGAGGGTTGCATATTAATGGAATAAATTGTCGAGTGGTAAAATCTTTTTTAGATCCTGAGGTAAGTTTTTTTCAACCTGCCTTTGAATAACATTTACAACAGATTTTTTCATTACATGTTCGAGTACCACTGCTGCGTCAATTGTGACCGAGGGGTTGTTAATAGGCCCAGTAATTTTAACGGGTAAGAAAAAGTTCTTATCGTGAGTGCTGTAGGCACTTAACACGATATCTAGATAGTTGGTTATAAGATTAGCACTGCCTTTGCCATTCACCTGATAGTCGTGGGCTTGGAGCAAGAAATCAGTAGTATTTAGAATTGTATCATGGATGTTAAAGCTTGTAGTTAGTCGATCGAAATTAGTGGTGGAAGAGGAGCCAGATTTTTGTGGCAGGGGTTTAGCGTTTAATAAAGCATGGGTACGTCTTATTTCGTATGGAATATCCACCCCATGATATGAACCATTAGTAATTAAAATATTGCCATCGCCATTTAAACTGTGAAGCACCTCATTTGCAGTTAATCCCCGAATATTAATTTTGGTGTTTAAAACAAGGTTGCCACTAAGTTTATCGTATTTTATTAGGTCCACTAATAATGCGTGCATGGAAGCATTAACTAGTGATAGTTGTAAATTTGATTGTGGAATAGAATTTTGTATGTTAGTGGTAACATTACCAGAAACCTTGCCTCCATAAAAATCGAATTCTAAATTTTTACAGTTAAATAAACCATTGTTGCCGATAATTTTAGTAGTGAAATTATTAAGGTGAAGTTTTTCTGCTTGAATTGCTCCTATTTTTAAGTTGCCATCGATTTTTATTGTTTGCCAGATGCTAGGTGAAGACTGGGAACTAGCTACCGTCTTTACTTGTGAGTTTGGCTCGTTGAATATAGTAGTATCTAATTTATTTAAAAATACATCAAATGTGAGAGTATTAGCTGAATAATTAACATTGCCTGTTAGCGCCATTTCATCAAGATTGGCTTTAATACTAGGGATTTTTATTATTGTTGGAGAGAGTTCTACAATAACTTTGAAAGATGAATTCGGTTGTTTTTGAGGTATGATTCCGAGAAGATATGGTAATGCTTGTGAACCAGTGTCACTGATGATTAAATTACCTGTCAAGTCAGGTAATTGTAATGCTCCACTTATAATCGCGTTTGTAGTTTGCAATTTTAGGTTTTTTAATTGGTAGCTATTAGGAGTAACTAAAGAGATTTGTGTCTTAATATCGATATTACCGTCTAGAAATGGGCTTAGGTGTGCAAGATTAAAAGAGGTTTTGAGTGAAAAAGGATGTTTAAGATTTACGTTTTTGCAAGATAGATTTAGTTTGCTGATTTTAAGTTTTCGATCATTCTTTTGATCTTGCCAAGAAATGTTGCCATTATCGATAGTAATATTGTTAACAGCAAACTTATCTGTGTTAGTAGTGGTAGTTGTTGGTTGTTTAGAGTGGCTCGCAAAAGTCAACAAATCTTGCCAGTTATTCCTGCCCATAGTGTTGATAACTAATTGTAGATCAAGATCGTTTAGGATTAGATGATCTGCTTCAATACTGTGTTTAAAAATTAATGGTATTAGTTTAACACTAATACTAATTTCTTTAGCTGTAGCAAAATGAGAGTCTTTAAAGTCAGGGGGATTGCCAAGAGTAATATTTTGAATTTTTATTCCAAGCCAGGGGAATAGAGTCCAGCTAATATTGCCAGTAATTTTGAGCTCTCTTCCAGAGTGTTTATGTACTAGCTGGATAGCTTTGTTTTTAATCGTATCTTGGCTAACGGTGGTAACTAATAAAGTGATTATTAATCCAAGGCTTATCGTTACTACTACTATTGATAGGAAGATGATTTTGATTGTTTTTTTAATCATGGATTATCCTATTTTTTCGTTACTAAAGATAATAAATCAATATTTTTCACTAGTCTATTAAAGCGTATCAAAAGCATGATCCCTGTTATAATAAGCCCAATGACGATCCCCCACCATATGCCAATACCTCCCCAATCATATTTAAATCCTAATAAATAAGCAGCTGGAAAAGCGATGATCCAAAAACCGATAATACTAATTAGCATTTGAAAATTCGTGTCTTTTAGACCTCTAAGTGCCCCGTTAGTTATTATGCGAAAACAGTCGATTAAAAGGAGGATAGCCACGATAGGGAAAAATGTCATAGCGATTCTCGCCACTTCTTGAAAGTGGCTAGAGTTCATATCTATATCTAAACCGATAGCAGCTTGAGGAAAAATCATATATGTAATGCTAAAAATCGAAATTAGAATGATACTAATTGCTATATTTACTGTTGTTATTAGTTTTAGTTGATTACGGTTATTTCGTCCTGCTTCATTGCCAACTCTTATAGCAGTACTTTGCCCTAATGCGAAAAGGATAACCATTGCTATTATTAAATATTGGTCCGCAATTTGGAATGCTGCTAAAACAGCCACTCCAAAGTAGCCCATCATAGTGGCAACAATGGCAAAGAATATTAATTCGCTACACCACATTGCCCCTAAAGGAAAACCAACACGAACCATCTCAACTAGAAATTTAGTTTCAATTATCCACCACTTTTTGAATAAGTTATAAATTTTTAGCGCTTTAGAAGATGCAAGATAACAAATAAAGTAAATGGAAATTATAGAATAGGATATAGTTAAGCCATAGCCAATTCCCGCAAGTCCAAGTTGGGGTAATCCAAATTTTCCGAATAAAAAAGCATAATAAGATAAAATTTCAACGGGAACAGCAATTATGCTCATAATCATTACTAAACGAGTTTTAGTAATCCCTACCAGAAATTGTTGAATTACTGTCATAATGTTAAGAGGTAACATAGACCAAATTAGTGAGTGAAAGAATGGATTAGCACATTGAATTACTATGGGATCTTGTTTGGTCCAAACTAAAATAATAGGTACTAACAACATAATAAGCATCATGGGCAAAGATAATATGATTGCCATGATTAATCCTTGTTTAAAGCAAATGCTGATTCCAGCGTTATCTTTAGCACCAAAACTTTGTGCCACCATAATACTTGTAGCACAAAGAAACCCCATGAAAAAGACAGTTACGGCAATATAAATGCTCCAAACCAGTGCATTAGCAGCGAGTTGTTCTTTACCTAAATGAGCTACCATAACGGTAGCGAAAAAGCTGTTTAAGGCATAAATAATTTCGGACGCAATCAAAGGCACTGCTAACTTTAATGAGCATTTAAGTTCGAAGACAACATTTGATACACTATACCTCATAATACAGTAGAAATGGTTAATCAAAAAATCAATGGGGTACTCGGCCTAAGAAAATAATTAAGTTATAGTATCTTCATAGTCCTCTAATAGGTTGAAACCCCCATCTTCCAGATGGGAGAGACTTCAGTTATATTGTAAGGGTGACTGAATATACCCATAAGCCACATACAGTGTATCACCATCGTTACCAT
>JAISFD010000034.1 GCA_031263815.1 Coxiellaceae bacterium | reverse complement strand
AAAACGCTACATTAACTTAACGCTCACTATAGATTTTTAGCACTCACTCCGTTCTGCTAAAAATCGTCAGCTACCGCAGACTACTCTCCTTCGCTTCGCTCTCCCTGGCTCGCAGCGATCGAATTTATTTTTCATTGGTACCAAACTTACCTCCATACAGCCAAAAATCATGTGCTAGATATGAGACGATTATATGTAGCACAACAAACACAATTTTTTAATTAATGTGTTATATATGTTCAGACTATAAGTAGCACATCAAAGCTGAGCAGAAAAACTTTGTTCTATTAATGCTTGCCATTCAGTAGAAATAAGACAAAGCAACTGACCCTTGTGAACATGATCCCTTTATCCACATGGAAAATTAGATAGGATTGTTTAATTCGACGAGCTTTATGAAGCGTGGCTGCATATATGTATGTTTTGACCTCGCAAGTTCTTCTTAATTCACAGTAACGAATTCTTCCTTGTGTGATAAAAAAACTTTGAGTCTTCTAGTTTGAGGATTAGAAAATAATTCATGTGGTTTACCCTGTTCAATAATCCTCCCACTATCCATAAATATCATTCTATCTGCTACAGTTTTTATAAAATGTAATTGGTGAGTAACAATAATCATAGTTTTTCTATATTGAAATACGAGATCTTTTATGACTTTTAACACTCCAATCGCTAACTCTGGATCTAATGCTGATGTTGGCTCATCAAATAACACAATTTCTGGTTTCATAGCCAAAGCACGAACAATAGCAGCACGTTGTTTTTGTCCACCAGATAATGCGCATGGATAAGCATTACAGTAATTATCTAATGCGACTTTTTTTAATAACTCTTTAGCTTCTCTAATTGCTAACTTTTGAGTTACCTTAGTTACACAAATAGGCGCGGTAATCATATTTTCTAAAACTGTCAGGTGAGGAAATAGCTGGAAATTCTGAAAAATCAGGCCAAATTTTAATCTAATATTACGTAAAATATTCAAAGAAGCATATTTTACTTTACCATTAACATTTTTCACTAAGCAATTATTATCAACCCAAATTTCACCGTCATCAATATCTATAAGCTTAATTAGACTACGTAATAAAGTAGATTTACCACTTCCAGAAGGTCCAACGATAACTAAGATCTCACCCCGATTAATTGTAAGATTAATACTATTCAATATCTTAAGACCATCAAAATTTTTTTGAACACTGACCATAGTTATTAAAGGCTGATTCTCTTTATTCATAGTACGCATAGTACTTTTCTAACCTCGCAAACAGTTTAGTAATTAATTGAGTAAAAACTAAATAAAACCCTGCTGCTACAATAAAAGGATAAATAACGAAATCTCGTATAACAGTTACTTTGAGTGTAGCAAACATTTCAACGACTCCTATAGATTGGGCCAAGGTAGTGTCTTTAATCAGATTAATCACCTCATTAGAAAGCGGTGGTAAAATTTTCTTAATAGCTTGGGGTAAAACAATAAAATAGATAGTTTGCCAAAAATTTAAGCCCAAAACATCTGCCCCTTCATATTGAGATTTATCAATAGCCTGGATTCCAGCACGAAATATCTCAGCAAAATAAGCTGCATAATTAAGGACAAACACCACGACGGATGCAAAAAATCGTCCACAGTTTAACCCAAGATGCATGGCACCAAAATAGAAAAATATTAGCTGTAACATCAAGGGCGTCCCTCGCATAACCCAAATATAAAAACTAATAACTGGTGCAAGCATTCTAAAGCTAGAGACTCTACCAATAGCTAAAATTATACCTAAAGGAATAGAAAATAAGAGGGTTAAAATAAAAAGTCCCAACGTTACCTTTAGCCCTGGCATAAGTTGAACAAAAAAAGTTGTAAGCATAATCTTACTCCACTATCATTTTTTAATTTGGCATGTTTTTCCCAAACCATTTTTCACTAATTTTGACTACCGTACCATCTTGTTCCATAGCATCTAAAATTTCTTGGATCTTATCCCGTAAAGCCCGATCTGATTTACGAAAGGCGATACCATATCTTTCTTTAGTAAAAGAATCTCGCAGTTTCACCAATTTTGCCCTTCGCTGAGTGATATAATAATCAGCAACAATTTCATCTAGTACTACTACATCAACGCCACCATATTGCAAATCAAGTAACGCCGTATAGTTATCAGGATATTGCACAAGCTCTTTTATTTGATACCTTTTGACATAATCAAATGCTGGAGATCCAGACTGCACTGCAACTTTCTTATCGTTTAAATCCGATCTAGATTTGATACGGTGTAAAGATTTTTCAGCAATTACTATCACCATCCGATTTACAGCATAAGGTCGCGAAAATAGTGCTTGTTGCTCTCTACCATCGCTCATACTTACTCCATTCCAAATTAAATCTATTTTATTACCATTAAGTTCCATAAAAATACTATTCCAAATACATGATTGAAAAATTAGTTCAAGATTAAGACGCTTAGCAACCTCTTTGGCAAGATCAATATCAAACCCAATTATCTGCCCCTCTTTATCTCTAAAACCCATAGGAGCAAAAGTATCATCAAGACCGATGATTAAACTCCCCTTCTTTTGTACTTTTTCCCAAGATAAATCTCCATCTGATACATTGGAGTTTGTGGTTCTAAAAAATAAAATTATAGATGCAAGAACCATAACTATTATTAATATTAAAAATTTAGTTTTCACAATTAATTTGCTCCCTATCTGTTACAAAATTAGTCAAAGAACAAAAAACCCAAAAGGCTTTTCGCCTCCTGGGTTCTATTGAAATTCTAGTAAGATCAAAAGAAAATTGCGGGAGGCGAAAGATAGCCCCCCACATAGATAAGAAAGCTATCTTGGGTATGAGCTATGATGATGTAAATAACTTTTACTCATAATAGTGTGTATAGTAACTAAAATTCACAAAAATACAACACCATTTTTAAAAAAATAATATTAATCCTTCACTTCAATCTTTTTGCTAACACCTTTCTCAGATTTTAGGATTGTAACAATCAAAACCCCATCATTACTCTTAGCTGCAATTTTATCACCATCAACTACATTAGGTAACATGATCCGACGATAAAAAGAACCTTTCGAACGTTCATAACGGATAAAATTATCTTTTTTCTCTTTATGTTCGTTCTCCTTTTCTCCCTTAATTGTTAAAGTATTATGATCGAGACGAATGTCAATATTTTTTGGATCAACGCCGAGAATATCTACTTTAACTAGAAATTGTTTTGCTTCTTCAACAGTCGAAGATTCAAAACTAGGGCTAAATAATCTATTAAACTCTTTTTCCAAACTATTAACGATCTTTTGGCTGCGTTGGGAAGTGGGGATTTAAAATTTAGCAGTATTTTAAACTCCTTAGCTACCGAGTTAGAAAAACCTGTCATAGAGACCTCAGAAATTACTGTCGCGAAACCAGATAAAGATAATTATACTTCGGACATTAATATTCAAGGAATCGACAATTTACTAATTCATACTGCTAATTGTTGTAAATCTATTCCAGGAGAGGCAATCATAGGTTGTATTACTCACAATCGAGGTATTGCTATTCATCGTGCAGATTGTCCAGATGCTATGTATAACATAAAACTCCATGCGGGACGTGTTATAGCAGCCTCATGGAGCAAAAAAACCGAATTGAAATTTTAACTCCCGATTTTCGTCACTCAATGATATTTTCATTGACAACTTTAGGAATTGAACCACCTGATGTTTTTAACCATAACATTGAAACTGTTCCAAGATTATACCCTTTGGTCCGCCCTGCAGCAGACTACCAATCTTCTTTAAATCTGTTAAAAACTCATAAAGAGCTCTATCTCAGAATCCCAACAAAATCCGGATTGATGCTTGGACTAGGAGAAACTTATGATGAAATCTATGCAATTCTTAATGATCTACGAACAAATAATGTTGATAAAATCACCATCGGACAATATCTACAACCATCTAAAGATCATTTAAAAGTACAACGTTTTGTCACACCTCTAGAATTTTCTAAGTTCGCAAAACTCGCATAACATAATATAAAATGGGATTTAAACATGTTACCAATTCACCCCTTGCCAGATCGTCATATCATGCTGATGCTAATACAATCGGGGCGAGAGGATTTGAACCTCCGACAACTGCTTCCCGAAAGCAGTGCTCTACCAAGCTGAGCCACGCCCCGTATTCAACTTTTTAAATTTAACTTATTAACCAAAACGTCTCAAGCTAATTCAATAAAAGACTACCGAGAAAATAAAGGTAGTGCAAAAAGAACAAATAATGGGTAAAATAAATTTAAGACTAATGTTTACTGCGGAGAAAACTTATGGCACGAGGTATAAATAAAGTAATTCTAATTGGCAATCTCGGCAATGATCCAGAAGTTCGATATACACCCAATGGCAGTGCAGTAGCTACCATATCTTTAGCTACAAGCGAAACATGGAAAGATAAACAATCGGGCGAAATGCAAGACCGCACTGAATGGCATCGTGTGGTTTTTTTCAGCCGCCTGGCTGAAATTGTTGGTGAATACCTGCACAAAGGTTCAAAAGTATATGTGGGAGGGTCGCTACGCACCAGAAAATGGCAAGATAAAAATGGGGTGGATCGCTATACTACAGAAATTATTGCCAATGAGATGCATATGCTGGATAGTCGTGCAGCTAATAATAATACTCAAGAAAAACATGTGACAAATCAAACAGTACCTACACCACACAGCGAACCCGAAGCATCAATAGCACCAACATCAAACATTGACGATGATATTCCATTTTAATCGTGAGTTTATCATTGGAGTTCGGCAGATAATAGATAGCTGGGTATAACTATGAAACAATCCAAAATTACTTTCCTGAGTAGTATTGGTGCTGGTCTTGAATATTATGACTTCGTTATTTACGTGATATTTGCAAGCTTTATTAGTCAAAACTTTTTTCCTGATTCTAATCGTGTTGTCGCTTTATTCGCTACCTTTGGCGTATTTGCTATTGGTAACATTATTCGCCCCCTTGGTGGCATCGTGCTTGGTATTTGTGGTGATAAATTTGGCAGGAAAAAAGTTTTTACCCATACTCTATTATGGATGGCATTTGCTACTTTTTTGATGGGAATAACTCCTACTTTCGCTACACTAGGATTAACTGCTACCATTATCTTCAGTATATGTCGAATATTACAAGGGGTGACTTGCGGTGCAGAAATACCAGGCGCTACCACTTTTCTTTTAGAGCATATTCATGCAAAGAGACATGGACTTCACTTTGGTTTCATGAGTTCGTCTGTTGGCTTAGGATCTAGTTTGGGTTTATTAGTAGCTTGGATCATAACAAAACTATTGACAGACGAACAAATGTTCAGATGGGGTTTTAGATTACCTTTTCTGTTCGGAGGTGTTTTAGCATTAGTAGGATTTTTGATTCGCAAACATGTTCCAGAAACTCCAGCATTTCTAGCTTTACAAAAAGCTAACAATAAATTTTTAGCTGGGATTAATAAATATCATTGTAAGCAAGTTTTGAATACTATAGGAGTTTTGATATTTCCAGCTAGCTTTGTTACTTTCTTTTTAGCTTTCCCAGCGTATTTACACGACTATTATCACTACACTTTTCCCAACATTTATTTAGCAATGACTATTGGTAGTTTATGGACCGCTTTTCTCATTCCAGTTTTTGGCTGGATTTCTGATTATATTCCTAACAGAAAGATATTATTACTTATCGCAGCTTTGATATTCGTGTTATTTAGTTTTCCAGCTTTTTCATTACTGCATAGTCAAACTAACTGGGCACTATTTGGTTTTATTATATTTGGGAAAACCCTGCTTGCGGCGATGGCGGCTAGTTATTTTGTGTTACTTCCTAAAGCATTCCCTACAATGAGTCGCTATACTGGTACAGCATTTAGTTATAATATTGTTTATAGTATTGCTGCTCTCATTCCTCTAGCTATGAATTATGCTTATGGAGTACTCAAAAATCAGGACTATTTAATATGGACACTTTTACTTCTAGCTGGACTAACTATAATTTGTACATTCAAACTGCAAGTTGAACACATAAATAGCTAAAACTTTCGATCAACTAATTCGACAATTGCGATGGGTGCTTTATCGCCAGCACGGAAACCGCGCTTGATAATGCGTAGATAACCACCAGCACGATTTTTATACCGTGGACCCAAAAGAGTAAATAACCTACCAACAGCAATATCATCACGTAAACGATTAAAAGCTAAACGACGGCTAGCAACAGAATCAACTTTCGCCAAAGTAATCAAAGGCTCAGCTACTTTACGTAATTCTTTAGCTCTAGCCAAAGTAGTTTTAACTACTTCACTTTTAAACAAGGAAGCAGTCATATTCTTAAACATAGCTTTACGATGGCTACTATTTCTACTTAACCCTCTATTACTACTATTACGATGACGCATAAATCCACCTACACATTTTTTTCATCTGTTACTGCCACACCCAACTCAGACTCAACTTTTGGTAACTCCAACCCCGGTGGCGGCCACCCTTCAATCTTCATACCCAAAGATAAACCACGGATTGCTAAAACAGTTTTAATCTCATTGAGAGATTTTTTGCCTAAATTTGGAGTTCTAAGCAACCCAATTTCATCGCGTTGTACAAGATCTCCAATGAAAAAGATATTTTCCCCCTTTAAACAATTAGCGGAACGTACTGTTAATTCTAAATCATCAACTGGTCTAAGCAAGAGAGGATTCATCTCATTAGTTTTTTCTTCAACCTTTGGCTCTTCCGATTTCTTAAGTTCGACAAAAGCTCCAAGTTGATGCTGCAAAATGGTAGCACAAGTACGAATTGCCTCTTCTGGATCCAAAGTACCATTAGTTTCTATATTGATAATTAATTTATCAAGATCAGTGCGCTTTTCTACTCGAGCATTTTCAACATGACAGGATACTTGCCGTACTGGGCTAAAAGATGCATCAATTAACAGTTGACCAACTATATTAGAAGTTATACTAGCTGGTTGATAACCTCGTCCTAAAGCTACTGTGATATGCATATCTAACTTGCCATCTTTAACAAGATGAGCAATAACATGACCCGGATTCATAACTTCTACATCATGTTCTAATTGAATATCACCAGCAGTTACTGGACCTGGGGTATTTTTATGCAATTCAAGCACCACTTCACGCCGCCCAAACATCTTAAAAGCAACTCCTTTTAAGTTTAGTAAAATATCTACAACATCCTCGCACACATCTTCAATAGTACTATACTCATGCAACACACCATCAATTTGGACAGCAGTTGCAGCAGCTCCTTCCATCGAAGAGAGTAAAATACGTCTTAAAGCATTACCCAGTGTGTGCCCAAAACCACGCTCAAAAGGTTCGAGAACAATTTCAGCTTTGGTAGCACTACTTTTCCTAACTTGAATAACATGCGGTGTTAAAAAATTATGATAAATGTCCTGCATTCTAACCTCTTTATTTTGAGTATAACTCAATTACTAAATGAACTTTAAACTCTGGTGGAAATTCACTTGCATCAGGATAACGTTTAAAAATACCCGTAGTTTTCTTACTATCTACCGTTAACCATTCCGGAATCGTACCTTTCTCAGCAACTATGATTGCATTAGCAATTCTACCCTGCTTTTTACTCTTTTCTTTGATCGCAATTTCATCATTAGGTGAAACCGCATAAGATGGAATATTAACTATCTTTGAGTTCACCATAACAGATCTGTGATTTACCATTTGCCTTGATTCCGCTCGCGTCGCAGCAAAACCCATGCGATACACCACATTATCCAACCGCGATTCCAACATCCGGATTAAATTTTCACCAGATGATCCTTTTTGTCTATCAGCTTTTTTATAATAGTTGTGAAATTGCCTTTCTAATATCCCATAGTAAAACTTGATTAACTGCTTCATACGCAACTGAAGATTATAATCAGTTGCCCTGCTTGCTCTTTCACCAAATTGTCCAGGAGGAACACTGGCCTTGCATTTTGAATCTAAAGAGCGAATTTTACTCTTATGCTGCAAATCTACTCCTGCACGACGTGACAAGCGACATTTTGGACCAATATACTTTGCCATCTAAAACCCTCTAAATCATTATAACATTTAAAATCTTCTTCTTTTTCTGGGACGACAACCATTATGCGGCAAAGGAGTCTTATCAGAAATATTAGATATTCTAAAACCTAACGCATTTAACGATCTACTTGCAGAATCTCTCCCAGGACCAGGACCTTTGATATAAAGCTCAAGATTTTTCACTCCAAACTCTTTAACTGCATTACCAACTCTCTCAGCAGTCACTTGAGCAGCAAATGGCGTACTCTTGCGTGATCCTTTAAAACCGCAAGTACCAGCTGAAGCCCATGCTAATACATTGCCCCCTCTATCAGTAATAGTAACCATAGTATTATTAAATGATGCATTAATATAGGCATAAGCATAAGTAATATTATGTTTTACTTTCTTCTTAGTAGTTACACGATTTTGTGTCACCATAAATAATACCTATTATCAACCTTTAGCCGGGGCTTTAGGCATAGTTATTGCAGCCTTTCTCTTCCCCTTACGTGTACGCGCATTAGTTCTTGTACGTTGGCCACGAACTGGCAAACCACGACGGTGCCGCACTCCACGATAACAACCAAGATCCATAAGACGTTTAATACTCATGGCAACTTCGCGACGTAAATCACCTTCAACCACGAATTTCCCCACTTGAGTGCGCAAAGCCTCAATCTCTACTTCGCTTAGATCCTTAATTTTGCGCACAGGATCAACTTTAGCAGCTTCACAAATAGCTAATGAACGTGATTTACCAATACCATAAATGGAGGTCAGTGCAACTACAGTATGCTTATGCACTGGAATATTTATACCTGCTATACGCGCCATTAAAACACTCCAACTTTACATTACAAAATCTTTTTACCCGAAAGGACGACCAGAATATCTTTTAATTCAGTAAAATTCAAGTAGATATACCCTACAAGGCTTATACTTACTGTGATACAAATTTAATTAATTAGGGGTATATATTTATTATCCTTGTCGTTGCTTATGACGTGCCTCCTTACAAATAACACGTACCACTCGTTTTCGGCGGATCACTTTACAATTACGGCACATTTTCTTAACTGATGCTCTAACTTTCATAATCTCACCTTATCATCATGCCACCACCTGTTAGGCGTGACTTTTTCATTATAGAATCATATTGATGTGATACTAAGTGCGCCTGAACTTGGGCCATAAAATCCATAAGTACCACAACCACAATCAAAAGTGAAGTTCCGCCAAAATAAAAAGGCATATGCCACACTGATATCAAAATATCAGGTAGTAATGAAACTAGCGTAATATAAACTGCTCCAAAAAATGTCAAGCGAGTTATAACTAAATCAATATAAGAAGCTGTATTATCACCAGGCCTGATACCAGGTATAAATGCCCCCGACTTTTTTAAATTTTCAGCAATCTCTCTCGGACTAAAAACCAATGCAGTATAAAAATAGCAGAAAAAAACTATCGCTGCAGAATAACAAAGTAAATATAATGGCTGACCCATTGATAAAGCAAAACCAACTTGGTTAAGCCATTCCATACCCTTACTGTGCCCAAACCACTGGGCCAAAGTAGCGGGAAATAAAATTATACTTGAAGCAAAAATAGGGGGGATTACACCGGCCATATTTATCTTTAGTGGCAAATTGCTGTTCTGAGCACTATAAAGCATTCTGCCAACCTGACGTCTAGCATAGTTAACTATAATTTTTCTCTGCCCTCTCTCAATAAATACTACAATACTTGTAACTACTATCACTAAAGCTATTAATAAAAATAAAGAGATGACTTGCATTTGTCCTTGACGTACTTGACTCATTAACTGCACTACTGCAGTTGGAAACCGTGAAACAATTCCAGCAAAAATTATCATTGAGATACCATTGCCTATACCTCTTTCTGTCATTTGTTCACCAAGCCACATTAAAAACATTGTACCTGCAGTTAAAGTCATGGTAGCAACAAAATAGAAAGAAATTCCTGGAATTAAAACAATCCCCGTAGCAGTTAACCACTTGGCAATACCAAGTGCTTGAAAAAGTGCTAAGACCAAAGTTCCATATCTAGTATATTGATTAATTTTATGTCTGCCACTCGCCCCCTCTTTTTTTAATTGATCTAAAGCTGGAATTACCGAAGTAAAAAGCTGCATAATAATAGAAGAAGAAATATATGGCATTACTCCCAAAGCAAAAATAGTTAACCTCTGTAATGCCCCACCGGAAAACATATTAAATAATCCTAAAATACCACCTCTATTCTGATTCATTAGACCAGCTAAACGTTGTGGATCTAATCCTGGTACAGGAATATGGGAACCAATGCGATAAACTAAAATCCCGAGCAATAAAAACAACAATCGTCGTTTGAGCTCACTTAAACCACCTTTTGTATCAGTGTGACCTTTTGGAAACATAAATATACTGCTACTATTTAACAAAATCTTCTATTTTACCGCCAGCCGCTTCAATAGCTTTCCTCGCCCCAGTTGTAACTTTGATTCCAACTACAGTAATTGCTCTATCAATATTCCCATTTAAAATAATCTTTGCAAATTTAATATCATTCTTTATCAAATTAGCTTTTTTTAATTCAAGCAAATTAATTGTATCAGTTTTTATCTTGTTTAAATTATGTAACTGCACTTCAGCAAAGTTTTTTACTCGAAAAGAGTTAAAACCAGATTTGGGGATCCGTCTTTGCAAAGGCAATTGACCCCCTTCAAAACCAATTTTACGTTTGTAACCAGAACGAGCTTTTTGCCCTTTATGACCATAACCACAGGTTTTACCCAAACCACTACCTGTTCCCCGCCCGATACGCGTTCTCCTTCTTCTGGAACCATATGCTGGTTTTAATGTATTAAGCCGCATTTATATCTCTTCTACTTTTAGTAAATAATTAACTTTTTTAATCATACCGCAGATTTCCGGAATATTGGGTACTCTCACTACTTGACCAACATATTTCAATCCCAAACCAGAAACACATGCCTTATGTACCTGTAATTTTTTATTAACACTTTTCACTAGTGTTATTTTTAATTTTTTTTGCTGTATAGTCATAGATCTATTTCTAAATCTTTCAAACCTCTCTTTGCTGCAACATGCTCTAAAGTTGTCATTTCAGTTAAGGCTTTTACAGTAGCACGTACAACATTGACTGGATTTCTCGCACCAATACACTTGGATAAAATATTACGTATCCCCATTACCTCACATACAGCACGGACAGCCCCTCCAGCAATCAATCCAGTACCCTCACACGCTGGCATCATGATAATCTTCGTTGCACCATACCTCCCAACAAGTGGATGTTGAATCGTATGATGTTTCAAAGAGATGCGCACCATATTACGTCGACCTTGCTCCATCGCTTTCTGAATCGCTGATGGTACTTCACGGGACTTTCCCATACCGAAACCTACTTTTCCTTTACCATCACCAATCACTACAATTGCGGCAAAACCGAAGATTCTGCCTCCTTTAACAACTTTAGCAGTACGCCTTACTGAGACTAACTTTTCTCTTAATTCAGTTGCTATATTATTTTCTGTCATTATTTTTTCCTAAAACTCTAAATCATTCTCACGAGCAGCATCAGCAAGAGCTTTAATACGTCCATGATATTTAAACCCAGAACGATCAAAAGCTACTTTAGTAATGCTAAGTTTCTTTATATCTATAGCCAGAGCTTTACCAACAATAGCTGCTGCTTTTACATTACCTCCATATGTACACTCTTTTTTAATATCCTTATTAAGAGTAGACATACTAGCTGCAACTTTACCATTTGGCATAATCAATTGTGCATAAATATGACGTGGCGTTCGATGTACACTTAAACGTGGCATATCTAACTCTTTAATTTTTGACCGGCTTTTTTTAGCTCGGCGCAATCTCACCATCTTCTTATTCATTATTTCTTCTTACCCTCTTTCTGCACAACAACTTCGCCTTCATATCGTACTCCTTTACCTTTGTAAGGTTCAGGAGGACGAAAAGCTCTGATTTCTGCCGCTACTTGACCAACAAGGCGTTTATCTGCCCCTTTGATAATAATCTCTGTTTGGCTAGGGGTTTCCATAACGATACCATCTGGTATCTTAAACTTGATCGGATGGGAAAAACCTAATGACAAATTCAAAAATTTACCTTGAATTTGGGCTTTAAAACCTACTCCTATCAAAATTAACTTACGCTCAAATCCCTTTGTAACTCCAACTACCATATTACTCAATAAAGCTCGGGTAGTACCAGCAGTAGCATTTGCAATCTCAAGATTGGTTTTAGGCACAAACAAAATCGCATTATCCTCTTTTTTAATTCCGACATCTAATGCTACATTTAGCTGAACTGTACCTTTGGGACCTTTTACTTTAACATTATTCCCGTTGATATTTATTTCTACCCCACCTGGGATAATTACCGGCTTTTTTGCAACTCGTGACACTACAAACTCCTAATTAACTTACATAACATAATATTTCACCGCCTTCACCAAGAAGATGTGCGGCCCTATCGCTTACTACCCCTTTTGAAGTAGAGATAATAGCAATACCCATACCACCAAGAACTTGTGGTAACTTAGTTTTATCCCGATAAACACGCAACCCCGGTTTACTAATACGACGAATATTGTCAATTACAGGTTTGCCTCGGTAATATTTCAAAACTATAATCAGTTGCTTTTTACCTTGTACCTCTTCAACTCCATAATCAGTAATATACCCCTCGGCCTTTAAAACTTTAGCTATGGCAATTTTAATTTTTGTTTCACCCATAACAACATCATTTTTATGTGTTGCTTGAGCATTTCTGATTCTGGTTAACATATCAGCGATAGGATCACTAATACTCATAATTCATACCTTTCATTTTATTACCAACTTGCCTTTACTAATCCCGGCACTTCGCCTCGCATTGTAGCTTCGCGCAAGTGAATCCGACACAAACCAAATTTTCTATAGATTGCACGAGGACGACCACAAACTTGACATCTACTCCTCAATCTAATCGCACTCTCATCTCTAGGACTCTTATTTAGCTTTCTCACAGCAGCCATTTTATCCTCAAAATCGGTCTTAGGATTCTTAATAATTTCACGTAACTTTTCCCGCCTTATCCTGGCATTTTGGACTAGACGTTGTCTTTTATTCTCTTTAGCAATCAAACATAATTTAGCCATACTACCCCACTCTTAAGGGAAAACCAAAAGCAAGTAACAATGCTCTAGCTTCATCATCAGTTTTTGCTGTAGTAGTAATTGTAATATCTAACCCACGGAGATTATCAATCTTATCATAATCAATTTCCGGAAAGACAATTTGTTCTTTAATCCCTAAACTATAATTACCACGACCATCAAAAGCATGAGCACTGAACCCACGAAAATCACGAATACGTGGAATGACGATTGAAATTAAACGATCAAAAAACTCATACATCATACCACCACGTAAAGTTACCTTACACCCAACTGGCCAACCAAGACGTACCTTAAACCCTGCTATTGATTTCCGTGACAAAGTAACCAATGCTTTTTGTCCAGCAATCTTAGTCAAATCTTCAACTGCATATGTCATGATTTTCTTATCTGCTGTTGCCTCACCTACACCCATATTCAAAGTAATTTTAGTTATTCGTGGTATCTGCATCACATTTTTATAGCTAAACTGTTGCATGAGCTTTTTGGCTATAGTTTCATGATATAATGTTTCTAATCTAGCTCTCATAATGCGTATACACTCTAAATTTAGACAACTTTTATTAACTCTCCATTAGATTTAAAACAACGAACTTTTTTACCATCTAAAAATTTAAAAGCTACTCTATCCGCTTTCTTAGTAAGCGGATTATAAATAGCAACATTAGAAATATCTAAGGCCGCCTCCAGCTCAACAATGCCTCCTTGTGTATTAGTATGGGGGTTCGGTTTAACATGTTTTTTAACCAAATTAACTCCTTCAACTATAACTTTTGTGCCATGGGCAACTACACTTAAAACTTTACCCCGTAAGCCTTTGCTCTTACCCGTTAAAACTATAACCTCATCCCCTTTCTTCACTTTATGCATAAGATCACTTTATTAATAAAAATAAATTACAACACCTCGAGAGCAAGTGAAACAACTTTCATAAACCGTTCACTTCTAAGTTCACGAGTTACCGGACCAAATACTCTAGTCCCCAGTGGTTGCATCTGATTATTTAACAATACTACAGCATTATCATCAAAACGAATAAGTGACCCATCACCACGACGTACTCCATTTTTAGTCCGTACTACCAAAGCAAAAAACACTTCCCCTTTTTTGATTTTACCATCTGGAATAACATCTTTTACTGCAATTTTAACAATATCCCCAATGTTAGCATAACGATTCCTCGTACTGCCCGTCACTTTAATACACATGACACGACGAGCTCCGCTATTATCAGCTACATTTAACATAGTACGTGTTTGAATCATATATATCCTTTTAGCTCTTTACTACTTTTTCTACTACTGCAACTAATTTCCACCTTTTTGTTCGAGAAATTGGGCGTGATTCGGTGATTGTGACTATATCTCCTTCACGACAAACATTTTCCTCATCATGGGCATGAATCTTAGAAGAATGCTTAATATATTTCCCATAAACAGGATGTTTAATTTTATGCACTACTAACACAACAATAGTCTTATCCATCTTATTACTAACTACCTTACCCGTTAAAGTACGAACACACTTTTCTTTTGATATAGTTTTGGCTTCTTCACTCATGACTTTCCCTTACCTTCTCATTCAAAATAGTCTTAATATACGCAATTTTACGCCGGATTTGTTTAAAACTATGCACACGTGGAGCATTAGCTTGAGTCATACCTACATTTTTTTTCTGCAGACGTAAACTAAACTGCTCTTTTTGTAAGGCAGCTAATTCAGTAATTAATTCATCATGGGACATAGTTTTTAGTTCATTTAGCTTCATTACATTATCGTCCGTTTAACAAATACTGTTTTAATTGGTAATTTAGCAGCAGCTAAAGTAAAAGACTCTCGAGCCATAGCCTCGGTAATACCCTCAAGTTCAAACAAAACTTTACCTGGCTGCACTAGCGCCGCCCAATATTCAACTGGCCCTTTACCTTTTCCTTGCCTAACTTCAAGAGGCTTTTTAGTTATCGGCTTATCAGGGAAAAGACGAATCCATAATTTCCCACCTCTTTTAATGTGTCTCGTAATTGTACGTCGCGCCGCTTCTATCTGTCGTGCAGTAATTCGTGCACGCTCAGCTGCTTTTAATCCATATTCACCGAAATTTACATTATCACCAGAAGTAGCAATACCACGATTACGCCCTTTAAATTGCTTGCGATACTTAGTTTTTTTCGGTTGTAACATATATATCTCAACTACATTAATTTTTATGAGGAGTACATATCCTCATCTTTTGTTTCAGCTATCGTTGGCGCTTCTTCGACTAATACTTCTTTACCAATCTTTTCCCCTTTAAAAATCCAAACCTTCACTCCAATTACACCATAAGTAGTTTTAGCTTCAGCAAACCCATAATCAATATCAGCTCGAAAAGTATGTAGAGGCACCCGCCCTTCTCGATACCATTCCGCTCTAGCAATTTCAGCTCCACCCAAACGTCCACTAACATGTACCTTAACACCTAATGCTCCCGCTTTTAAAACACTTTGCATCGCCCTTTTCATTGCACGTCGAAATACCACTCTGCGTTCTAGTTGCTGGGCAATACTTCCAGCAACTAATTTAGCATCTAGATCTATTTTTTTAATTTCTTCAATATTAACATGCACTGGGATCCCCAACATCTGGGCAAGTTCCTTACGTAAAGCATCAATGTCCCCTCCTTTTTTGCCTAAAATGATACCTGGCTTACCTGCACAAATTGTTATATGAGCATTTTTTGCCGGTCTTTCAATCTGAATACGACTAATGGCAGCACTATCATACTTTTTCAACAAATATTTGCGCAATCTGAGGTCAGAATTCAAATAAGCTGCATATTTTTTTGAATCAGCATACCAAGTAGATTTCCAATCCTGCACAATACCTAATCGGACACCAATTGGATTTACTTTTTGCCCCATACTTTAATTCCCCTTCTCGCTAGCAACTGCCACACTAATATGACAAGTGCGTTTTACAATTCTACATCCTCTACCCTTAGCACGTGCATGCATACGCTTCATTCTTGTTGCCTCATCAACAAAAATCCGAGATACCTTCAATTCATCGATATCTACACCAACATTATGTTCCGCATTAGCAATAGCAGAATTTAAAACCTTCTTCACCAAACAGGCGGCTTTTTTAGTACTAAAATTCAAAATATCCAGTGCCCTACTAATCGGTAAACCACGAATTTGATCAGCAACCAACCTCACTTTTTGAGCTGATGAACGTGCATATTTTAATTTTGCCACAGTTTCTTTACTTTCCATCTCAGTACACTTCACTTAATTATATTATTCTTTTGTTTTTTCTGTTTGAGCTTTGCGCTCACCAGAATGAGCACGAAAAACACGTGTTTGAGCAAATTCTCCTAATTTATGACCAACCATATTTTCAGTAATAAAAATTGGCACATGATCTTTACCGTTATGAACAGCTATAGTCAACCCTACCATATCGGGAATAATCATCGATCTTCGAGACCAAGTTTTAATTGGTTTCTTACTTTTAGCAAGCTGAGCTGCTTCTACTTTCTTCAACAGATGATCATCAACAAATGGACCTTTTTTTACTGAACGTGGCACGTTTTAATCCTCACTTAATATGGCGACTACGAATAATCATTGAATTAGTACGCTTATTACGGCGTGTATGGTACCCCTTTGTAGGTTGACCATGAGGAGTAACAGGATGTCGCCCTCCAGATGTTTTACCTTCACCACCACCATGGGGATGATCAACAGGGTTCATAGCAACGCCACGAACTGTTGGTCTAATGCCACGCCAACGCGAAGCTCCAGCTTTACCTAAGGAACGTAAATTGTGTTCTGCATTAGATACTTCTCCAATACAAGCCCGACACGTCGCTAAAATTCTTCTAATCTCACCTGAACGTAACCGCAAAGTTATATATTCATCTTCACGAGCAACAATTTGTACTGAAGCTCCTGCAGTACGTGCTAATTGAGCACCTTTCCCAGGACGCATTTCTACATTATGTACTACTGCGCCTACAGGTATATTTTGTAATGGTAAGCAATTTCCAGGTTTAATAGGAGCATTTATCCCAGACATTATCTCATCACCAACTTTTAAATCCTTTGGTGCAATGATATAGCGACGCTCTCCATCTTTATACAGTAACAAGGCAATAGAAGGCCGACGATTTGGATCATATTCTAAACGCTCAACAACAGCCGGGATATCACATTTGTTACGTTTAAAATCTATCATTCTATAAAATCTCTTACTGCCACCACCGCGGTGCCTAATGGTTTGTCTACCGACATTATTTCGTGCACTACCGCGTCCTCGCTGTTTAGAAATTAGTAAAGGAGCATACGGTTTTCCCTTGTGTAAGTCAGGATTTACCACTTTGATAACAAAACGACGCGCAGGAGAGGTTGGTTTAGTCTTTACAATTGCCATAAATTAAGCCCCACCCAAATTAATCGTTTGTCCTTCTTTTACCGTAACATAAGCTTTTTTCCAATTTGGAAGATAGCCTATAATATTCTTAAAACTACGCTTTTCACCTTTCACATTACATATACGTACTGCTTCAATATCAACGCTAAACAACAGTCTCATAGCACTAGCAACTTCATTTTTTGTTGCCTTCTTGTTTACCCGAAAAATATATTGCCTATCCATCTGGACTTTGGCTGATTTTTCCGAAACGCATGGTGCAATGATGACTTTAGTTAATCTCTCTACATTCATGCTAATTTCTCCTCAACTTTTCGTAAGGCCGGTACCGTTATTACAACTTTCTCAAAACCAATTAAATTTATGGGATTAATACTCTTAACATCACAAACCTCAACTGTAGGTAAATTACGCGCCGCCAAATATAAACTTGGCTCAACAACTTCGGTAACAATTAAAACATCCTTTATTTTTAACTCATGCAATTTTTTCACCAAGTCACGAGCCTTTCCTGTAGCGGCAAAATTCTCTACTAAAACTAAACGATCTTGACGTACTAATTCCGATAAAATTAAACACATTGCACCACGATACATTTTCTTATTAACTTTTTGAGAAAAATCTCTTGGTTTTGCTGCAAAAACTACACCACCTCCACGCCATAATGGACTACGAATAGTACCAGCACGCGCACGACCAGTGCCCTTTTGTCGCCATGGTTTAACACCTCCACCATGAACTTCAGCTCGAGTTTTCTGCGCTTTAGTGCCTTGACGAGCAGAAGCACGATAAGCATGTACTACTTGATAAACCAAATCTTCATTAAAATTTCTAGTAAAAACCTCATCTCTAACCTGAACAGCACTCGGAGAAAAAGAACCTTTTGTAATATCTAATAACTTAAGTTCCATTACCCTTCTCTCTTAGTCTTAATTTTAATCGTTGGCTTAATAAAAACATATCCACCTGGTGCCCCAGGAGTAACTCCTCTAATCATCATTAGATTTCGTTCATTATCAATTTTTACAATCTCTTGATTTTGAATTGTACGTTTAACATTTCCTAAATGTCCGGCCATTTTTTTACCCTTAAAAACTCTCCCAGGGGTTTGACGTTGTCCAATAGATCCAGGAGCACGGTGTGATAAGGAACAACCATGACTGGCAAAACCACCAACAAAATGGTGACGCTTTATCACCCCAGCAAATCCTTTCCCCTTGGTATTACCGCTAATATCTACCTTTTGACCTATTGTAAATAAATCTACTTTAAATTCTTGCCCCACTGAAAAATCAGCTCCTTCATCTTTAGTTAAACGCCACTCCCAAATACCAAAACCAGCTGGAACATTAGCACGAGCAAAGTGTCCAGCTAAAGCTTTATTCACTTTAGAAGCTTTTTTAGATCCAGTGGTAACTTGAATAGCACGGTAACCATCATTCTCTTCAGTTTTGATTTGAACAATCCGATTTGGCAAAATTTCAACAACCGTTATAGGTATACTTTCCCCCTCAGGAGAAAAGACTCTAGTCATACCACATTTTTTACCTATTAAACCGATACCCATTTCACTAATCCCGGAAAACCACCTTTAATCAACGCTAATATGAACCTCAACACCAGCTGCTAAATCTAATTTCATTAATGCATCTACAGTCTTATCTGTAGGTGATAATATATCCAAAAGTCTTTTATGAGTACGAATCTCATATTGGTCACGTGCATCTTTATCAGCATTAGGCGAAACACAAATAGTTAAGCGCTCAATCTTGTTCGGCAATGGAATCGGTCCATGTATCTGCGCTCCCGTATGTTTGGCAGTTTCAACAATCTCATGAGTTGCTTGATCGATCAAACGATGATCAAATGCCTTTAAACGAATTCTAATTCTTTGCCTTTTTTTCATCACCGAAGACATAATTCATCTCTACACAATAATTTTTGTTACTACACCTGCTCCTACCGTCTTACCACCTTCCCTAATAGCAAACCTTAACCCATCATCCATCGCAATCGGCGCAATCAACGACACAC
>JAISFD010000062.1 GCA_031263815.1 Coxiellaceae bacterium | reverse complement strand
CGTTTTTCAGCCGCAGGACGGCCGCGGTGTGCGAAGCACAACAATGTATCGCGGCTATGCGAACTGATTTTAGGGGTCACGATGGCCTAAAATCTATAGTGAGCATAGCGACACGCTTGTGGTTTTAGTAGCAGTGGTGATCAAGGGAAAATTCTGGAAAATATTGTTTTTTTGGAGCTTAAGCGTCGTGGGTGTGAAATCTATTTTCACAAACAAAAATATGAATGTGATTTTATATTAAAACAAGGAACGAAACAAAATGCCGTAACCGAGAAGCGGAAATTGCAAGGTTTGATTGAAGCTATGGATAGCTATCGGTTCTAACTCAAGGGATGATTTTGACTGAAAATGATAAGATTACGACTACCCAGCTATACCATAATGATAAAAAATATACTATCCATATCCTGCTATCTGGTTGTGGTTATTAAACGTCAGTTGACACTCAAATGAGATCGAGGCATATTATTCTAAAAAAACAATCTTCTGGAGAATAAAAAGTGGCGAATATTAAATCAGCAAAAAAAAGAGCGAGCCAAAGCGAAGTTCATCGTAAACGTAATATTGGTTTAAAATCAACCTACCGTACCTATATCAAAAAGGTGGAGATTTTGATAGCTGCTAATAAAAAAGAAGAAGCTAGCAAAGCATTCAAAGAAGCAGTTTCTATAATAGATAAAATGGTTACGAAAGGTATTATTCACAAAAATAAAACCGCACGTTATAAAAGTAACTTAAGTAACAAAATTAAGAAACTAACATAACATCATGTTTATTAAAAAAAAGAATGCATTTTATGCACAGTCAGGAGGAGTGACTGCTGTTATTAATACAAGTGCTTGTGGCGTAATTGAGACCGCAAGAAAGTATGGAATCAAAGTTTATGCTGGTAGAAATGGCATAGTTGGTGCTCTTACCGAAGATTTTATTGATACGAGTAGAGAACCACCCAAAAATATTGCTAATTTACGTTATACTCCAGGTGGAGCTTTCGGCTCTTGTCGTTATAAATTAAAAAGCTTAGAACACAATAGAAGCGAATATGAGCGGTTGATTAAAGTATTTGCCGCCCATAATATTGCTTATTTTTTCTACAATGGTGGTAATGATTCTCAAGACACTACTCTTAAAATGTTCCAAATGAGTAAGATTATGAGGTACCCTCTAGTTTGTATTGGTATCCCCAAAACTATCGATAATGATTTGCCATTTACTGATACTTGTTCAGGTTTTGGTTCGGTAGCTAAATATATTGCCACTTCAACTCGAGAGGTTAGTTATGATTTAGTATCGATGTCAGCAACTTCGACTAAAGTTTTTGTATTGGAAGTAATGGGTAGGCATGCTGGCTGGATTGCTGCTAGTTCCGGATTAGCTACTGAAAAAACTGGTGATGCCCCTCATATTATTTTATTTCCCGAAATAGCTTTTGATGAGGAGAAATTTATCTCAAAAGTTGAAAGTTGTGTTAGAGAATATGGCTGTTGTTTTATTGTGGCTTCTGAAGGGTTACAAAATAAAGAAGGAATGTTTTTGTCCGATATTGGATGTATTGATGCTTTTGGTCATGTTCAACTTGGTGGCGTCGCCCCCATGATTGCTAAATTAATTAAATCTAGATTAGGTTACAAATACCATTGGGCTCTAGCCGACTATCTTCAAAGATCGGCTCGTCACATAGCATCAAAAACTGATCTAGACCAAGCTTATGCTTTGGGTAAGGCAGCAGTAACTTTTGCCCTCCAAGGGAAAAACAATATTATGGTAACTATTATACGTAAATCTCATCTCCCATACCGTTGGGCCATTTCTTCAGTAGCTTTAAAAAAAGTAGCTAATGTTGAAAACAAAATGCCTCGTAATTTTATTACACTTGATGGTTTTCACATTACCAAAGCTTGTCGTAGGTATTTAACTCCCTTAGTTCAAGGCGAAGATTTTCCACCATTCAAAGATGGTTTACCACAATTTATCCAACTGAAAAATTATCAAGTGAGAAAAAGGCTTAAAGATGATTTTAAACTTAAAAAATAAAGAGTGCGTTATCTTTAATTAATTTGTGTCAATTAAAAATTACAGACAAAAGCAACGAAATTACAGCGGTGCCTCAAGTGCTAAAACAACTATATTAGATGCGTTTACCGTGGATTAAACTAACTGTTTGTTTGATTAAGGTGATGTAAAAGTGTTACACTGCAAGATTTAATATAATTTAAACAAAATTAAACTGATAGGTAACAATATAACAACCAAAAGTCCGAGAATAAATGTTACATTTGAAAAAGTGACTGCAGGAATGCTTGTGCGTCTAGCATGCAAGGAAAAAAGTCTATCTCAAGGCTTGTTAACCATTAATGCTCTAGAAATGCGGGAAGACCTATATTTATCCCAAATAGCAGAAAAGATAGATCAGAAAGATGCCAAAAGATATGAGCACTCTAAAGCATGGAAATGAAATATCGGATTTATTATTTAGAAGAAGTAATTCGTAAACATATTCCAGTACTACCAACAAGCGTTAAGAACAAGTGTGTCGCTATGCTCACTATAGATTTTTAGCACTCACTCCGTTCTGCTAAAAATCGTCAGCTACCGCAGACTACTCTCCTTCGTTTCGCTCTCCCTGGCTCGCAGCGTTAGCGGTAAAACTTTTTGTAAAAACCCGGTTACTTTCGGTGTTGTTAGTTGTGGTAGTGCCACAGAACTTCCTGTTAGAATTGATTTGAATTATCAACGATATATTATAATATATTTATTTATTTTTTAAAGCCAGTCCGTGTAGTTTAAATAATAATTCTAAAGCTTCTTTAGGTGAGAGAGTATTAGGATCTAATTCTCTAAGTGTAGTAGTAAGCTCATTATTCGGCGCTAGTGTTTGCGACTTCACTGGCGCAAAATCTGCTTTTTCCGAATAATTTTCTAATTGGATTAATTTTTGTTTGGCTTCCCCAATCACTTTAAGTGGAATTCCAGCAAGTTGTGCTACTTGTAAACCATAACTTTTATTTGCTGGTCCTTCATTAACTATGTGGAGAAAAACAATGTTATCTTCATGTTCAATAGCATCTAAATGAATATTTGCTATATGGTGGATTATTTTAGATAGATGGGTAATCTCAAAATAATGGGTAGCGAATAAAGTTAATGCTCTAATTTTTGTAGCAAGATAACTCGCTGTTGCCCAAGCAAGAGATAAGCCATCAAAAGTACTAGTACCACGCCCGATCTCATCCATTAATACTAAGCTATGTTCGGTAGCATTGTTTAGAATGTTTGCAGTTTCAGTCATCTCTACCATGAAAGTTGAACGGCCACTAGTTAAATCATCGGCTGCTCCAATCCGGGTAAAAATTCTATCAATTGGTCCAAGCGATGCCTTTTTTGCTGGAACGAAACTACCGATATGAGCAAGTATGGTTATTAATGCTACTTGACGCATATAAGTTGATTTGCCACCCATATTGGGTCCAGTAATAATTAGGAGTATGCGCTTATCATCTAATAATGTATCATTGGGGATGAAAGGGGTTGCTAGACATTTTTCAACTACAGGGTGACGCCCAGCTTCGATATGGATTTTTATTGCCTGAGTAAACTCTGGTTTTATTAGCTTTAAAGTTATGGCTCTTTCTGCTAAGTTATTAAGAACATCTAATTCGGCTACGGCCCTTGCCATAGTTTGTAGTGGTTGCAGATATTCGCAAAGTTTTTCTAGGATCTCGTCATAGAGAGCTTTTTCAAGTGCTAAAGCACGACTTTTACTGCTTAAAATTTTATCTTCAAATTCTTTTAACTCGGAGGTGATAAAACGTTCAGCATTTTTTAAAGTTTGGCGACGTACATATTCTATTGGTACATTATTTACTTGCAAGCGACTAATTTCTATATAATATCCGTGAATCCGATTGTACCCGATTTTTAAAGTACTAATGCCCGTACGCTTTTGTTCCCGGTTTTCTAAATTGATCAGAAATTGATCGGCGTTTTGACTAAGGTTTCTAATATCATCTAGTTCTTGATTGTAACCTGGAGCAATTACACCACCATCCCGAATGATTACTGGAGGGTTTTCTATAATACTTCTATTGAGTAAAGCTAAAAGTTCGGGAAATTCTCTTATCTGATTACATAATTCTTTGATAGTAGTAGCGGTTGTTGTTCTTAGGAGTTCTAGAATTGTTGGTAGAAGTTTTAGAGTATAACGTAATTGTATTAAATCACGTGGGCGTGCGGATTTTAAGGCGATTCTAGTTAAGATTCTTTCGATGTCTCCCATATTGCGTAAAGTAGTATGAATTTCATTAGTAATTTGTGGTGATTTTAAGTCACCAATCGCTTCTTGGCGTTTTAGTAAAATCTCTTGATTACGTAAAGGGCGCTTTAACCATCGACAGAGTAATCTACTACCCATAGTAGTAGCTGTATGATCAAAGACTTCGGCGAGAGTATTGTTAGTTCCCCCTTGTAAATTATTTACTAGTTCTAAATTACGTTGGGTAATTGCATCTAAAATTACACTATCTTCATGTCTTTCAATGCTTAAACCCAAAAGATGGGGGAGGGCAGTTCGTTGGGTGTTTCTGACGTATTGGAGTAGTGCACCACAAGCGGCAATTGCAGTTATCAGATCTTCACAACCAAAGCCACTTAAGTCTTGAGTTTTAAATTGTTGGGTTAATAAACGCTTAGCTTGAGTATAATCGAATTCCCATGGAGGGCGATGTCTTAATCCTGAGAAATTCATTAGTTGCATGTAAGGGAAATCTTCGCTGATCAGTAATTCAGCTGGTTTTAAACGTTCGAGTTCACCAAAAAGTGCTTCTTTACTTGTTACTTCTAAAATAGTTAATTTGCCGCTAGTAATGTCGACATAGGCAATACCGAAAATATTTTTTTGATTATGGATAGCGACTAACAAATTATCTTTTTTAGCTTCGAGGAGTGCTTCATCAGTAACAGTACCTGGTGTAATAATGCGTACGACTTTCCGTTCTACTGGACCTTTTGCTGTTGCAGGATCACCGACCTGTTCACAAATTGCTACTGATTCGCCTACTTTTACTAGTTTAGCTAAGTAAGACTCAACTGCATGATATGGAATACCAGCCATAGGGATTATAGTTTTACCTCTTAATTGTCCTCGTGTGGTTAAAGTAATTGAGAGGAGTTTTGCCGCTTTGTAAGCATCTTCATAAAATAATTCGTAGAAGTCCCCCATCCGGTAAAACAATAGCATATTGGGATATTCAGCTTTAATTTTAAGATATTGCTGCATACCTGGAGTGTGATCCATAGTGTTAGTTTGTGACATCATTGAATCTCTTATTTATCCTCAAGCCAACCATACCCTTTTTGCTCGAGCTCATAAGCTAATTCTTTATCTCCAGTTCTTACAATTTTGCCATGATGTAAAATATGAATGTGATCTGGAGTTACATAGTTTAATAAACGCTGGTAGTGGGTAATCAAGATAATTGATTGTTGAGGTGAACGAAGAGCATTGATTCCTTTGGCGACGACCTGTAAAGCATCGATATCTAAACCTGAATCAGGTTCATCTAATATCGCTAACGTTGGGTTAAGTACTAGCATTTGTAGGATCTCATTCCGTTTTTTTTCGCCTCCTGAAAAACCAAAGTTAACTGGGCGTTTTAAGAACTCTTCATCTATTGCCATGATCTTACATTTGGTTTTAACTAGGTTAATAAAATCTAATGCATCTAGTTCAGCAAGCCCTTGTTTTTTGCGTAAATTATTTAATGCGGTTTTTAAGAAAAATAAATTATTTACCCCAGCGATTTCTGTGGGATATTGAAAAGCTAAAAATAACCCCAAGTTGGCTCTTTCTTCCGGTGACATCTCAAGTAAATTTTTACCTAGATATTCTATAAAACCTGTGATCTTACCGAGATTTTCTTTGCCTACAAGAATACTAGCTAAGGTACTTTTACCAGAACCGTTTGGTCCCATAATAGCGTGTATCTCACCCTTGCCGACTTCTAGGTTAATGCCGTGAAGAATTTCTTTATTAGCTATTTTGATATGAAGATTTTTAATTTTTAACACGTGCGACTCCTTCTAAACTTACTTCAATTAGTTTATAAGCTTCTACTGCGAATTCCATCGGTAATTGCTGAAATACCGTTTGACAAAATCCATTGACAATCAGAGTGATAGCATCCTCTTTTTTAATATTACGTTGGCGACAATAAAATAATTGCTCATCACTTACTTTAGTAATTGAAGCTTCATGCGCAATTTCAGCGGTTTTATTTTTTACTGAGATTTTAGGATAAGTATGAGCTCCACATTTATCGCCAAAAAGAAGAGAATCACATTGGGTATAATTGCGAGCATGAGTGGCTTCTGGCAATACGGCGATTAACCCACGGTAAGTATTTTGTCCATGAGCAGCGGCAATTCCCTTAGTAATCACTACACTTTTAGTATTTTTGCCAATATGAATCATTTTAGTTCCAGTGTCTGCTTGTTGAAAGTTATTGGTTAAGGCTACTGAATAAAACTCACTAGTTGAATGATCACCACGTAAAATGGTGCCTGGATATTTCCAGGTTATAGCTGAACCGGTTTCTACTTGGGTCCAAGAAATTTTAGCCTTTGGCCCACGACACTCCCCCCGTTTTGTTACAAAATTATAGACACCTCCATGTCCTTCTTTATCACCAGGATACCAGTTTTGTACGGTAGAATATTTTATTTCGGCATTATCTAGAGCAATTAATTCTACTACTGCAGCATGTAATTGGTGTTCATCACGCATCGGAGCAGTGCAACCCTCTAAATAACTTACGTAACTATTATTATCCGCAATGATTAGGGTACGCTCGAATTGCCCGATTTTTGCTGCATTAATTCGAAAATAAGTTGATAATTCCATCGGGCAGTGAACCCCCGGAGGAATATAAACGAAAGAACCATCGCTAAATACGGCAGAATTTAGGGCTGCAAAAAAGTTATCATTATAAGGTACAACTGTTCCTAAATATTTTTGTACAAGCTCTGGATATTTTTGGACTGCTTCAGAAAAGGGACAAAAAATAATACCATGTTGTTCTAATTTTTCTTTAAAAGTTGTTGCTACTGAAACACTGTCAAAAATTGCATCTACTGCAACGCCTGCGAGTTTTGCCTGTTCTCTTAGTGGAATCCCTAATTTATTATAGGTGGCAATGAGTTGAGGATCTACTTTAGCTAAAGTTTTTGGCTGATCTTGCAGCGATTTCGGTGCAGCATAATATATAATATCTTGATAGTTAATTGTATTATATTTAAGTTTAGCCCAAGATGGGGGAGACATTTGACACCATTTGTTATAGGCCTGTAGTCTCCAAGATAACATAAATTCAGGTTCATTTTTTTTAGCAGAAATTTGACGAATAGTATCTTCATTTAAACCAGCTGGTAATTCGTCACTTGCTATGTCGGTAGTAAACCCATATTTGTATTCTTGGTTTATAGTGTGTTTCAAATTTTTTTCTGACATATTTGCTTATTCTAATAGATTTTGATAAAAATGTTTAATATTTAGATGGGAATTTTGTTGGAGCAAAATACTTATTTTGGTTTATTTATTAATAAAAACAGTATTGTAAGAGTAAAAATATGCGTATTGAAGAGGATATTAAATTAGATTTTAAAGATGTTCTCATTCGTCCCAAACGTAGCGCTTTACGTTCTAGAGTTGATGTAGATGTAAACCGCGAGTATAAATTTTTGCATAACGATTATCAGTGGTTAGGGGTACCTATTATTGCGGCCAATATGGATCATACGGGAACTTTTGCTATGGCTAATGTATTGGCTAAACATAAATTACTAACCGCAATTAATAAATTTGTTACTACAGAAGCTTGGCATGATTTTGCCACAAAATCTCCAGATCTATTAGCCTATGTTTTTGTCACTGTCGGTAGCAGTAAAGCCGATTTTAAGATTTTGTGTACAATTTTACCAATGATTAACTGTACAATGATTTGTTTAGATGTTGCTAATGGTTACTCCCAACATTTTGTTGATGCTCTCAAGAGGATACGTTCAAAATTCCCAGATAGGGTTATTATGGCTGGTAATGTAGTAACAGGGGAGATGACAGAGGAATTACTGCTTTCTGGTGCTGATATAGTTAAAGTGGGAATTGGCCCAGGATCAACATGCGTTACCCGTAAAAAAACGGGGGTTGGTTATCCACAATTGTCAGCAATTATTGAGTGTGCTGATGCTGCTCATGGATTACGTGGTCATGTTTGTGCTGATGGTGGTTGTGCTGTTCCTGGGGACGTAGTAAAGGCGTTTGCAGCTGGTGCCGATTTTGTAATGTTGGGTGGAATGTTTGCTGGACATGATGAGTGTGCTGGAGAAATTTTTACTGAACGGGGAAGTAGTTATAAGCGTTTTTATGGGATGTCTTCGGCAGAAGCCATGAATAAATATGCTGGGGGTGTGGCTTGTTATCGTGCCAGTGAAGGTAAGTCAGTTAATGTTCCTTATCGCGGTAAAGTTGAAAATACGGTACTAGATATTTTAGGGGGTCTTCGTTCGGCATGTACTTATATTGGTGCGAGAAAGTTAAAAGAACTTTCAAAATGTACTACTTTTGTTAGAGTGACGCAGCAGCTAAATGAAGTTTATGCTGAATATGATGTAGATGGCCAAATATAATTTTTAAATTTGTTACAACTTTTACTTCAAGTATGGAATTACTATTTATCCATATCATTATTGCATATAGTATAATTGTATATTTTTTTTCTGATTCGATGATTTTTTTCCCACCACCTGTTGGTTATCATCAGAATCTAGGGGGGAGGGGGAGAGTTATTCAATTAAGAACAAGAGATGGGGCAAAGATTTTTGCTTATTATTTGCCCAATAAAGATGCTAAATATACTTTACTTGTTAGTCATGGTAACGCTGAGGATATTGGTTATATGGTTCCTTTTTTTCAGGAGATGTATAAGCGTGGCTTTTCAGTGTTGGGGTATGATTATCGTGGATATGGTTTGAGTGAAGGGAAACCAAGCGAAGTTAATACTTATCTTGATATAGATGTTGCTTATGATTATTTGGTTAAAGATTTACATGTAGCACCGGAAAATATTATTTCTTTTGGACATTCAGTAGGAGCTGCAGTCGCTTTAGATTTAGCAGTAAGAAAGCCAGTGGGTGCAGTAATCCTTCAGGGAGCTTTTGTGACGGCTTCTCGAGTGATGACTAGAATTCCTATTCTACCGTTTGATAAATTCAATAACCTTAGAGAAAGATAAAAAAGTTGCAATGTCCATTATTAGTGATTCATGGCACTCATGATACGGTTATCTCTTTTTGGCATGGCAAAAAACTTTATGAAGTAGCGCGAGTTCCTAAACAATTTTATATTATTAAAAATACTAATCATAATAATCTAGTTGTGATTGGTGGTGAAAAATATTGGGAGACTATATCTAGTTTTATTAAAAATAACCTTGCGGAAAATGGGGGGGGAAATGACTAGTAAGCGATCAATGCTATTTAGTGGTATCCAACCATCGGGTAATTTAACTTTGGGTAATTATCTCGGTGCTCTGAAAAACTGGATAGATTTACAAAATAAATATAATTGTTTATTTTCTTTGGTAGATCTGCATACTATTACAGTACGTCAAGATCCTAAGATATTTCATGCCCGTTGTTATGAAGTTTTAGCTATCTATTTAGCTGCAGATATTGACCATAAGCAACATTTAGTTTTTCTGCAATCTCATGTTCCAGCTCATACCCAACTTGCTTGGATATTGAGTTGTTATAGTTACATGGGAGAGCTTAGTCGGATGACGCAATTTAAGGATAAAATCAAGAAGAACGAATTAAATAATAATGTTGGTTTGTTTGCCTATCCTATTTTAATGGCGGCGGATATTTTGCTTTATCACACTAATCTAGTGCCAGTTGGTGCTGATCAAAAACAGCATGTGGAGCTGGCTCGAGATTTAGCATTAAGATTTAATAATCTTTATGGTGATGTTTTTACGGTACCTGATGTTTACCATCCACCTGTAGGTGCCAGAATTATGTCATTGCAAGATCCGACAAAAAAAATGTCGAAATCAGATGCTAATCCACACGCAACTATTTTTTTACTAGACTCTCCAGATGTAATTGCCGATAAATGTAAACGGGCTGTTACTGATTCAGAGAAGGAAATTTATTTTGATCTGGAAAAGAAACCTGGAGTTGCGAATTTGCTAACTATTTTAGCTGCAGTTTCTGGTAAGGCAGTTAATAAGTGGGTTAGTGAGTTACAACATTATGGTTATGGCAAATTAAAAAGTATAGTTGCAGAAAATCTTGTTGAATTTTTACGACCTATGCAGGAACGTTATCGAGAATTAAGGGCGGATCAAAAACATTTAGATGCCATTTTAGAAAATGGTACCCATGGTGCAATTGAGCTTTCGCAAAAAACCTTGCATAGAGTTTATGAGGTGTTGGGATTTATTCCAGGATCTTAACGGTTTTTTATGCTCGTATATGCAAAACTCATATTTATTTTATGATCTAGAAACTTCTGGGTTAAATAAATGCTTTGATCAAGTATTCCAGTTTGCTGCTATCCGTACTGATTTAGATTTAAAAGAAGTTGATCGGTATAAGATATTCGTAAAATTAAATCCCGATGTTATTCCATCACCTATGGCGGTTTTAGTGCACCAAATAACTTTTGCAGAAATGCAAAATGGGATAGGCGAAGACGAGGCCATGCTAGAAATACATCGCCTTTTTAATACTCCAGGTACTATCAGCGTTGGTTATAATAGTCTCGATTTTGATGATGAATTTTTGCGGTTTTCATTTTATCGTAATTTACTCGCGCCATATACTCATCAATATGCTAATAATTGTGGACGAATGGATATTTATCCCATGCTAGTAATGTATTACTTATTTAAGCCTGCAACTGTTAATTGGCCCAAAATTAATGGTATACCGTCATTGAAGCTTGAACATTTAGGTAAGGCCAATGGTTTAGCGACAGGTAATGCACATGCAGCTATGAATGATGTTGAGGTAACTCTCAGACTCGCTAGACTTTTAAAAAAAGAGCAGGCAATGTGGGATTATTTATGCGGATGTTTTGATAAAAAAACTGATTTAGCGAGATTGGTAAAACTAACTTTTGTTGCGGATAAGTATCGCGGAGGGTTATTAATTGATGGTAATCTAGGTGCAGCTAAGTTTTATCAATCATCAGTTGTTGGTTTAGGGCTACATAATCACTATAAAAATCAAAGTTTATGGTTACCCTTAGATTGTTTTGCATTGTTTGATATTAATAATAGTAATATTGCGACTGCAACTTTTGTCAATAGAAAACGTTTTGGCGAGCCACCTCTATTATTACCATTATGTGATAGATTTAATCGTTATTTGTCTAATGATAGATTACAGTTAATGGCTACTAATCTTATATGGTTAAAGAAAAATCCTGAACTTTTTAGTGAGATTGCTTCTTATCATAGAGAATATAAATATCCTATAATTCCTGATCTTGATGTTGATGCCGCACTTTATCAAATTGGTTTTATTAGCGATGAGGAGCGTTGGCAGTGTGATAGATTTCATATCACTAACTCTCAAGGAAAAATAGCTATAATTGATAACTTCGTTAATAACAATCTACGCTTGCAAGCGCTCCGTATCATGGGACGTAATTATCCAGAGGCCTTAACTAAACGCCAAGATCTCTATGCGGAGTTTATGAGTTATATGACCCAAATAAGATCGGGGAAAGTAATACTTAATTATAAGAACGAAGTACGTCTTACTCCTCATGCTGCTTTAGCTGAGATAGAAAACTTACGGCAAACGAGAAGTTTAAGTCAGGTACAATCTAAATTGCTTACAGAATTATCTGAAAATTTACTCAAAAAATTTACTTGATTAGCTTTAAATATATTCAATTTTGGTGATTTCTAACTGTAACACACCTGAAGGGGTAGTAACGCTAGTGATATCTCCCACTTTTTTACCAACCAAAGCTCGGGCGATGGGGGAATTAATAGAGATTTTATTCTGCTTAATGTCCGCTTCATCATCTCCGACTAGCTGATATACATTTTTAACCTGAATATCAATGTTTATTAAGTGAACAGTAGTACCAAATACTACAATGCCATTGCGCGGGAGCTTCGTCACATCGATAACATTAGCGTTGATAAGTTTATTTTCGATATCTCTAATTTTTGCTTCGATAAATCCTTGAGTTTCTTTGGCAGCGTGATATTCAGCATTTTCACGAAGATCGCCATGCGCACGCGCTTCGCCAATAGCCTTAGCAATTCGCGGGCGGTCTTGAGTTTTAAGTTTGTCTAACTCTTGACGTAATGCCGCCACACCTTTAATAGTTATGGGAATTTTTTGCATAAACTTATTGTACTAAATTTTTTGTAGTTTTGAAAAAATTATTAAACTGGTTTTAGTATACCATAACTTTTAGTTGGGGCAGCAACCGCCCCCCCAATGTTTTGCATAAATGGTTTGATAGTACTTTTTGTCATAAATATTAGGTTGATGTTTGATGTACGGTGGTAATGGTACGTGCCCAAATTTTCTTAAAAGAGTTTCTGTAGTGTAAGGAGAATGTAATTTTAATATAAATAACTTATTGTGATATCCTGTGATTTCAAAATAAGTATTATTAGTTAAAACTAGTTTCGTCCCCATTCTTAATGGTTTGCTAGTTTTAGTTTGAGCAAGAACAGTATTATTTTCTTGAATCCGTTCAACAAAGATTTCTACTTTACCTCCTGTTAGTTTATGAGCATATAATCGTGCAGGAACTACTTTAGTATCATTTAGAATGAGGAGGTCTCGCGCTGAAAGTAATTTGTGAAGTTCTTTGAAATAGTGGTGAGTAATAGTATCCGTGGTTTTATTTAGGCATAACAAACGACTATTACTACGTTTTGCAAGTGGTTGTTGAGCAATTAATTCTTTCGGTAACTTATAGTCAAAATCTGATATATTCATTCATGATTTTAGTTGGGCTTTTTTCTAGTACTGTATTTTTTCTGGAATTTTTCTACGCGTCCGGCTGTATCAACTATTTTCTGTTTGCCAGTATAAAAAGGGTGGCAGCATGAACATATTTCAATGTTTAGAGTATCTTTATTAATAGTCGATTGAGTAGTAAAACTGTTGCCACAGCTACAAATAACTTTTACTCCGTGATAGTTAGGGTGGATATTTGCTTTCATAATTGCATCTCTATAGAGTTAAATTTTTCTGAATTGAGAGTATACTACTTGTTAAAAAACCGCAATAGGTTTCGTATAAATTTCTCCGTAGAGTGAATTAGGAAAGGCCTCCGTGATTTTAAGCTCTACAATTTTGCCCAAGACATTTTTAGGGGAAATAAAATTTACGATTCGGTTATTTTCTGTTCTTCCTGAGAATTGATGGGGGACTGCTTTAACTAGATCTGTGACAAGTACTTTTTGGATAGTATCAATCATATTCTTACCGTATTGATGTGATTGTAACATTAATTGATTTTGAAGAATTGCCAAACGTTCTTTTTTCTGCCCTAATGTTACATTGTCTTCTATTTGAGCTGCTGGTGTGTTAGGTCTTGAACTGTAAATAAAACTAAATGCAGCATCAAAATTTATTTTATGGATAATATCCATAGTTAAAGCAAAATCCTCTGCTGTCTCATTAGGAAACCCTACAATGAAATCGGTTGAAATGCTAATATTAGGGCGAACTTTACGTAGTTTTGCAACGATTTCTTGATACTCTTCTCGGGTATAGCCCCGACGCATGAGTTGCAAAATTCGGTTGGAACCACTCTGAATTGGTAAATGAATGTGGTTAGCTAATTTGGATTCATGCTTAAAAGCCGCAATTAAATTATCGCTAAATTCTTTAGGATGAGAAGTGGTGAAACGAATTCTTATAATGTTTTCTATTTTGGCGATTTCATGAATAAGTTCTGCAAGGTTAACATGTTGTTCTTGGTCATGATACGCATTAACGTTTTGTCCTAACAAATGGATCTCTTTTGCCCCTTTTTGAGCTAAGCCTCCGACTTCAGTAATGATATCCGTCATCTTGCGGCTAGTTTCACGACCCCGAGTATAAGGAACAATACAGTAACTACAGAATTTATTACATCCTTCCATAATAGATATGTAAGCAATTGGTCCAGTTTTTATGGGTGGCGGTAAATAATCAAATTTTTCGATTGGGGGGGCAAAGATGTCAATAATATGTTTTTCCTTGTTGCAAGATCTTTCATACATTTTGGGTAGACGATGTAAAGTTTGTGGGCTAAAAATAATATCGACGTGAGGAGCACGTTTAAACACTCTCACTTGTTCTTCTCTTGATACGCAACCTCCTACTGCTAAAATGAGGTTAGGATTTTTTTGTTTAAGAAGTTTTAATCTTCCTAGTTCAGAGAATACTTTTTCTGTAGCTTTGGCACGTACTGAACAAGTATTTAAGATGATCAAATCAGCCTTAGCAGGATTTTCTACTGTAATAAAATTGTGTGTTTTTGCTAAAATGTCAACTATTTTTGTAACGTCATATTCATTCATTTGACAGCCAAATGATTTTGTAAATAGTTTTTTTGACATACTGATCGCTTCAAGGCATTTAGAATTTATAAGTACTACTCAAAATTGTAGAGCTAGATGCTAAATTAGACAATATTATTTTATTATGGCAGTGTATTCATCTAACCTATTGAAACAATTAAAATTAATTCATATGGAACGGTAGATATATTTAGATGTTAAATCATAACTTAATGTGGATTGATCTTATGAAATATCTGTTTAAAACTTTAAAGATTTGAGCTACTCTATAAAATAGTAATTTGTAAATTAATAAGTTATAAGGTGAATTCTATATGTTTAAGAAATTTAGGGGATTGTTTTCTACAGATATGTCGATTGATCTAGGCACAGCTAATACTCTTATTTATATGCGTAACAAGGGGATTGTATTGAATGAGCCATCGGTAGTTGCAGTACGTCACGAGGGTGGTGGGCAAACTAGTGTTTTGGCTGTTGGTTTAGATGCTAAGAGAATGTTGGGACGTACGCCGGGTAATATTTCTGCTATTCGTCCTTTAAAAGATGGTGTTATTGCCGATTTTTATATCACTGAAAAAATGTTACAGTATTTTATTCATAAAGTTCATGAATCCAAATATTTTCTGCGTCCTAGCCCTAGGGTATTGGTTGGAGTACCAAGTGGTTCTACTCAAGTGGAACGACGGGCTATTAAGGAATCTGCACTGGGAGCAGGTGCTCGAGATGTTTATTTGATTGAAGAACCGATGGCTGCTGCTATTGGAGCGGGGTTGCCGATTGAAAAAGCTAATGGTTCTATGGTAGTTGATATTGGTGGAGGTACTTCAGAGGTAGCAATTATTTCTTTAAATGGGATTGTGTATTCAGAATCAGTTAGAATTGGTGGTGATCGTTTTGATGAAGCTATTATTAATTATGTCAGACGTAATTATGGTAGTTTAATTGGTGAAAGTACTGCAGAACGAATTAAACATGAGATTGGTACAGCTTATCCGGGTAATTTAGTACGGGAAATAGAAATACGTGGACGTAATATTGCTGAAGGAGTGCCACGTAGTTTTACTTTGAATAGTAACGAAGTTTTGGAAGCACTCCAGGAATCTTTAGCTGGTGTTGTTGGTGTAGTACATAATGCTTTAGAACAAGCTCCGCCTGAACTTGCTTCAGATATTGCTGAACGTGGTGTAGTATTAACTGGTGGAGGAGCATTACTGACGAATTTGGATCGTTTACTAATGGAAGAGACTGGGTTGCCAGTGATTGTGGCTGATGATCCTTTGACTTGTGTTGCACGTGGTGGTGGTAAAGCATTAGAAATACTAGAAATCAGTGGACATGCTGATTTTTTGGGTCGTGAATAATTGCGGTGTGGAACTAGGAGTTTATTATCAAAAGAATCTTTAGCAAACAATCTTCGCAAGGAATAAGAGCGTTAATGTTCATGGTATTGTCCTTGTTTTTGTTTTTTTGTGATTATCGTTTTCATTGTTTTGATGTACTGCATTCCAAGTTATCGTTTGTTACCTTACCTTTGCAATATATAGTTAATTTGCCTTTGGTTTTAGCTCATAAACTTAATGTTAATTTTATAGGTAAGACAGTTATTCTTAAAGAGAACGAACGTCTTACTGCAGAATTGTTACTTGTTAATGCTAGATTACAAAGATTAAACTTTTTGGAACATGAGAATATTGAATTGCGTACTCTCTTACATGGTTCTCATAAGATTAAAGGTAGTGTTCTATCTGCAAAAATAATTATGTCAGAAGTAGATAACTTTGGTCAAAAAGTTACTATTAGTAAAGGCGAACGCGATGGGGTCTACATTAAACAGCCAGTATTAGATGCTCATGGGCTTTTAGGACAAGTAGTTTCAGTTGAAAAAAACATGAGTAAGGTTTTGTTAGTTACTAACAATAAAAGTGTAGTACCAGTTGTAGTTGTTAGAAGTGGTTTACAAACAGTGGCACTGGGTGTGGGTACTAGCGATTATTTGGAATTAACCCATGTTCACGAAACTGCAGATGTTAAAGAAAGAGATATTGTAGTTACTTCAGGATTGGGACTGCATTTTCCAGCTGGCTATCAAGTTGGTGTAGTTAAAGAGATTAAACATGTGATAGGGAAACGTTTTATGAAAATTTTTGTTGTTCCTTCGGCGCATATAAATCGGGTAAGTCATGTTCTACTAGTTTGGCCTGATTTAACTATACCAGTCAAGCAGACAAAAAAGAGTAATAAAAAACACTAAAAATTATTATGATCTTTACATTGCCTATAAAAAGATGGTTGTTGATATTTTTAAGTTTTTTTGTCGGGTTGTTATTAATGTTTTTACAATTACCGACAGGTTTACATTGGGTAAGTCCTTTGTGGTTAGTATTGATAGTACTATATTGGGTTTTCATGATGCCGCAATATGTGAATGTAGGTGTTGCTTGGGTTTTCGGGATTATTATCGATGCTATATATAATGTTACTTTGGGTACACACGCCTTAGGGTTAGTCTTAGTAGCTATACTTATGATAAAAATTCGGGAGAAAATTTTATCATTGGGGCTTGTAAAAGTAACTCCGGTAGTTTTTGGCTTGTTAGTATTGTATCAAACCTTAATATTTTTAATGCAATCTTATGGGGGAAGTTATTTTAGTGTTTGGTCAATTTTAGGAGGAGCAGTGGTAGGTGCTATCTGGTGGCTACTATTAACTTTATTATTATTTAATTTACAACGCAAGTTTCGCATTTGAGAAAAGTCATTCATAAAATTCTATATTGGATAAATTTAAGCATTATTATTTTAATGTTAATGCTAGGGGCAATGCTTTCTGCTATCTATTTTGTTAATGCGCGATTTGAAAATTATCGACATAATTTTGAACGATTTGTAAGTAAACTTATCCAACAACCAGTGCAAATAGGTGCTATTGCCATAGGTAGCCACGGTTTAGAACCAGTGTTGAAATTACAAAATGTAGTAATTTTTAGTGATGCTAAAACCGAAAAGATATTGCAAACGAAAGAATTGCAAATTGGTATCGATTTAATAGGTAGTTTGTTTCAATGGCAAGTTAAACCAGGATTACTATTAGTACGCGGTAGCGAACTTAATGTTTATCAAGATAAACATGGTAGCTTAAGGGTCATGGGTATTTCTTCAGGAGCTACTAATACTACTAAGGTTAATTCTGTATTAAATGAAATTTCATCGTGGTTATTTGAGCAAAGTAGCATTGATTTAGCAGATATTGTTTTAAATTGTCGTTTAGCTAATGGTGAGGTAATTAAAATTACTGACTTACGTTTAAAACTATACAAGAGTGTTTTACAACACGATTTGAAAGTACGGGGTAAAGTTAAACAAAAAGATTTGCAAACTGCGGCATTTAAAGCTAATTTAAAATTACATGGTGATTTACGACATCATGCCATTTCCTCTCTGCTTGGTGAATTGAAATTAGATAACTTCGTATTTGATCTGAATTTAAATGGTACTAATGTGTTGGATAAGGGGTTTTTTATACCTAGTACTGGGAATATTCGTTTAGCGATAAAAAATTCTAAGATTACTACTAAAGTTTTTCGGCAACCGCTCTTAATTAATAATTTAAATAGTAAAGTTTTTTGGCAAAGTGATAACAAAGGTTTCAAAGTGAGTCTTGATAATTTAGAGTTTGTTGATAACCACTTAACTTGTCACGGCAATGGACAATTTTTATTCCCTCATAAAACTAAGATGCCTACAGTTGATGTGGGACTAAAATTCAAATTAATGAATCTTGCTAAAGCTAAGCTATATTATCCAGTAACTATGTTACTGCCAGCTGCTGTGACTTGGTTAGATCAAGCATTTATTAGTAGTAAAGTAATTTCTGGGAGTATAGTTTTACAGGGACCACTAAACAAGTTTCCTTTTGATCATAATGAGGGGAGATTGGTAATTGATTCTACTATCAAAGATGTATATCTGCATTATGATCATGATTGGCCCCAACTTGAAAAAATTACTGGTAAAATAGCCTTTGCTAATCGTACAATGACAATTGTATCGCATAGTGCCAAAATTATGGGTAGTCCCACGAAATTTATTAAGGCTACCATACCAGATCTTGAATTTCCTGTTTTATATGTTGAAGGTGAAATCGATACTACTTCGAGTTTGGGTTTAAAGTTTCTCAGGTCCTCGCCTCTTAACACTACAGTGGGAAGCAAATTACGAGATATTAATTTAACAGGGCCGATGAAATTTGGCTTAAAGATGAAAATGCCACTATCTGATGATAGTGCTGATAAAGATACCCAAGTTGAGGGTAGTATCAAATTAAAGAATAATAATCTTAATTCGCAAAATTTGGGGCTTGAGATTAATGATATTAGTGGTAATTTATATTTTAATGATGCTAATTTGACATCCGATCCTTTACAGGGGAAATTGTTTGCTAAGCCTATTAGTCTGATATTAAGTACTTTACAGCCCAAGCATAGTGATCCAATTACAAGAATTAATATTTCTGGTAGTGCCGAGATACAAGATTTTGAACGAGTGTTTTTAGTTAAACTATCTTCTTATGCCAGTGGTAGTTTTAAGTATACTGGATTACTCGATTTGCATGATGGTTCTTTACCCAATATTTTTAAACTCAATTCTACTCTTGTGGGAGTGGCAGTTGAGTTACCAGAACCTTTTGCAAAAGAGGCTAATAGTTCTTCTAAATTTAATTTAACCTGTCTTTTTGGAAGTAATAAACTTCCACAAGTAAATATTAATTATAATGATCAAATAAACGCTGCTTTATTAGTTGAAAGTGGAGGTACTGACTATCTTAAAGTAGTAGCAGGTGAAGTGAAATTTGGAGCAGTTCCAGCTAAGATTTCTGCGAGTTCAGGATTAGTAGTTAGTGGTAGTTTAAATAAACTAGATTGGAAAATTTGGCAGGAATTTTTCGGTAAAACTCATACTGCTATTAGCGAAGCTATGTCTACAATTCGTCAAATTAGTTTATCTATTAAAGAATGCCGCATTTTTGGATACATATTTAATAAACTATCTTTGCTGGCCCAGCCCCAAGATGATGGATGGGTGATAAAAATTACGATGTCAGATGCTGATGGTGAACTCTATTTTCCCTATAATACTAAAGCAACGATAAAAGGGAACTTTAAGAAACTTTGTGTTAGTGGTGAGAAGCAGAAAACATTAACCACATTTAAACCTCAGTATTTTCCTCCTCTTGATTTCAAAATTAATGATCTTCGTTATAATCAAAAACGTTTTGGTACAATTACTTTTGTTACTGAGCCTCAAGATGGTGGGTTAAAGATTAACAAAGCTACGATTAGTGATTTAGGGTTTGATATAGATGCTGATGGTACATGGTTGGCGGCCGATAACAGTCAGAGCACGGTTTTACGTGGTAAGATTAAAAGCGATAATGTAGGCGGTTTATTGAAGCGCAAAGATATAACCGATACTATGATTGATGGCAAAGGGGAGGCAAATTTTGTCTTAAAGTGGCCAGATTCTCCATATAAACCAACTTTGTCAACTATGCACGGCAATTGTTCCTTTAATATTAATAATGGTCGAATTATAAATTTGGGCAAGGGGACAGAAAATAAATTGGGTTTTGGACGAGTACTTGGTATACTTAGTTTGCAATCTTTACCGCGGCGCCTATCTTTAGATTTTAGTGACTTGACTAAGAAGGGATTTAGTTTTGATGCCCTCAAAGGAGATTTTGAGCTCAAAGATGGTAATATGTTAGTTAATAATCTCCACATTGATGGTCCCGTAGCAAATATTAAAGCTTATGGCAGAATTGGTTTGCAGAATCAAGATTATGATATGATGTTGAGTGCCATACCACAGATTACTTCTAGCATTCCAGTAGTAGCTGCTGTAGCTGGTGGTCCAGTTATTGGGGTGATAAGTTTAGTTGCTGAGAAAGTAGTGTCGACGGCAATTAAAAAAGCGGCAGTTTATAATTATCATGTTACTGGTTCATGGGGTAAACCCGAGATTGATGTTGCTGAACCTCAGAACTAATGCCTTTTGTAACCGGTCTAAAAAAATTCTATCGTGACTGATAATAATTAAGGCACCCTTATAATTTTTTAAGATAGCTTCTAGACAAGCTAGATTTTCCCAATCTAGATGGTTGGTAGGTTCATCAAGCATTAATAGTTCTGGTGGTTTTGCGGAAAGTAAAATCGAGGCGAGTGCTACTCTTAATTTTTCCCCACAACTTAGATTTTTCACTTTTTGTAAAACTGTCTCATTACGAAAAAGAAAACTAGCTAAATTTTTACGAGCTTCATTATCAGTAACTTTAGGATTGAGATTTTTATAATTATCTAGGGCAGACATTTCTTGCTTTAACATTTCTAATTTTTGATCTAAATAATTATTCACTATGTTTACTTTTATCATGCCATTTTGTGGTACAAGCGTTTGCTGTATCAGTTTTAGAAGAGTTGTTTTGCCGCTACCATTACTACCAGAAATTACTATCTTTTCTGGTCCCCGAATAATTAAATTAAAATTCTGTAATATCCAAGGGTGGTTCCTAGAATAGTGGAAACTCACGTTGTCTAAAATGGCGACTATTTTATCATTAGGAACAAATGTTTTTGGTAGTGATACCTAAATGTCGTAATTAGCATCTAGATTATTTTTAGCATTTTGTAAGTTATGTTCAGCCATTTTTATAGAGCGGGTTGCTCGTTTCTTAAGAGTATTCATAGTTCTCCCACTACGGTTTTTAGCAAAGGTTTTTAGCAAAATCGAGCATTGCCTTTGGCTGATCGTGCTTTTTTCGCACAAGTTTTCCTTTAGTTTAGTTTTGTGCATGTTTTTCGTAGGAGGCTTGGATTGAATTCCTGGCTTTTTTAAGCGTTTTTTGCGCATTGATTAGATGTTGTTCTTTGGCGTCGTGTTCTATTTTTTGTTGTCTTTTATAAAGGCTAAAGTTACCACCATATATTTTTACACCGCATTCAGTAAGAGATAATATTTGATCCATTAATTCTAATAGTGCTGCATCATGACTAACTATAATCATTCCTTGGGATGATTGTTGAATGCTCTGGTATAGCATAGTACGAGTGTTACTATCTAAGTTATTGGTAGGTTCATCAAGAATGATAAAATCTGCCGTTGCCTCAGGATTAAATATTTTTGCTAAGTATAGTTTAGTTATCTCACCGTTACTTAGCGTATCTATTTTTGTAGTAAGATCTTTAGTCTTTAAAGAAAATTTTTCTAAGTATTTTAGAATTCGTTCTCTAATATTCCAGTTATCGGCAAGTTCGATAAAATCTTGTGGGTCAATGCTTCCTTGGGAAATATTCTCTAGTGCTCTGAGTTTATTGGCAATATTAAAAAATTGTGCAATGGTTAAATCATAATATGGTGAAGAATCTTGTGGACAATAATCGAGCGTACCAACAACTTTTATCGTGCCACTAGTTGGTTGTAAGTTTTTAATAATTAGTTTGAGAAGTGTGGATTTGCCGATTCCGTTTCTGCTGACGAGTCCAGTTTTAACATCAGCCAGAGTAAAATTAAGACCATTGAAAAGCACTTGATTGGTCGCAGTTTTGTAAGTCAAATTTTGTACAATAATACGTTGCTCATCCCGCATATTAAAGCCTCTTAAAAAGTTATGATTAGTTACCATGTTTTCAGGCTCTCTAACTTAAAAATGGAAGCTCTAATTACGCATTGATATTGATCTCGAAAATTTGCTTACTTGAATATTATATAGATTCTTTATGGTAAAATATAAGTTAGCGCTTATTGGGTCACGATGGTCTAAAATCTATAGTGAGCATAGCGACATGCTTGTTTAACGGCCTGGTCAAGTCCTGAAACTTTAGAAGCCGGGGCCATGTCAAGAGCTATTCTGGAAGCATGGATTTTAGGTGAACTACTAAAAAGCTATATTCATAATGGACTAAAAGCGCCATTTTATTATTATCGAGATGAAGATCAAAAAGAAATAGATTTGCTTATCATTAAAGATAGCAAAATTTTTCCTCTGAAATTCAAAAAAACCGCATCCCCTAATCTAGGGGGACATCAAACATTTTCAAGTATTAGAAAAGTTAAAAATGCTAATTGGTGAAGGGGGAATTATTTGCTTAGTAAAACAATTAGTACTTCTAACTTCAGAAATTACAGCTATTCCTATCCATGCTGTTTAGTATGTTAAATTCCAAAATTAGATTTTCACTCACCATCAAATTTTAAATTTGAGACAATAGTATACCACGCCTATTAACTCTCTTAATGCAAATTCAAAGCGTCCGAGTGAAAAGCCACTTGGTAGAAAATCTATTAACGTTGAGTTTTCAACTCCAACTCGAAAATCAACTGGATAAGGTTCTATATTATATATACCAAATTGTTTAAATAATAGCACCGCTCTTGGCATATGAAACGCTGAAGTTACTAATATAATTTTGTGAAATTTCCTAATTAATACTATTTCTTTTATTGCCTTTGCCTCATCATAAGTGTTTTGCACCTCACCAGTAACAATAATCTGATTCTTTTTTATACCAAAATTTTGTGCATATTGAGCCAATACCTCTCCTTCTGGTGGAGAATCTGGCTGCTGTGGTGATTTACCACCAGTCAAAATTAGGTATTTCGCTTTTTTTGCTTTAAGTAATTCAATTCCAGCGAAAAATCTATTAGGACCACCATCTGCCCATTCTGATACTAAACCATGCGTTGAATTAACTGTTACTAACATACCACTTAGTACCACTATAGCATCTGCATTAGATATATTAGCAGGAAGACGTTTAATTGCATAATTTTCGACATACCGCATTAATATCTTATAACTAACAGGAAGACTGGTGACTGTTAATATTGTAGCAGCTAATATAATAGCCAATCTCTTTCTTGTAATGATGGCCCATAACAGCAAATATAAAATAATTGCAGTTGGAAGAAAAAGCAGCGGTAAAATTTTATGTAGATAAATCATAATGTTTAATTAATTATTAGTCACATTAAACTCTGGAACCATTTCAGTCAATACATTCCTGAACTTATCTTCATTTTCATGAGTTGCATACATCTGACTAAAAATATCTACATAATGAGATATTTTTTCCCAATCTAATAACTGATATTTAACTTGTTTAATTTTAGGATGCGCTGTGGGCAATAATTCTTCAGAATTAGAAAATAACCTCTTCGTATAATTTCTTACCGGGCCTAAGCCCAATATATTTAACATTAACCTCCTCCTCTAGCTTCTTCCCTGAAAGATAAATCATCTGCTCGGCTAGATCTTTGATTTTTATAAAACCTCACATAAAACCCCGAGCGTGAGCTCGGGGATGAAGTAAACCCTGAATCGTGCTTAAATATAGCACAATGAAATTGAGGAAACAAAGTCATAGTGTACACCAATGC
>JAISFD010000061.1 GCA_031263815.1 Coxiellaceae bacterium | reverse complement strand
CGTTTTTCAGCCGCAGGACGGCCGCGGTGTGCGAAGCACAACGATGTGTCGCGGCCATGCGAACTGATTTTAGGGGTCACGATGGCCTAAAATCTATAGTGAGCATAGCGACACACTTGAAAAATACAAAAATTAAGTACTAACAATCGTGCTATTATTAATGCTAAAATTAACCAACTAAAATTAAAAGAAATAGATCATTAATACCCAGAGGAACACCATGACAAACTTTTTATCTGAATATGGATTATTTCTAGCACGAAGTCTAACTATAGTAGTAGCAATTCTAGCCACCTTCTGTGGAATAATCACTATTGCTAATAAGAACAAATCTAAAAGCAAGGAAAAAGTCGAAATCATCAAGCTCAATCAAAAATATAAAGAAATAAAAGATCTACTTAGTCGAGAAACTCTTGAGAAAGATGAACTTAAAAAATTAAAGAAAAAAGAAAAACACAATAAAGAATTTCAAAAAAAACAAGGCAACAATACTCCCTCTAAGTTTAGAACTTTTGTCTTAGAATTTGACGGTGATATTAAAGCCTCCGCAGTAGAAAATCTCAGAGAGGAAATTACTGCAATTTTAATAACAGCTACTCCTAAAGATGAAGTACTAGTTAAAATTGAAAGTTCAGGTGGTACAGTTCACGGTTATGGATTAGCAGCTTCTCAACTAAAGCGCATCCGTGATCGGAAGATTCCACTAATAGCCACAGTTGACAAAGTAGCAGCTAGTGGTGGTTACATGGTAGCCTGTGTAGCCGATCGTATTCTAGCAGCTCCATTTGCCATTATCGGTTCTATAGGAGTAATTGCCCAGTTACCAAATTTCAATCGCCTGCTCAAAAAACACGATATCGACTTTGAACAAATAACAGCTGGCAAATATAAACGTACCTTATCTCTGTTTGCCGAAAATACTAAAGAGGGTAAAGAAAAAGCACAACACGATGTTGAAGAAGCACACACTTTATTCAAAAATTTCGTCTCGCTTAATAGACCAAGCGTTGATATCGAGAAACTAGCTACTGGCGAAATATGGTACGGTACCCGCGCTAAAGAATTGGGCTTGATGGATGAAATCATGACCAGTGATGACTACTTGTTAAATATGAGTGAAAAAGCTCACATTTTTAAGGTCAAATATACTATCAAAAAAAGTTTGGCTGAACGATTCGCTCTTTCTATCCAAAGCAATATCTCTAAAATGTTATTGTGGTAATAAATGAGCCATTCTCACCATCAACATTCATATCAATCAACAAAAAACACCGCTCTTTACGCAGCATTTTTTGTCGCCTTATTTGGTAGTACCGAAGCATTAACAGGTTGGTGGTCTGGGTCTCTAGCTTTATTAAGCGATGCAGGGCACATGTGGGTAGATGCTCTCGCACTATTTCTTGCAGCTTTTGCCTCTTGGTTGAAACAACAAGCTGCTACTAATAGACACACCTATGGTTTTGGGCGCATTGAAGTTTTAGTATCGTGGTTAAGCTGTACCATCTTATTAGCAGTCGTCATAAATATTGCTATCGAGGCTAGTCACCGTCTACATACCCCATCAATGATCACTAGCGAAGTTGTAATTATTGTCGCAACTATTGGATTGATTATTAATATAATCACCGCATGGATCCTGCATAGGGGAGAAAAAACTTTAAATATGCGTGCTGCTCTCTTGCATGTATTGGGAGATATTCTTGGATCTATTGCAGTCTTAGTCTCAGGCACAACAATTTACTTTACTAATTGGACGCTCATCGACCCAATTCTTTCACTGTTTATTTGCTTTCTAATTTTAATTGCTATCATACATTTACTACGAGAATCATGGCTAGTGCTAATGGAAACAACCCCAGGACATATTGATTATACTCAAGTAAAATCGGTTATAAAAAGTGTTGATGGAGTATATGCTCTTCATGATTTACACATCTGGACAATAACTTCTAATACAGTACTCCTAACTGTTCATGTGATAGTACATAATCACAGACCGTGGGCACAAATAATTAGTGATATACGCGTAGCTATTCAGAAAAATTTTGGTATCACTCACTCTACCATCCAAATCGAAACTCAAGATCAAACACTACCTTGTATAGATTGTGCCCACAAATAGGATAAAATCCATTTTTAGAAGAATTTTTTTATGGCATTATGTGATAAGTTAGTAGTACTACTACATTATATTTTAAAAGGATAGCCGTTTGCATCCACTAGTAAACATAGCTATAAAAGCCATAAGGAGCGCCAGCAAAATCATTTTACGAGCAACTGACCGTCTAGACACTATTCAGGTTGAAGAAAAAAGCTTTAACAATTTTGTTACTGAGATCGATCAACAAGCAGAACAAGAAATTATTAAAATTATTCATAATGCATACCCAAATCATGCTATTTTAGGAGAAGAGAGCGGCCCAAGTGGTATAAGCGATTACACTTGGATTATCGATCCAATAGACGGTACCACCAATTTTTTACATGACAATCCACATTTTTGTATTTCTATTGGTATACAATATAAAAATAGAATAGAACATGGGGTAATTTATGATCCTTTGCGACAAGAGCTGTTTACTGCAACCCATGGTAGTGGTGCTTTCCTCAATGATCATAGAATTAGAATTACACAACAAAAACAATTTACAAAAGCGGTTATTGCTTCAAGCCTAGGTAATAAAAACAGTAAAGATATTGCAAATTACTTAAAAATATCAGCAGCAATCTTTCCTCAAGTTGCTAGTACCCGCCATAGTGGTTCAGCTGCTCTTGATCTAGCTTATGTCGCTTGCAATCGCATTGATGGTATGTGGGGAATAAATCTTGCACCATGGGACATGGCAGCTGGCATTTTGATTATCCAAGAAGCTGGCGGCACTGTTACTGATTTTAATGGTACCCATAATTATCTAACCACTGGCAAGTTAATCGCTAGCAATCAAAATATAACTAAAACAATTTTACAAATAGTGAAAAAGAAAACTTTGACTGTAGCTCCACAAGTAACTATCTAATCAATATTAACTATTTTACTAGTAATAAATTCCATTAAATTATCAATTGAAACATTTTCTGAATCATGTTTTGCACGAGATTTATATTCGATTACTCCAACATCTATACCGCTTTCACTAATAACAATCCGATGAGGAATCCCAACTAGATCCATATCAGTAAATAAAACTCCAGCTCGTTCTTCTCTATCATCAAGTAGGACTTCAAAACCATGATCAGTCAACTCTTGGTAAATTTTTTCAGTTAATTCTCGCACCCGATAAGATTTATGTAAACTCATGGGGATAATAACTAACTGAAACGGTGTCATTGCATCTTGCCAAACAATTCCATGCTCATCATGATGTTGTTCAATAGCAGCAGCAATGGTACGTGATACTCCGATACCATAACAACCCATAAACAATTCAACAGCTTTTCCTGTTTTATCTAAAACTGTAGCTCGCATAGATTTACTGTATTTTTGCCCCAGCTGAAATACTTGACCCACCTCAATACCACGAACAAATTTTAATTTTCCCTTACTATCAGGACTTAAATCTCCTTCTACTACTTTACGAAGATCCGCAATTTTTGGTAAAGGTAGATCTCGTTCCCAATTCACATTGATTAAATGCTCATCATCAACATTCGCTCCACAAATAAAATCTGTAACCTGGGCTGCATCATGATCGAGAATCACGGAAAATGTTAAACCCAAAGGGCCGACGAAACCTGCACTATACCCCAAAGTTTCTTGAAACTCTTTTGGATTAATAAAAGTAAGAGGAGAAGAAACATCTTGCAATTTATTTGCTTTAATCTCGTTCAATTCATGATCGCCACGTAACACTAAAGCAACCCAAGGAGTTTTTTCTCCCCTAACAATCAAGGTTCTTAAAATTTGTTTAGTTGGGACTTTCAGAAAATCTGCTACCTCAGCAACAGTTGTTACTTTTGGGGTCGCTACTTTTTTCATGGCGTTGCTAGATTTTTGGACACTGAGCGGACGAGTTAAACAAGTAGCCATCTCAATATTCGCTGCATAGTCACTTGCATCACTATAAACAATTAGATCTTCTCCAGAATCAGCAAGTACTTGAAACTCGTGGGATTTACTCCCCCCTATATTTCCAGTATCAGCGAGGACACTACGAAATTTTAAACCCAGGCGCGAGAAAATTTTCTCATAAGCTTCATACATAACAGCGTAAGTTTTAGCTAGTGAATCCTCATCTAAATGAAAGGAATAAGCATCTTTCATCATAAATTCTCGTCCGCGCATTACGCCAAAACGGGGACGAATCTCATCTCTAAACTTAGTTTGAATTTGGTAAAAAATAAGTGGCAATTGTTTGTAACTATGAAGTTCATGCCTAATTAAATCAGTAACAATCTCTTCGTGAGTTGGACCAAAACAAAAATCATGCTGATTACGATCCTTGATTTTTAACAACTGATCATCGAAGGTATCCCACCGTTTAGATTCTTGCCATAACTCCGCTGGCTGAACCGTTGGCATTAAAACTTCAAGTGCGCCAATACGATTCATTTCTTCACGAATAATCTTCTCTACTTTCTTTAGCACCCGAAGCCCTAGCGGTAACCAAGTATAAATACCCGAGGTAAGTTTTCTAATCATACCGGCACGGAGCATTAATTTGTGACTGATAACTTCAGCATCGGCTGGATCTTCACGTAAAGTAGCAAGTAGAAAATTCGAGGTACGCATAATGGCAGTATTCTACAATAGTTAAATAATATGTGGTAATTTTTATATTTTTATCCCACTAAACTTTAAATTTTTTTATGGTACAATTTTATTAAGTTCATATCCAAATTATAGCGAGGTAAAAATGCCAATTTATGAATATAAATGCAAAAAATGTGGTTATAGATTTGAACAATTACAAAAAGTAACTGATAAACCATTATCCACTTGTCCCAAATGTAAGAAAACTCAACTAGTAAAATTAGTGTCTAACACAAGTTTTCAACTAAAAGGTACTGGATGGTATGTAACTGATTTCAAAAACAAAACTGTTCCAGATAAAAAACTAAAAAGAAAGAAACCAAAACTCCAGAAAAACCTAAAAGTGTAGAAAAGAAACCATCCTAAATAATAATCTTATGCGTACACATTATTGTAACCAAATTAACAAAAAACTTGTTGATCAAAAAGTAAAACTTTGTGGCTGGGTAAACCGGATTCGTCATCATGGTAAAGTAATTTTTATTAATCTACGAGACCGGGAAGATATTGTTCAAATAGTAATCGAAGAGGAACAAAAAGAGTTATTTGCTAGTGCCACCAAAATTCATAATGAATATGTTCTAGTTATTGAAGGGAAAGTACGTCTAAGACCTAAAGGACTGACTAATCCTGAAATGCAAACTGGAGAAGTGGAGGTAGTTGTATCCAAATTAAACATCCTAGCTAAATCCGAAGCGCTTCCTTTTAATCTTGACGACAACCAAGAAGTTAACGATGAATTACGCTTAAAGTATCGCTACTTGGACTTAAGACGGAAAGAAGCTAGTGAGAAAATAATTTTTCGTGCGAAAATCGTTAAAAAAATCCGTAGTTACCTCGATAACTTAGGATTTATCGAAATTGAAACCCCAATATTAACCAAAACTACACCCGAAGGCGCCCGTGATTTTTTAGTGCCTAGCCGTAAGTTTCCTGGGAAGTTTTATGCTCTCCCTCAATCCCCACAAATCTTTAAACAATTACTTATGGCTTCTGGATTTGATCGTTATTATCAAATTGCTAGATGTTTCCGTGATGAGGATTTACGTGCTGATCGGCAATTAGAATTTACTCAACTAGATGTTGAACTCTCTTTTACCGATGAAAAAGAAATTATTTATATTCATGGAGAATTATTAAGAGAATTATTCACTGAACTCTTGAAGGTAGAGTTACCAAATCCTATTCCCCAAATAACTTTTAAAGAAGCTTTAGAAAAATATGGTTCTGATAAACCGGATCTTAGAATCCCACTAGAATTAATTGATATTACCGATTTAGTAAAAAACTGCGGGTTCAATGTATTTACCAATGCCGCCAATAAACCGCAATATCGGGTGGTCGCTTTAAAATTACCAGGCGGTGTTAGACTTTCGAGAAAACAATTAGATGGTTATACTGAATTTGTAAATACCTATAGGCTTAAAAGCTTTACTTATATAAAAGTAAATGACTTTTCACAAGGACTGTCCGGCTTACAATCATCACTTTTAAAATTCTTATCCAAAGAAATTATCGAAAATATTTTGAATCATACGCAAGCTAAAACTCATGACATTATTTTCTTTGCTGCTGATAAAGAAAATATCGTAAACGAAGCATTTGGCGCATTGCGATTAAAACTAGGCTATGATAATAATTTAATAAAAGACGGTTGGCGACCAATATGGGTTGTTGACTTTCCAATGTTTGCACAAACAGATAACGGCTGGACTTTTACACATCATCCTTTCACTTCACCAGTAACTACTGATCCAGAAGAGATCATAGCAAATCCGGGGGGAGTAATGGCACGAGCGTACGATCTAGTATTAAACGGCATGGAGCTCGGTGGTGGCTCAATTAGAATTAGTAATTACCCAATACAAATGGCGGTATTTAAAGTTTTGGGGATTAGCGAACAAGTAGCGCTAGAAAGATTCGGACATCTACTTGAAGCGCTCAAGTATGGATATCCCCCTGAAGGGGGACTTGCTTTTGGTATAGACCGTATTACGATGTTAATGACCGGTACTAAGTCAATCCGTGAAGTTATTGCCTTCCCAAAAACTCAGGCGGGGATATGCCCTCTAGTTCAAGCGCCATCATTAGTAGATAAAGAACAGCTTTTAGAACTCGGCATAAAGATGACACCTTAATCAAATTTAGACGCATGGGAGTATATATGGCAGGACATAGTAAATGGGCAAACATCAAACACCGTAAGAACAAGCAAGATGCTGCTAAAGGCAAAATATTCACAAAACTAATTCGTGAAATTACTATAGCTGCCAAACAAGGTCAAGATATAAACACTAATTCCAAACTGCGCTTAATAGTAGACAAAGCCCTATCTTATAATATGCCTCGCGACACTATTGATCGTGCAATTAAACGGGGGGCTGGAGAAGATAGCGACATTCACATGGAAGAGATCTACTATGAAGGGTATGCACATGGTGGAATTGCTGTTTTGGTTCAGTGTTTAACCGACAATCGTAACCGTACTGCTGGTGAAATCCGTCATATATTCACTAAACATGGGGGCAATTTAGGAACCAGTGGTTCAGTAGCCTATATTTTTAAACAATCTGGCATTATTTGCTTTCCACCAGAGAGTAATGAAGATAAAATTATGCAAGTTGTACTTGATGCTGGGGTTGATGATATTGTTAACAATGATGATGGAAGTATAGAAGTCATTACCAACCCAGAAAACTTTGCTAAAGTAAAAGCTATTATAGAAAAATCTGGATTAAAAATAGCTGAAGCCGAAATTTCTATGTTAGCATCGACTCAGGTTAAACTAGACAAAGAAGCAAGTACCAAACTTATGGAGTTAGTTGATGCACTTGAAACTTCAGATGACGTTCAAAACGTTTACACCAATGCAGATATTTCTGTGGAAATTTTGTAAAAACATAATGGAGACTAAAATGAAAAAAATAATTTTTTTGTTAAGTATTCTAACCCTGTTGACTACTGCTAATGCTCACATAACAAATTATAATCCTGGCTTATACTTAGGTGGTCAAGTCGGATGGGGACGAATTAATGAGGGTGACGGTTACAAACAATATGTGGAAAGTCAACCCATAAATACAGTTGAACGTGGTACGTTCACTGGTTGGCGTGCATATGGAGGTTACAGTTTTGTCCCTTTCTTTAGTATTGAAGGTGGTTATACATACTATCCTGATAACACCTATACAACTACAGCAAATACTATCAACATCAAAAGCTACACCATAGATCTAGTCGCCAGAATAACTCTTCCTCTTGCAGTTCTAAATACCAACACTTGGCTTTCTCATTTCAGCATCTATGGCAAAGGTGGTGGTGCATATATAAATACTAAAATTGATACTATTAATGGTATAAAAAAATCCAGTGATATCATTCACCCAACTTTTGGCGCAGGGCTAGTGTTTAATTTTACTGACAATATTGCTCTTGATGCTTCTTGGACATCAGTATTGGGCAAAAACCGGATAAGTTTAAACCAAGTAGCTACTGAGAATCCGACTCCTCATTGCAATTTGTTCACTCTTGGGCTCTCCTACAAAATCACAGGGATATTCTAAGGTGCCAGTTATTTTAGGTATCGATCCTGGTTCCAATATTACAGGATTTGGTATTATTAATTATCAGGGCAACAAATATAGTTACATAGCAAGTGGTTGTATTAAAACAACGAAAAACCATCCGAGTAAACAACTATATGAGATTTTTAGTGGTATTTCTCAAATAGTTAAATTGCACCAACCACAAGAGATCGCATTAGAACAAGTATTCATGCATGCCAATGTTAATTCTGCTTTAAAATTAGGACAAGCTAGAGGAGCAGCAATAGTTGCAGCTACACAAGGAAATATAAAGATTGCTGAGTATTCGGCGCGACAAGTAAAACAAGCAGTTGTAGGATATGGTAATGCTGAAAAAAACCAAGTACAACATATGGTAAAATTATTATTAAAATTAAAAGACAAACCACAAACTGACGAAGCAGATGCCCTCGCTATAGCAATTTGTCATGCTAACTCCTGTTTATCAGGGATTGTATCATAAGGTAAAATTATGATTGGATTTTTACGCGGTATCTTACTAGAAAAAGAGGCTCCCAATCTAACGATTGAAGTAAACGGCATCGGTTATGAAGTACAAGTGGCTTTAAGTAATTTTATTAATTTACCCCCTCTTGGCCAAGAAGTATCTTTATACATCCATTTAGCTACCCGTGAAGATGGAGAGTTTCTATATGGCTTTATCAATAAAGAACAACGTTCTCTCTTTAGAACATTGATCAAAATCAGCAATATTGGACCTAAAATAGCTTTAGCAATTCTTTCAGCAATGGAACCCACTTTATTTGCTCAGCACTTGGTTAATAATAACGTAACAGCTCTTGAAAAGATCCCGGGTATTGGTGCTAAAACTGCCAAGCGATTAATTGTTGAAATGCGGGATAAAATTGATGAATGGGAAAGCTCCAGTACAGTAGCTGATTCCTCCATAAGTACCACTATTAGCGCCTTAGTAGCTTTAGGTTACAAACCCCATGAAGCACGGCAAGCACTTAGTAATCTCAAAGACCAAAACTTGCCAAGCGAGGAATTGATAAGATTGGCGTTGAAAAAAATCAAATAAAATAATATGAAGTTGGAGCTTCCTATTGATAGGTTTTTAAGGAGATTACGTACTAAATTAGTACTTCCTTATATTATACCTAACATGAATATATGTGATATGGGTTGTGGGATAAACCAATATTTACTAAGATCTCTCATTAGTATCGTACAAGGTAAATTAGTAGGGATAGATAGTTTAATACTTAATAAAATATCTAACAAAATGGAATTACGGTCAGCAGATCTTGAGCAAGTGCCTCTGCCAGTATATGACAATGAATTTGATCTAATCACAATGTTAGCAGTTTTAGAGCACTTAAATACCTATGATAATATTATTAGTGAATGTTATCGTGGTTTAAAAATAGGTGGTCAGTTAATTTTGACCACACCATCTCCTTGTTCTAAACCACTATTAGAATTTCTAGCAGATAAAGGGATTATCTCTCATTTTGGTGTATATGATCACAAAAAATATTTTAGAAAAGAGGAACTGTTTAATTTGCTACAAAAACACTGTTTCACAAATATAAAAGTTTGGGGTGTTGCTTGTGGCTTAAATACTGTAGCTATAGCCACTAAATCTTATATTAATCAATTGATATAAATCATTTGAAAAAATAATCCTGTATTGAGTACAATTGCCACATGACTCAAGAACGTTTAGTTTCACTCACCAATACTCTTCCTGAAGAAGAAGCAGTTGATCGTACGCTCCGTCCAAAAATTCTAGCTGATTATACTGGCCAACCTACGGTCAATAAACAGATGAGTTTATTCATTCAAGCCGCTCGGGAACGAAAAGATGCTCTCGATCATGTTTTGATTTCTGGACCTCCGGGTCTAGGCAAAACCACGCTTGCTCATATTGTCGCTAATGAATTACATGTAAATTTACGTCAGACCTCTGGCCCAGTATTAGAACGAGCTGGGGATCTAGCTGCAATTTTAACTAATCTTGAGCCACACGATATTTTATTTATCGATGAGATCCATCGTCTAAATGCTACAGTTGAAGAGATTCTCTACCCTGCGATGGAAGATTATCAAATTGATATTATTATCGGCGAAGGACCAGCCGCACGATCAATTAAATTAGATATTCCACCTTTTACCCTAATAGGTGCAACCACTAGAGCTGGCCTATTGACCTCACCCTTAAGAGATCGCTTCGGAATTTTACAACGTTTAGAATTCTACGAACCAAACGATTTAGCAAAAATTGTTATTCGCTCAGCGAACATTTTAAACATAGACATTGATCCCTATGGTGCCAAAGAGATTGCTTGCCGCTCCCGTGGAACACCACGTATTTCTAATCGTCTACTTCGCCGCGTTAGGGATTTTGCTCAAGTAAAGGCGGGGAGTAAAATTACAAAAGAGGTAGCGGATGCTGCACTCCAATTGCTGGATATCGACTCATGTGGTTTTGATATTTTAGACCGTAAACTACTTCTCGCAATTATCGAAAAATTTAGTGGTGGTCCGGTAGGTGCAGAAACTTTAGCTGCTACGATTGGAGAAGAGAAAGACACTATTGAAGATGTTCTAGAACCATATTTACTACAACAAGGGTATCTTGCACGCACTCCACGGGGACGAGTAGTAACCAAACGCGCATACTCACATTTTGGTCTAACAGCACCAAAATAAGTTTTATTATGAAAATTTTGTGTAACTACTATGTAACCCTCCGTTGCAATTCCCGTTGCAAATTTTGCAATATTTGGCAACTACAGCATAAATCACAGGAACCAACCATAGAAGAAATAAAAAATAATCTGAAAGATTTAAAAAAATTAGGGATTAAAGTTATCGATTTTACTGGTGGTGAACCTTTACTTTACCCTTTTTTAAGAGAAGCTTTAGTAGTAGCAAAAAAGTTGGGATTTTATACTACTGTTACCACTAATTGCACACTCTATCCACAGTATGCAGGAGATCTAAAAGGATTAATTAATGTATTGTACTTTTCGTTACATTCTCATCAAGAATCTGTTCATAATGAAATAACTGGAATAAATTCTCATCAAAAAGTTATTACCAGTATCGAATTAGCCAAAAAATTACATCAAAAAATATATTTACTCCATACTACCACTAATGAAAACCTAGTAGCCTTGCCCACCATAATTAATTTTGCACAAAAAAATAGATGCGTTTTGAGTATCAACCCATGTTTTTCGTATTTTGGTAACCAGGGGCTAACAGTTAAACTTGCTGAACAATTAATCCCATATCGTAATGAACCATACGTAATGTTAAATTTAGCACTATTAAAATTCATAATCTCTGGAGGGAATCAAACCACTAAACCAGTTTGTAGAGCGGTAAAAAATGTTATTGTAATTTCTCCGGATAATTGCCTACTATTGCCTTGTTATCATCATACAATTCATAAAATAAAAATTAACAATAATCTCTTTGAATTACAAAATTCTAAAATAGTAGATGAGATAGCAAAACAAATGGGTAAATATGAATTTTGCCAAGGGTGCAAAATTAACTGCTATATGCGAGCCTCATTATTTAAAAAGTATCCGTATCTCTCTTTAGTGACTTGGATAAAAAATTTACGTGAGTTCTCAAGATCGTAGTTTTAAAATAATTAATCATCAATGGGATAGAATTCATTGATTTAGTCTAATTATGAAAGTAAATTTTATCTTTCATAGGCTAACATCAAAATTTTGTGATATTTTTTCACCCCTAAGGTAAAAAAATCATTGATTTTTTTACTTCTCTTGTTAATATGTCGCAGTAATAAGCTTTTGATATTTCTTATGAACCAGTTTAATTTTATACCTAGATTTTTTGACGAGCCAAAACAAGCTTCTTTTTGTTTGGCCCGCGTGGCACCGGCAAATCAATTTTTCTGAAACAGAGGTTCTCCGAAGCCCTATGGATAGATTTGCTCAAACCAGAGAATTTACATCTTTATAATGCATACCCAGAACGATTAACAGAAAACATTGCTGCTAACCATCATACCGACATCGTAATCGATGAAGTACAAAGATCACCACAAATATTAAATGTGGTACACAGTTTAATTGAACAAAATAAAAAATTCACTTTACTTTGACTGGATCGAATGCTCGTAAATTAAAGCGTAGTGGAGAAAATTTACTAGCTGGTAGAGCAGTATTAAGATATTTCCATCGCTGCGAGCCAGGGAGAGCGAAGCGAAGGAGAGTAATCCGCGGTAGCTGACGATTTTTAGCAGAACGGAGTGAGTGCTAAAAATCTATAGTGAGCATAGCGACATGCTTGCCATTTACAGCTGCTGAGTCAGGAAAGAGATTCAAGCTAGAATATGCTCTACAATTTGGGTTATTACCACTTATTCATTCTAGTCAGAATTCTGGTGACACCTTACGTGCTTACGCTGGTTTATATCTGAAAGAAGAAGTACAAGCTGAAGGAATAGTGCGTAATATTGGTGATTTTGCTCGTTTCCTAGAAATATTATCTTTAAAGATTGCCGAAGGATATCTAAATATATTGCAAGATTTGTTGTTATGCCATCTAGTACCAGTCTTCACCAAATGTGCCAAACGCCGAATAGTTTCTCATCCTAAATTTTACTATTTTGATATTGGCATTTTCAGAAGCTTGCGTTCTCAAGGGCCATTAGATACTGCTACAGAAGTATTTGGTCACACTTTAGAAGGCTTGGTTTTACAACATTTGCAAGCTTGGAATGATTATAGTGATCTAGATTATAAAATTTATTACTGGCGAACGACTTCTGGCGTAGAAGTAGATTTTGTACTCTATGGTCCAAATGGACTGTGGACTATAGAAGTAAAAAACAATAAAAATGTTTCAACTAAAGAGGTTCGAGGTTTGTGCGTTTTTGGTGAAGATTATCCAGAAGCTGAATTGTTGTTGCTTTATCGTGGTACACAAAAAATGAAAATCAAAAATGTTTTATGTATGCCAGTTGAGGATTTCCTACAAGGTTTGCCATCCTAGAGATTTCTTATCGCTGGCTATGGTAGCTTGACCGCTAACCTTTTTTTGTTAAAATTAAGCTAAGTTTTTAATAGAGGAAATATTTATGACGCATGAACCATCATCACTGTGGAGTTTTGTTGCTAATGCAGGACCAGTTGTAAAAATAGTAATGCTCCTTTTATTAGCTGCATCGGTATGGTCTTGGACGATAATTTTTCAGCGATTCTTTTTTCTTAAAGATGCTGAACTCGCCATTAAAAAGTTTGAAAAACAATTTTGGTCAGGAAGTGATTTAAATAAACTTTATACCGAACTAGATAATCGCCAAGAGGAGCTACACGGCCTAGAACATATTTTTTATGCTGGTTTTGGCGAATATTCCCGCCTAAAAAAGCAAGCTACAGCAAAATCTGACGCTATTTTAGAAGGGGTGCAACGAGCCATGAGAATAGCCTTCGCCCGCGAAGCTGCGCTTTTAGAGCTACATCTCTCATTTCTTGCTACAGTTGGCTCTACCAGTCCCTATGTTGGTCTATTCGGTACAGTTTGGGGAATTATGACCTCATTTAGAGCACTAGGAAGGGCACAACAAGCAACTATGGCAATGGTTGCACCCGGTATTTCGGAAGCTCTCATCGCCACCGCTATGGGTTTATCTGCAGCCATTCCAGCAGTTATTGCCTATAACCGTTATGCTAGTGAGGTGGAGAAGCTTGCCAATCTCTATGATACTTTTAGAGAGGAGTTTTCTAGCATTTTACATCGTCAAGTAATTTAAATGCTAAAACCAAAACGCCATCGTCAACTTGCTGAAATCAACGTCGTACCATACATCGATGTAATGTTGGTGCTACTAGTAATTTTCATGATAACTGCACCCCTCTTATCCCAAGGGGTAAATGTAAATCTTCCAGCTGCAAGTGCTAAACCGATCGACCCCAAACTACAAGAACCCATAGTTTTATCTATTGATGCACAAGGCAACTATTATTTAAATATTGCACCTAACCCCACCCAAACAATCTCTGCTACAGATTTAACTAACCAAGTAACTAATGCATTAAGACATTCACAAACTCAAGGAACAACTACACGCCAAATTTTAGTTAAAGGGGATAAAAACATTAGTTATAGCAAAATCATCCAAGCTATGGTGTTACTCCAACACGCGGGAGCTCCAAATGTGGGTTTGGTTACTCAGTTTGATGAAAAAGCTAACCACTAGCTAAATATAGACTAGTATGAAGATGCATGTTAACCTAAAAACAATTTATTTGGAGATTCACATTGGAATCATTTCATGGCACAACAATTTTATCGGTGCGTCGTCATAAAAAAGTCGCACTTGGCGGTGATGGCCAAGTATCTATGGGTAATACCATTGTAAAAAGTAATGCAAAAAAAATTCGTCGGTTATATCATGATCAAATCATTGCGGGTTTTGCTGGGGCTACTGCTGATGCTTTCACTTTATTTGAGCTTTTTGAATCAAAATTGGAAAAACATCAAGGTAACCTAATGCGTGCTGCAGTTGAGCTAGCAAAAGATTGGCGTACTGATAAGATTTTGAGGCGTCTTGAAGCTTTACTCACCGTAGCTGATAAACATTCATCATTGCTTATTTCCGGCAATGGAGATATTATTGAACCGGAAGAAAATATTATCGCTATCGGATCTGGTGGCAATTATGCTCTTGCAGCTGCAAAAGCGTTATTAGTCAATACTGATCTTGATGCCCGTGAAATCGTCAAAAAAAGTCTAAAAATCGCTTCCAGTATTTGTGTTTACACCAATGCCAACACCATAATCGATGAACTTAATGTAAAATAATTATATCTTTTGACAGATAAATCTTAGTCAGGATCCCTATGATAAAAAATAATGTCTTAACTCCCGCCGAGATTGTGCAAGAACTTGATAAACATATTATTGGTCAAGCAGAAGCTAAACGAGCTGTAGCAATTGCGCTGCGTAATCGATGGCGTCGTTCGCAAGTAAATGATGAACTCCGTTCAGAAATTAAGCCAAAAAATATTTTACTCATTGGCCCCACTGGAGTTGGTAAAACCGAAATTGCACGAAGACTTGCTGCTTTAGTTAACGCTCCCTTTATAAAAGTTGAAGCTACTAAATTCACTGAAGTTGGTTATGTCGGACGTGATGTGGAATCAATCATTCGGGATTTAGTAGAGAATGCAATTAAAAAAACCCGTGAATATGAGATGGACAAGGTAAAAACTCGGGCACAAAATGCAGCAATTGAACGTATCTTAGATGTACTTCTTCCTACCCCAATTATCAAAAGTTCATCTCATAACCAAGAAAAGCCAGAAGAATCTGTATCACTAACGCGTAAATTATTCCGCGAAAAATTATTGGCCGGTGAGTTCGATGACAAAATTATTGAAATAGAGATGGCAATTCCAAGCATCGGGGTTGAAATTATGGCTCCTCCAGGTATGGAAGAGATGACTAACCAATTACAAAACATGTTATCTAACATTTCAGCGGGACGTACCAAAAAACGTAAAATAAAAATAAAAAACGCCATGAAACAATTATGTGACGAAGAAGCGGCAATGATGATCAATGAAGAGGAAAATCGGCAACTTGCCAAAGAAAAAGTGGAACAACAGGGAATTGTATTTATTGATGAGATTGACAAAATTACACAAAGAGCTAACGTCAGTGGTGCTGATGTTTCTCGTGAGGGAGTACAGAGAGACTTACTCCCCCTAATCGAAGGTACAACTGCATTTACCAGATATGGAATGATTAAAACTGACCACATTTTATTTATAGCTTCGGGAGCTTTCCATTTATCAAAACCATCGGATTTAATTCCTGAACTGCAGGGACGTTTCCCAATTCGTGTTGAGCTCAATGCTCTTAGTACAGAAGATTTTGTAAAAATTCTCACTGAACCTAAAGCATCTTTAGTCGAACAATATGTGGCATTGATGAAAACTGAGGGCATTACTCTAAAGTTTACTGCTGATTGTATTAATCGCTTGGCTGAAATTGCATTTCAAGTCAATGAAAAAACAGAAAATATTGGCGCACGTCGTTTGTATACGATTATGGAGCGGCTACTTGAAGAGATATCTTATAGTGTACCCACTAAAAAAGGTAAAACAATAAACATCAATGCTGAGTATGTTAATAAACAGCTTGCAAAACTTTTGCAAAATGAGGACTTAACAAAATATATTTTGTAGTTCAGTTGTGGATAAGACTCTGCGCAAGCGTGTCATTATGCTCACTATAGATTTTAGGCCATCGTGACCCCTAAAATCAGTTCACATGGCCGCGACACATCGTTGTGCTTCGCACACCGCAGCCGTCCTGCGGCTGAAAAACGCTACATTAACTTAA
>JAISFD010000060.1 GCA_031263815.1 Coxiellaceae bacterium | reverse complement strand
CGTTTTTCAGCCGCAGGACGGCCGCGGTGTGCGAAGCACAACGATGTGTCGCGGCCATGCGAACTGATTTTAGGGGTCACGATGGCCTAAAATCTATAGTGAGCATAGCGACACACTTGGTAGCGGCATTTACCTTGTCACCCAGCGATCCTTGCAACGCGAGTCTCGGATAAGCCTAACAAGTCTCTCCTAATAACAACAGCTCTTCTTTTTTTGTCAAATTTAGCACGGGCTAGGCTTATTTGGATAATGGATATAAGCCACCAGGGCACAGAGTATATTTACAAAACCATTAATTGGGCTTCGGTGTCGGTGATGCTCTATTTGGAAAACAAATTTAAGTTGATTATTTATGCTCTCTATTAATGCTCGTTTTCTCAGCATTATTTTATCAAACAATGTTTGTGATATATAGCCCTTATCTCCGAATAGCTTACCAAAAATATTTTTTACCATCTCTGGCAGAGGCACGCGATCATCTATATTGCCAGGTGTGATTCTACAAGAAATTAACTCTCCTCTCTCTATGGTTACAAATTAGATGATTAACTGAAAATGAAACTACTTTTTGATCTAATTCTAATACCCTATTCCTCGCATCCTTTTGTAATTGTTCAAATTGGCGCACAGCATCATGTAACTCGCTAATAATTTTCTCTTCATTAAGAGAGATTTTCTTGAGTTCCTCTTCACGTAATTTAGCACGATCCTCCTTAGTCAAAACCTTCCCATTAACTATAGGAAGTACTGTAAATCCATGGGGGGATTGCATTAATTGTAATTCACTCTCATTAGCTTTCTTAGTAAGATTTTGGATCAATTCCTCCGATTGGGTGCGAAATACTTTTTCAATAGCTTCACGTTCATATTCATAATTACCAGCTTCAAATGCTTTAGGCACTTCGGTCTTTAGCTCCAAAACAAATTTGTCCATATCCTCATGAAATTCAATCCCCCTTCCCAGCTGGAAGCTCCAACTTTCTAGGTTTATCGTTATCTATAAAATTATTAATATATAGCCAATCAGATGGGATCGGTTTCTTTTTCGATTCCTGTTCAAGATATTTTAGGATAGCGATAGTTTTACCTGTACCGGTTGGGCCTAAAGCATAAATATTAAATCCATGACTCTTAATTTCTAGGCCAAATACTAAGGAACAAACGGCTCGATCTTGACCAATCATCCTCTTTAAATCAGCTACTTCTTCAGTACTTTTGAATTTAAAATTTTTTGGATTATAAATACGACGTAACGCAAGTGGTGATAACGACTTAACAATCCCTGATTTGGCTGGATAATTCTTTACCTTTTTCACTTATCCCTCTAGCAAGATAATTAATCCCTAAAAAACTACAAAGTAATTTTTACTCTAAACAACGAAAATTGCAATAAAAATTCCAATTTTTACTAAATATAGCTTGGTGACTTTAGAACAATATTTGTTATAATTAAATGTTTCTATGTTAAGAAACATTTATTTGAAAATCACACAATTACCAAAAAGGGAGAATACCCATGAAAAAAATTTGGCAAAAATCTCTACACTTCATCATTGCCATTACTTTAGGTGTTTATGGACTCATTTTAAATATTAATGCTGCCGAAACTGGCCTACCATGGGAAGGACCACTAGAAAAAATTCTGGCTTCATTAACTGGACCAGTAGCAAAAGTTTTGGGAGTAATTGCAATTGTACTCGCAGGCTTTGGCATAGCCTTTGGTGAATCAGATGGTACTATGCGTCGTATTTTTCAAATAGTTTTGGGTTTATCCATTGCATTTACTGCTTCAAGTCTCGTTGTAAGTCTATTCGGTTTTTCTGGTGGAGTTACATTTTAAATGAATACCCCTGGATTCCGAATTAATCTTCACAATTCACTAACAACTCCAATTATGCTTAGTGGTGCACCGCGTAAATTTGCTATTCTAAACTGGACTATTTGCGCAGCTTTAGTATTGGGGTTAAGAACTGTTTATCTTTTGCCATTATTTTTAATTTTACATTTAGGAGCAGTTCTTTTCGCCAAAAAAGATCCAAATTTTTTCGAGATAATATTGCGACTTTTAAAACAAAAAAAATTTTATAGAGTATAATATTTTAGCTTATGTGGTTATTCTACGCCAAGTATCATGTTTAATATATCAGAATATCGTCAATCACTGGATCGTCTGACCGATTTACTACCCTGGGCAGCTCTTGTTGCTCAAGGAGTGGTTTTAAACAAGGATGGATCTTTTCAAAGAACTATCCGCTTTCGTGGCTCAGATTTAGAATCTGCTACTGAAGCACAATTAGTGACAGCAGCTGCACGATTAAATAATGTATTAAAAAGATTGGGGTCAGGTTGGGCTCTTTATATTGAAGCTAAACGTAAATTCTACGATGCTTACCCAGAAAAATATTTCTTTCCAGATCCACTAAGTATTTTAATTGAAGCTGAAAGGCGAGAGAAGTTTCTAGCATGGAGAGAAAGTTTCGAAAGTAGATATTACTTAACCCTACAATTTTTACCTTCCCCCGAAACTACTTCTAAAATAAGTAATTTAATCACCTCTGAAGAAAAAAATGTCGCCGAAGATTATACCAAAAGCTTAGAATTATTTATTGCCACTACTCAAAGAATGTGTGACATTTTACAAGACTTTATGTATGAGGCTGAATTCCTCGACGATAATGAGACTTTAACTTACTTACATTCCACCATTTCTCCAAAACAACATCAAGTTATAAAGTCAGAAATTCCAATGTATTTGGACGCATTTTTAGCTGATACTCCTTTGCTTGGTGGAATAGCTCCCAAGCTTGGCGATTATCATCTCCGTACTGTAACAATTTTAAGTTTTCCAGCTTCTACTACCCCAGCTTTGCTAGATCAACTAAATCAATTACCAATATGCTATCGTTTTGTAACTCGTTTCATTCCTCTAGATAAACAAGATGCTGAAATCGAGTTGAAACGTTACAAACGTCTGTGGTTTGCCAAACGCAAAGGGTTATTTAATCTATTACAAGAAATTTTTACCAAAACAGAATCTCCACTTTTGGATACAGCAGCAGTGGAAAAAGCGAGAGATGCTGATAGCGCTCTGAAAGAACTCGCGGAAGACTATGTATCATTTGGATATTACACTGCGACCATAACTGTCATAGATAAAGACTTACAAAAAACCAATGAGATGCAACGAGAGATCGAACGGGTGATCAACGGCTTAGGATTTACAACAATTGCTGAAACCTTCAATGCAGTAGAAGCTTGGCTCTCATCATTACCAGGACATGCTTATGCTAATGTTAGGATGCCTTTACTACACACTTTAAATTTAGCTCATCTTATGCCATTTTCAGCAATCTGGCCAGGTCCGGAAAATGATGCCCATTTAAAAGCACCACCTTTAATATACGTACATACCCAAGGCAGAACACCATTTCGCTTAGTAAATCACGTAGGTGATGTTGGTCACCAAATGATCATTGGTCCCACTGGATCTGGCAAATCAGTACTTTTAACTTTGATGGCACTTCAATTTAGACGTTATAAAGACGCTCAAATCTTCATTTTTGATAAAGGTGGTAGTTTTTTAGCTTCAACTGCAGGTATCGGGGGTGGATATTATGAACTTGGAACTAATAGCCAAGTATCATTGGTTTTCCAACCTTTGGCTAACATTGATCAAGATTCAGAACGAATTTGGGCCTCTGAATGGATACATGGATTACTGACTAATGAAAAAATAATTGTTACTCCAGATATAAAACAAGCGATTTGGGAAGCGTTAACATCTTTAGCTAACATGCCGGAACACCAACGTACTATTACTGGTTTAAGTGCTCTAGTCCAGAACAACGTTTTGCGTAAAGCATTACTCAATTACACATTAAGGGGTCCGTTTGGGCACATATTAGATGCTGACCACGAGCAAAAGTGTGACGAAATCTGGCAATGTTATGAAACTGAGGAGTTAATGAATACTCCCAGCATTATAGCACCAGTATTAAGCTATTTATTCCACCGTCTTGAAAAACGGTTTACTGGGATACCAACACTATTAGTTTTAGATGAAGCTTGGATTTATCTTGATCATCCGATCTTTTCTGCAAAAATTCATGATTGGTTAAAAACACTACGTAAATTTAATGTTAGTGTAGTTTTCTCTACTCAATCAATTGAAGATGCTTTTAACACTAATATTACTCAAATTTTATTCGAATCTTGCCCCTCACGTATTTTGTTACCTAATGATCGTATCCTCGAACCCAATATTCGCGCATCATATGAGAAACTTGGGTTAAATGAACGTCAACTACAAATTTTAGCTACTGCAACCCCAAAACAGCAATATTACTATCAATCTCGTTTAGGAAATCGTCTATTTGATGTAGAATTAGGGCCATTGGCAATGGCATTCTGCGCGGCAAATCGCATTGAAGATAAAATTTCAATCAAAGAATTACTGGCTAAACACGGGAGAGAAAAATTTTTACCAGAGTACTTAAAAGTAAAAAATCTTATGTGGGCTCTGGAACTATACCACTTACATTTTTAAATACAATGACAAATATTTTTTATGAAAAATCCATATCAAAAAGAAATAATTGCCTATAAAGGAAGTGAACCTTTAACTTCTTATCAACGTGCTCAAAAAGAGTGGGATTTAAGAATAGGTTCTTCACGAGTTCAAGCTAGAAATTGGCGAATCTTAGCAATGTTATCTATACTTACAGCTATATTACTCGCTATTAGTTTAATATTCACTCTAACTACTCGTAAAGATCGCATTTATATTGCAGAAGTAACCAAAGAAGGCAAAGTGGTAAATATCGCGCCATTATTAGTACGTTATCAACCCAATGAAGCGCAAAAAGAGTATTTTGTTGTTCACTTTATCGAATTGATCCGTAGTATCCCATTAGACCCAGTACTAGCTAAAAAAAATTGGTTAACTGCATACAACTTTTTAAACAGTCGTGGTGCTGAACGCCTAAATTACTATTTTAAACAAAATAACCCAACTACACTGCTTGGCAAAAAGACAATTACGGTTAAAATTTTAGACATCAATCCTGTAAGCCCAATGACCATCCACACTAATTGGGTTGAAACTATTATCAATGCTAATGGTCAAGAGGAAGCTAAAAAAGGGTACAGTGGCATATTTACTATCACAATTAAACAGCCAACAAAACACGAAGAGATTTTACATAATCCATTAGGGCTTTATATTATTGACTTTAATGTCACTCCCAAAGAACCTACTAGTTGACTCCCTAGCAACAGCTTTATAAACTTGTGCTTACATACTGAGCAAAAACAATGCAGGCGATATAAAATAGAGAGAAGATATAAAATATATCTGAGTAGAGTATAATTATCGATGAATTTTGGAGTTCGAAATATGAATGCAGTACAAAAAATCGTTTTAATTTCTCTATGCAGTATATTGTTGTGCGCTTGTGAAACCACCAAATCTAGTAAAGATAATAGTTCTTACTCTTTGGCCATCAACACCAGAAGTAGTATTCAACGTACTAAATATATTCCAGTACCTATGCCAGGACAGCTAATGTCACTGAAAAGGTTTAAAAATTCTGAGCAATTAGTTGGGGAAGCTGCTATTGAAGCGGCTAATAAAAAAGCTATGAAACAACCCCACTCCGGCGAATATATTAACTCCATCATGCATTTCAATTATATGCCAGGAGCATTGTACCAAATATATTCAGCACCACTTAATGTTACCGATATTCAATTCCAAAATAATGAACATATTGTTGCAGTCGGTGCAGGTGATACTTTACGTTGGCAAGTTTCTAAAACATATAGTGGCATAGGAGCTAATCGCCAAGAACATCTATTAATTAAACCCATGGATGAGGGCTTAAGTAATAGCTTAGTGGTAACTACTGATCAACGTACTTATCATTTAATGCTACACTCCACACCCAAAACTTATATGGCCTCTGTGACTTGGCGTTATCCTGAGAGTGATGGACTAGTAACAAAATTTGAAGATGCAGAGAGTAGTATTGATGATATAACAAGTGGAGTCGATCTTAATAAATTAAGTTTTAACTACCAAGTAAAACTAATTAGGGGCCCACAACCAGACTGGTATCCAAGAATGGTCTTTACTGATGGGGGGAAAACTTACATTAAATTTTCTAGTCAAATCCAAGATGTTCCAACCTTATTTATCGGTGACAACAAAAGTAACCAAATTACCAATTATCGTGTTCATGGAAATTACTACATTGTAGATAATGTAGTTTACCAAGCCCAGTTACGCGGGGGAACAAAAAATCAAATTATTGTACAAATATCGATGAAATCACGATAGTTTTATACATTCTAAATAAGAATAATACTTCACGAATAAAAACATGACAAATAAGCTAGAACTACATACTAAACCCAAACAACCAATCCAAATAAATCGTCCACTTATTATAATGATCGCGATTGTAGTATTTACCGTGTTGTTACTAGCTATTGTTGGGGCATTTACCACTACCAAACGAATTACAACACCGGCCATTACTTCAGCTAAATTACCTCAAGACAAACCTTTTGTTATAAATTCTGAATTAATGAGTTTACCCGAAAGTTATAAAGATATAGAGGGTATTAAAAAATTCTCTCCGCAAGATACAAACAGCGCTGAACTATCAACATTAGCACAACGATTCAATGAGCTCCAAAATGAACATTTATATTTAAAACAACAGCTGGCTATTAAAGAAACTCAAGCTCCAGAAAAACCTCCTGAAGATCCTCAGTTACAACAAGCTAAAAACAGCAGTTTGGTTTTTAGTAATTTAAGTACTGAACAGATAAGTATAGCGGGACCACAAGCTGACAAGACCCGTCCACCAGGGGAAAAAGATACCACTTTAGTTCCAACACCAGAACAAGAGAAGCTTTTCAAAAAACAAGCTCAAGATGAACAAAAACTAGCTGTAATAAAAGGGAAAGATAACCCTGAAGATATTTATGACCTACATAATATAGTTACTCCAGTATCACCATATATAATTCACGCTGGTGTTTCAATACCAGCTACTTTAGTTACTGGTATTAATACCTCTATATCCGGTACAGTCATAGCTCAAGTAAGGCAAGACATTTATGATACCGTAACAGGAAAATATCTCTTGGTACCTAAAGGATCTAAATTATTAGGTGAATATGATTCTTATCGGATTTCCTATGGGCAAACACGTATCGGTATAGCCTTTAATCGTTTAGTACGACCCGATGGTTCATCTATTCTCTTGGGAAAATTTAATAACGCAGATCTTCTTGGTCACGCTGGTGCTGCAGGAGAAGTAAATAATCACTGGGGACAAATTTTAGCTGCAGCAACTCTTTCAACGGTCTTTTCAGTAGGCTTGGGTATAGCCTCAGAGAGAGGTGGTTCTCATGATCAATATTACCCGGGAGCAAGAGAAAGAGCACTTACAAGCGCTGCCAGCAGCGCTTCCAATTTTGGTCAAAATGCCGCCAATCGTGCTTTAAATATAGCACCTACTATCACTTTACCATCTGGATATCCATTTAACATCATAGTAAAGAAAGATATGGTTTTAACTCCATTCAAGCATAAAAAAATTTAAACACATGAAATTCAATTTACTAATAAAGTTCAGTTGTTTAACAGTATTAATATTTTACATTTGGTATTCAAAAAATATTTTTAGTGAGAGCCTGGCCATACAAAATCCATCTTCTAATATTCAAAGTGCTAACGTGCCTACTGCTCCACCTGGCTCTACTTCTCATAAATCTGATACTCAACCAGACAATACCTCTACCCAATCAGATAAAGATAAAAAAGAAGTACCAGGGAAATTAAGATTAGATAATGCTGATAAAGCCCTCATGGAAAGACTTTTTGACAAAGAAGCCCAGTACGAGTTTTTTACTTCACAAGACAATGCAACTGCAGAGACCTTTGATGAACAATAATATAATATGAATATTGATCCAGGCGTAATTACACTAATTCAGACAACTTTTCTTGAACATATTAAAGAGGCATTCGCTACTGCTTCTCATTACGCATTTAATCTATTATATTTATTTGCTGCTTTAGAGTTAGTAGTTCTAGGTTTCGCTTGGATGCTACAATGGGATGTTGGCTGGGATAGAATATTTTTCAAAATTATCAAAATCGGCATTATATTTTTCATCATCCAAAATTACACCTGGTTACTCAATATCATCTTACTAAGCTTTTCACAGTTAGCAGGAATAGCCACTAAAAACCCTCTGGTTCCACAATATGTTTTTAATCCAGCGAAAATTTGGCAATATGGTTATAATGTCGGTGTACATTTATTACAACTTGCTACTACTACTAATCTTATGGGACTTACCCTTACCTTATTTAGTATAGGCATGGGTATTCTACTCATTTTCGGTTTATTAGGAATTCAAATGGTTAGCCAAATGATTGGCTTCTATGTAGTATCTTTTGGAGCATTAGTCTTACTACCTTTTGGAACACTATCACTAGGAAAAAGTATGCTGGATAAAGCGGTACAGGCAGTTTTCCAAGCAGGCTTACGTCTCATGGTTTTAATTATTATCATCGGTATAGCAGTATTAGTATGGGATGGCTTTCAACTAACCGATCTTGCTACCACTACTAACTTCAATATTAACCAACCATTAGGTTTATTTTTTACTGCACTATTGTTTTTATGTCTTGGATTTTATTTACCTAGAGTTATTAGTCAAGCAGTGGGAGATTTTGGCGGTAAAATCCTCGATGGAGCTACATCCAGTATTCCCACAGTGCGCGAACCAGCAACTGCAGCATCAACGACACCTAGCGCTGCTATGCAAATAGCAACCACTATTGCCCCAACTGCTGTACCAATAAGGGGCTATAGTTATGAATGGTCATCAAGTATAGCTGCAGCTACAACTATACCAACTGTAACTGTAAGTCCCTCTACAAAAGGCATGGGAGTTAATAAAGAAACACCAACCCAAGCTAGTATCGTTTTATCACGAAGCATCTCAGAAAATACCATAAAAAAAATAAAGGTGGCTATTACTCAAGCAGTAAAAGAAAAAGCTATAGAAAACTAACATGCTTTCCCATAAGTGGAAAAAATTTTTGCCCTTACTACTAAGCTTAATATTTATCGGCCTACTTGGGCTCATAGTAGCTAGAATCAAAAAAGCTGGGTACCATGTGATATTTACTGCAACCGCTAGCGTCCCCAAAGGTTTTTATCTAATTACTCCCCTTAAAACAATAGAACGTCATGATATAGTAGAATTTATACCTCCCTCTAACATCCTTAGCTTTATTAAAGATAAACATTGGATCCCTCATAGAGGAACGCTTATAAAATATGTATTTGCTAAACCTCATGATCATGTGTGTATCTATCATCGTGTGATTTGGATTAATGGTAAAAAAATAGCTAAGGTATATAAATTTTATGCCAAAAATAAATTGTTACCTCAAATACAAATTTGCGGTAAACTTCAAAAAAATGAGTATTTACTTTTAAGTACTAAAAGTGAACGCTCATTTGATAGCAGATATTTTGGCATAGTTACACGGCAAGAAATTCTAGGACGAGCTATCCCAATTTTTACTTACGACACTTAGGCTATGTTTGAAAATAAAACCATTAAACGTCATCTAGATATGCTCACAACATCTTTTGGTAAAGATATTGTAGAACTTCTCGAAGATCCCAATGTTATAGAAATTATGCTTAACCCGGATGGTAAACTTTGGGCTGAATCGTACCAAAAAGGGAAATATTTCACAGGCACCATTCTTCATAAGAAACAAGCAATAAATATTATTAAATTAGCGGCCGCCTACCATCAAGAGATAGCAGATTATGAGCATCCTGAGGTTTCCTGTGAATTGCCAGAAACCGGCGCAAGATTCCAAGGTTGGCTACCTCCCGTAGCATCAGCACCAATATTCACTATGCGTAAACGTGCTACCCGCATTTATACTTTAGAGAACTATGTTGAGTCCGGCAGTATAACTTATGAGCAGGCACAACAACTACGCAGTAAAATTAAAGAACGCAAAAATATTCTAATTTCTGGTGGAACTGGTTCAGGCAAAACTACATTCGCTAATGCCATTTTAAATGAATTAAAAGATTGCAAAGATAGAATTATCGTACTAGAAGACTTACCAGAATTGCAGATTACTGCTACTGATTGTATAAAACTCACCACAACCAGCACCGTTTCTATGAGAACTCTAGTCAAAGGTATTCTTCGTATGCGTCCCGATAGAATTATTATTGGTGAAGTAAGAGACGGATCAGCTTTAGAATTACTAAAAGCCTGGAACACTGGACATCCAGGTGGTATCTGTACTATTCATGCTAATAGTCCTGAAGCTACTATTTCACGCCTTGAAGATCTGGTACATGAAGCAGTAAGTGTTATCCCTTCACGTCTAATTCAAGAAGCTATTAACATCATAGTATTTATACAACGTACTCACGATGGCAAATACAATATTAACAGCATTACCGAATTAACAGAACACCAAAAAATACTAGGATGTCCCTAAGGCAAAATATAAAGTTATTTTATGCAAACTAGGAAGTATTACTCTCTTACTCAAGAGTAGCTACATCTTCAGCCTGATGCCCTTTAGGTCCAGACTTTACTATAAACTCAACTTTCTGGCCTTCGTTTAATGAACGATACCCATCCCCACGAATTGCACGGTAGTGAACAAATACATCTTCCCCACCTTCTACTTGTATAAAACCATAACCTTTAGAAGCATTAAACCATTTCACTACACCAGTAACACGATCTGCCATATATATTTTCTCTCAAAAAATTAAAAAATAAACCCTATAACAAATTGCTATAGCGAATATATACTAACATAAATAATAAGGAAATGAAAATAATATTTAATTCAATATATAATGATATATCTGGTAGGTAACTAGAACCTGGAAGTAAATAAACTCATTTAAAACTATCTTTTGTTCTTCAATGTTAGTCGCGAATGATAAATTATTTTTTGCTTGTACATAGGCTTGTTTGAGATGGCTATTAAAATCCTTATCCTGATCATTATAAACCCCTGGATGGTTTTCTAAGATGGTTAGATAGATAAAATCTAAATCGGATAGTCGATTGTTCATGCTTGCACATCCATAGATACTAATGAAAAATAAGAGCAATAAGAACAGCCCTTTGAAAAGATATTTCATACAATTTTTGGCTTTATATGTAAAAACTTTTTAAGTGTAGTGCATCAACTTGATTCTTTCGCAAGCTTTTTCCATGCATACTTAATCAATATTCTTTCTTCTATATTATATTTTATTGAAGGATACGAATGTTTCCCTTCTGCCCATTGTTTAGGGTAGCCACCACAAACAGGAAAAACTTTGCAAGTAGCACACATCATTTTATCTCAAGTGTGTCGCTATGCTCACTATAGATTTTAGGCCATCATGATCCCTAAAATCAGTTCGCATGGCCGCGACACATCGTTGTGCTTCGCACACCGCAGCCGTCCTGCGGCTGAAAAACGCTACATTAACTTAACGCTCACTATAGATTTTTAGCACTCA
>JAISFD010000059.1 GCA_031263815.1 Coxiellaceae bacterium | reverse complement strand
ACGCTACATTAACTTAACGCTCACTATAGATTTTTAGCACTCACTCCGTTCTGCTAAAAATCGTCAGCTACCGCAGACTACTCTCCTTCGCTTCGCTCTCCCTGGCTCGCAGCGTTTGATCTCGCAAGTGCATGATCAATAAAATAGTTTCTTTTCGCATAGTGAATTTGCTCTTTTAAGGAATAAGAAAAGCGATTCACTAAGAAACATAGATAACTATTAGACAAGTAATTACAATAATTCGCAATGGTGGTAGCGCTTGCTAAGCCTAGGTTTTTTCGTAAGGAATTATAAGTAACATTGCTGCTAATATTACTGGCTAAAAAAACAGTTAATTCTTTTATCGCACGTTCATTAATACCACAACGCACAATAATATCGCGATAAAGAATGCTTTCAAATAAGTTTTGCAAATAGCTTTTATTTTTAAAAAGTAAAAATTCAGGAAGCCCGCCACTCTCACAAAAGCCCGCAAAGAGATTGCGAAGCTGAACTTTCTGCAGAGAAGTCAAGTATTTACTTGTCAATAATTCTGGTTTTCGCCAATCCACATATTCTTTAAATGAAAAAAGATACAATTCAATCCTTATATAACCGCCCGGTCAAACGTGTACCCAATTCTTGACTAAATATTGCAGCATTAGAACCAGTTATATATATTTTGTAGTTTTGATCATGAAGTCTACGTACAAAACGCTCCCATCCGACAATATTTTGAATTTCATCAAAATAAAAGGTTTCTTCTAGGCCATATAACTCAATAAATAATTCTAGTAATAATTCAAAATCCACAAGAGTAAAATGAATTAAGCGATCATCATCAAAGTTAAAGTAATAATTTTTCTCTTTAGAATCAGAGCGTATTTGCTGTAATAAAGTTGATTTTCCAGAACGACGAAGCCCTGTTATCACTATAATTTATTTGGTTTTCTGTAATAATCTTAGATCATCGGATATATTTCTAACAATAAAATTCTCTGGCAAACTAAGTTGCCTCTGGTCAATAATAATTTGTTTTAACTGTTGCCTTTCCATCTGCCCATTCGAAAATTTCTATTGATAATATCAATTTATAGCACAAAACTACTTTTATAAATAGAAACTTTTAATCAGCATTTTTAATGCTTAAAACAAAAAATACCATCAAGATATAAAATTTCCACATATGCTGATATTTATTGTTAATAAGCTACTCTTTGAATTTTGCTATAATATTAGCAGCTCCTTCTAGTCCATTAGTTAATGTTATTTCCATATCAGGTGATATAACTCCCCACAACGCCGTTTGTACAAAAGGAAAGCTTGGTAAAAACACATGGTCTAGGCATGAATATTAAGAGAATTTTACATTTTGTGATAAGATTTTAAATTAATGAAAAAAAGTCTCCTTAAATCTACTTTTACATTTTCTTTTATGACAGTTATTTCACGGATAACTGGACTAATACGAGAGATAATTTTTGCTTATTATTTTGGGGCTACTGCTGGTATGGATGCTTTTAATGTAGCTTATCGGATCCCCAATTTTTTACGGAATTTACTCGGAGAAGGGGCATTTTCACAGGCGTTTGTCCCAGTATTATCTGAATATCGCGAGAAACACAGTATTCATGAAATTAAAGTTTTTCTTAATCACATCGCTGGCCTTATGCTTCTAGTGTTATCTATTTTTACAACGGTTATGGTGCTACTTGCTCCACTCTTAGTTTATATTTTCGCTCCTGGTTTTATTAATGATCCAACTCGCTTTGGACTCACGACATCTATATTACGCATCACATTTCCGTATATCTTATTTATTTCTTTAACTGCGTATGTCAGTGGTATTTTAAATACTTATGGAAAATTTGGCATCCCAGCATTTGCCCCAAACTTATTAAATTTAGCTTTAATTGGCGCGGCTGTTATTATAGCTCCCTACTTTGTTGAACCAGTAAAAGCTTTAGCTTGGGGTATTTTCGTTGGTGGTGCGGCACAACTTTTATTTCAAGTACCATATTTATATAAGTTAAAACTCACGCCCCAACCGAGCATTTTATGGCACGATACTGGAGTAATTCGGGTACTGAAACTTACGCTACCAGCTATGTTTGGTGTTTCAGTGGCCCAAATAAGTTTCTTGGTTGACAATCTACTGGCATCCTTTTTACGAGTAGGTAGTATATCATGGTTAAACTATTCTAGTCGTCTGACTTTATTCCCGCTAGGAGTTTTTGGTGTAGCGATTGCAACTGTAGTGTTGCCGTATCTGTCACGGAAACATGCGGCAAAATCGCAAACAGAATTCTCTAATGCTCTCGATTGGGCGTTAAAATTCGTTCTGATCATTGCTATACCAGCAACGATTGGTATTGCTATGTTAGCCGGACCTATCATAATGACATTATTTAACTTTCAATACGGTCAATTCTCTGAATTTGATGTAACAATGGTACGACATAGTTTATGGGGTTTTACTCTGGGGATTCCAGCTTTTATGTTGGTTAAAGTATTAGCCTCGGGCTTTTATTCGCGACAAAATATTAAAACTCCAGTAAAAATAGCAATTATTGCCATGTTAACTAATATCATACTAGCAACACTTTTAGTTTTCCCGCTAAAACATGCAGGACTTGCTCTTGCAACTTCTCTGACTTCGCTTCTCAACGCTAGTTTACTGTTTTGGACTATCAGACGCGATAACAATTATCATCCTGGTAGTGGCTGGGGGATATTTTGGCTCCGTTTGGTTTTTGCTAACGTCACTTTAGTACTATTTCTTTGGTTTACAAACTCCGATGATTTAGCTATGTGGTTCGGATGGAATTCATATAGTCGTGTCTTACATCTTGCTATTTTATGTGGGGGGGCGATATCAATTTACTTTTTGTGCTTATGGATTAGCGGTATGAGATTACGTGAATTTATTATGCAAGAAAAATAACCTACGCAGCTTTCGTATTGCTAAAGTCTAAACTACTTCTTTGAGCCACGCTGAACAACCTGAAAAAATCATTTGCATTGCTACAGCCGTAACAATTAACCCTGTAATCCTAATTATTGGCCCAGTAATATTTAGCTTATCGAAAAACCGATTAATTGGCTGAGAAAATAGCATACAAAACAAATTAATCAAAACCGCAAGAGTAATACAAAGATTGGTTATGATACTGCCATTTAAGGAAGCAAAAGTTATCGCTGCAGTCATAGTTCCTGGTCCAGCAATTAATGGTGCTGCCAGAGGTACTATTGAGATATCAGATATCGATATGCGCTGAACTTCGTTATTTTCTTCAAAAAACTTACCTTTTCTCACTGCAGTTAAGCCAATAATAAACAAGATCACACCACCAGCTACACTCAACGAATAGATCTCTACATGGAAAATTTCTACTAATAGAAAATCACCAATATTAGTAATGGTTAACAAAATTAATAAAGCAACAATATTTGATTTTATGGCGATTACAAATAATTCTTTACGCGTATAGGTTGGGTACTTAGAAGTTAAAAATAAAATTTTGCTTACTGGATTAATTAAAGCACAAAAATATAAGGTATTTTCTACAATTTGCGCAAAAGACATGATTGCATTTTCACTCTAATAGTTTTTTTGTCAATGGCTCTTAAGATAATTTTATTATATTGTAAGTGGAATTTCGTTCTAGAGCATTGCTTTTATAATAAGCCAATTATATCATAAACTTATGCAATTAGTCCGTGGTTTATATAATTTAGGCTCAGACTTAATCAGTGGATGTGTAGCCACAATTGGTAATTACGATGGGGTTCATCTTGGGCACCAAAAGATTCTAAGTTATGTTAAGACAAAAGCGATAGAGCTAAAATTAAAATCAGTAGCAATAATTTTTGAACCTCAACCTGAAGAGTTTTTTACTAGAGACCGATCATTACGACTAACCAGCTTACGTGAAAAATTCTTATTACTAAAAGAAAATGGGATCGATATAGTTCTACTTTTGCCGTTCAATGATCATTTAGCTAGTTTGACTGCTAAACAGTTTATTACTGTAATATTAGTCAATAAACTACGAGTTAAGCATATAGTAATAGGTGACGACTTTGTTTTTGGTCATAGGCGAAAAGGAGATTATTTATTATTAAACCAAGAGAAAGAGCGGTATGGTTTTCAAATAACCCAGCTCCCGCCATCCAAAATTGATGGAGTGAGAGTGAGTAGCTCTTTAATTCGTACTGCTCTCATACAAGGTGATTTAGAACTTGCTACTAAATTTTTAGGTCGACCATATAGAATCAGTGGCAGAATAATGCATGGTGATCATCGTGGTCGTGATTTAGGATTTCCGACAGCCAATATCTATTTAAAAAGACAAGAATCACCTCTTACTGGCGTCTATGCAGTTAAAATTTACGATCTAACACCGAACCTCTTATCTGGCATTGCTAATATCGGTTTCCGCCCAACAGTTGCTGGTAAACATAAATCGTACGAAGTATATATTTTTAATTTTAGTTCTGATATTTATAGTAAAAGAGTAGTAATAGAATTTCATAAGAAGATCAGAGATGAGCAAAAATTTAATTCACTCATAGAATTACAATCACAAATTAAGAAAGATCTGGAAATGGCTAAATCTTTATTGTAAATATAATTTATCTGATGTTATTATTCTAAAATATATGACCACCTATCCTGTAAACTTACCTAAAACAAATTTTCCCATGAAAGCGGATTTACCAAAACGGGAGCCAAAAATACTAGAGTTTTGGCAAAGTATTAATTTGTATCACAGCTTTGCTAACCCTAAGAACTCATGTGGTAAATTTATCCTTCACGACGGCCCTCCGTACGCTAATGGTGATATTCATCTAGGCCATGCTTTCAATAAAATTATTAAAGATATTATCAATAAATCAAAATTATTTGCAGGGTATAGTGTACCTTATGTTCCGGGTTGGGATTGTCATGGATTACCCATCGAAATAAATGTTGAGAAAAAAATAGGAAAAGCTGGCGTTAAAGTAAGCGTAGAAGAGTTTATCGCCAAGTGTCGTACCTATGCGACAGAGCAGATCCAACTGCAAAAACAAAGTTTTAAGCGTTTAGGTATTATTGGCGACTGGGAGCATCCTTACCTCACTATGGATTTCAAATATGAGGCTGATGTTGTACGGGCTTTGATGCAAATTGTAGCAGCTGGACATGTTATGCGAGGTTATAAAGCGGTGCACTGGTGTATAGCTTGTGCTTCAGCTTTGGCCGAAGCAGAAGTAGAATATAAAAATAAAACTTCTCCAGCCATTGATGTAAAATTTCGTATCGTGCATTCTGAGAAATTCAAAGTCACCAATTTAAGTATCCCTATCTGGACTACTACACCGTGGACCCTACCTGCAAACGAAGGTGTAGCAGTACACCCCAAGTTAAAATATGCACTAGTGCAATGTATTACTCTAAATGGATATTTTATTATCTTAGAAGACTTATTAACTACAGCAATGCAGCGTTATGGTGAGAGCAATTATAAAGTAGAAAAAATATTCCAGGGTAGTGAATTAGCGGGTCTAATGACGCAACATCCTTTTCTGGATAATAAAGAGGTACCGATCATTCTGAGTGAACATGTGACAACTGATGTTGGTACTGGTGCTGTCCATATCGCCCCCGCGCATGGTCAAGAGGATTATAAAATTGGGGTACAATATAAATTGCCGATCAATAATCCAGTAGGGAATGATGGTAAATTCTTAGCTTCAACAAAATTTTTTGCTGGCGAAAATGTTTTTGATGCTAACCCCCATGTTATTAACGTAGTGAGAGAACATAGCAACTTAATTCACGAAGAGACTTTGCAACATAGTTATCCTCATTGTTGGCGTCATAAAACTCCTTTAATTTTTCGCGCAACAGAGCAGTGGTTCGTCAGCATGGATAATATTTCAGAAACTACAAACAGTTTACGTCAAGAAGCACTAGGGGTAATTAAAAAAGTTAATTGGTTACCTACTTCAGGCGAAAATAGCATGCAAAACATGCTTGAATTACGGCCAGATTGGTGTATCTCTAGACAACGTTATTGGGGAATACCAATCACTTTATTTGTACATAAAGAAACAGGGAAAATTCATCCTGAAATGTCACGTTTTGTTAATGACATAATTGCTCCCAAGATTGAAAAATTAAGCTTTTCTTATTGGCATAGTGTTGAGCCCATAAGCTTTTTAAAAGAACACGCTAAAAATAATACTGATGCTGAAAATTACCTAAAGGTTAATGATACTCTAGATGTCTGGTTTAATTCTGGAGTTTCCCATTTCTGTGTCTCAAAAGAGCGCGGGGAACTTAACTTTCCAGCTGAGGTATATGTTGAAGGAAGCGATCAATATCGTGGTTGGTTTCAATCCTCATTACTAACTGCACTTACTTTATATAATCAGGCACCTTATAAAACGGTCATTACCCACGGTTTTTGTGTAGATGCTAAAGGGCACAAAATGTCAAAGTCTTTAGGCAATGTTATTAACCCCCAAGCAGTAGTAAATAAATATGGGGCTGATATTTTACGTTTATGGGTAGGGACAACGTATTTACATGATGATCTCACAGCATCAGATGAAATCTTTGCTCGTGTGATCGACGTTTATCGTCTATTACGTAATACGGTAAGATTCATTCTCGGGAATTTGTTCGATTTTAACCCCGAACGTGATTTAGTGCAGCCGGATCAGATGCTATCTCTAGATCGTTGGGCAGTCTCTGAGATACTAAACTTGGCCAAGAGTAATCTAGAATACTACAATGCATATCAATTTTATACCGCTTGTAATAATTTACAGGTGATGCTTACTAATAACATCAGTAGCTTTTATTTTAGTATTATTAAAGATCGTTTATATACAATGGCAGTTACTAGTTTGGGTAGACGTTCAGCTCAAAGTGCGCTTTTCCATATTTTAGAAATTTTAGTGCGTCTAATCGCGCCAATTTTAAGTTTTACTGCCGAAGAGATTTGGCAAGAGATGCGAGCAAACAATATTACTAACAGAGTAGAATCGGCTTTTATGGCCAGATGGGATGAGTGCGTTAAAGAAAATTATTTTAATTTATCACATGACCTTATCACCGCAAGTGACTGGCGTGAGATTCAATATTTTAGAGCTGAAGTTAACAAAGAGTTAGAAAAACTGCGAATCAATAGTATTATCGGCTCAAGTCTTGCGGCAGATATTATCTTATATGCAGATGATAAAATTTTATCACTACTTAAAAAGCTAAAAGATGATTTACGTTTTATCTTAATTACCTCTTCGGCAGAAATAAAAAATATTTCATCAGCACCGGAAAGTGCTATCAACACTGCAATCACGGGGTTGAAATTAGTGGCATCACGCTCCCCACATAAAAAATGTTCTCGCTGCTGGCATTATCGTGATGATGTTGGGTCAAATAAAGATCATCCAGAATTATGTTTAAGATGCGAGGAAAATTTATTTGGTAAAGGCGAAACCAGGTACTGTGCTTAAGTCTGTTTTGACAAAATAAACAAACTAAAATAATGTGCTCTGGTAATAAGAATTTTCTTTATTACCAGAGCACAAAATGCATAATTTAATCGCTAAATTATATCAACCGCCTAAAACCGTCTTAACTACTAAAGAGTTGGCTTTGCTTTGGCAAGAACATGATAAAAGCAGACTTAATTCTAAGATAGATCATTACGTAAAACAGAAGACCCTTTATCCAATTACCAAGGGAATTTTTGCCAAAACTAAGCACTATGATACAAAAGAGCTCGCTACTAGTATTTATACTCCATCGTATATTAGCTTTGAAACAATATTACGTGAATCAGGAATTATTTTTCGACATTATAGTGCTACTTTTATTGCCAGCAGATTCTCTAAGACTATAACTACCGATGGTAATATATTAACTTTCCGAAAACTAAAAGATTCTATTCTATACAACCCCATAGGAATCATTATCAAAGATAACTATAGCATAGCCACAACCGAAAGAGCATTTTTAGACATGATTTATCTATTCCCTAATTATTATTTCGACAATTTGCATCCAATTAATTTTGATCAGTGTTTAGAACTTGTAGCAAGTTACGACAATAAACAATTAAATAAACGTCTAAACAAGTATTATAAAAATTATGTTAAATAGAGCTAAACATCAGCTATTAATGGCATAAATACTTAAAGATATTTACACCGATATTACAATTTCGTCATTGCTTGGTTTTAAAGGCGGAACCTGTGCTTATTTTTTTTACGGATTATCTCACTTTTCTGTAGACTTAGATTTTGATCTATTGCAATCGACTGAAAAAATCAACGCATAAAAAGATATACTATATTTGCTTTATTATCTTATGGAGATAACGATCACAATATTAAGATTGAAATTAATATCCGAAATCAAGGTAAGGATATACAGCAGTATTTTACAATTAGAGAATATCTGGGTATTTCTATGTTGATAGCTACGGAAGAATATCTTTTTACATCTAAACTGATAGCGCTACTTTTTCGTAAAGAACTAGCTAGTCGTGATATCTACGATATTTATTTTTTTGCAAAAAATAATTGGGATATAGATGTTAAAATCTTGGAACACAGAACCAAGAAAAAAATTATTAAATACTTAACAGAATGTATAACCTACATTCGCTACGAGCCATGGAGAGCGAAGCGAAGGAGAGTAGTCTGCGGTAGCTGACGATTTTTAGCAGAACGGAGTGAGTGCTAAAAATCTATAGTGAGCGTTAAGTTAATGTAGCGTTTTTCAGCCGCAGGACG
>JAISFD010000058.1 GCA_031263815.1 Coxiellaceae bacterium | reverse complement strand
AAAAACGCTACATTAACTTAACGCTCACTATAGATTTTTAGCACTCACTCCGTTCTGCTAAAAATCGTCAGCTACCTCAGACTACTCTCCTTCGCTTCGCTCTCCCTGGCTCGCAGCGTGGGTAATGAATTATCCCAGTTGCATGAAGCGTTTCGCGAAATACCCTTCTCAGAAGAAACCTACTATCAAACTCTAAAAACTAATTTACAAATAGCCGATAATATTATTACACAAAAAACAGGTAAAAGATCAAAAATTCATCGATATCTAGATCTATACCAAACTATAGCTGATATGTCTCCCCTTTTTAACAAATCAGATATTGCACAACAATTACGGCATGGTCGTTACGGAGATGTAGCATTAGCTATGTGTGATAGTATTTTAAAATATCTTACAGATAAAAATACTAGAAATATTCTTATACAAAGTATCACTTCACACGATGAGATTCAGGCTATCTTACAAACTTCCAACATAGTATTTGGACTTCAGGATCCAGCTATTTTACTTCTCCAACGTTTAATGAAATACCGTTTATTACTAAAAGAAATCCTTAAAACTGGGGAAGACATTATTGCCCCAAATGGTAAAAACAAGATAGAGGAAACTATACAGGCCTTGGAAGAAATTATAAAAGAAATAAAACTATAGATGAAAAAGAACAAAATAATGCCGATAAGCTAAGAACAACATTCAAAAATAACCCAGGCATTGCAGCAATACTGACGCTGCGAGCCAGGGAGAGCAAAGCGAAGGAGAATAGTCCGCGGTAGCTGACGATTTTTAGCAGAACGGAGTGAGTGCTAAAAATCTATAGTGAGCATAGCGACACGCTTGATCTCCATAATTGTAAAAAATTGTCAGTCACAATATTAGCAAAAGACTCATAAGAGATTTTTCGTAACTTAGATATAAATTCAGCAATATATGGTAAATATTTAGGCTCATTAGGTTTATCTCTTACTGGGACTGGAGCAAGAAATGGGGCATCTGTTTCAATCAACACTTTTTCTAAAGGTAAACTCTTCACGATTTCCCTTAAACTCTCAGCTTTATGAAAAGTAATGATTCCTGAAATTGAAATATAAAAACCTAGTTTGATAGCCTCGAAAGCTAAATCCTTACTTCCCGTAAAACAATGTATAACTCCACCAATATTTTCACCATGTTCTTCCTTCAAAATTTTAATAATTTCCTGACCAGCATCACGTACATGGATAATTAAAGGTTTATTTAACTCTCTTGCAGCCTGGATATGCAAACGAAACAATTCTCTCTGTCTTTGACGATCTATTTCATGGGTAGCATAGTAAAAATCCATGCCTGTTTCACCAATCCCAACAACTTTTTTACTCTGTCCTAAAATTAACAATTCCTCTAAACTTGGTTGACGTACTCCTTTATCTACTGGATGAACTCCAAGAGCTGCAAAAAGTTTAGGATCATCCTCTACTATTTTTAAAACTCTGGGGAAAGTCTCTAAGCTAATCCCAGGAGAAAGTATATACTGTACATCTTTAAGACGCGCAGCAACAAGAGCTTGGTTAATATCACCATTATAATTCTTAAGATCTAAACAATCTAAGTGACAATGTGAATCAGCTAACATATACCCTGCGTAAAATAAATTTATCCTTTGTCGCCTGCATTTTTCGCGATCCTCATTTACGTAAAAGTAAACTCCGGGTGCGACAAACTTGACTTCGTGCCTAAATCTATTTTACGCAGGGTACAGTTCTATTACCAAATTTAACTATACACCTTCGCATATCTGTAACCAACTAATTATTAAATTTTCTATAACTAATTGCTGGTTTAAATTGATCTTATGCATGAGGCATGTACGTAATTCATATAATTTATCCCTATAATACAGTAATTTGTCCATATTAATTTTACTAGCATAAAAACATAATTTTTCTTTTTGATCTTTATTAATAATATTCTCTGCTACAGCCAACTTGCATTTCACTAAATCATTTATAATATACATGAAAGTTATAATTAAATTATCTAATCCCCAAGCAATAGATTTTGTAATCATTTGCTCTAAACTTATCTCACTCTCTTGCAAAGCATAAAGATTATTAAAAAATTCTTGCCGTTTTTGTAATATACCCTCTTTAACAAAACCCAAAGCTTTTAAAGGGGCATTCTCCGCTAAACTAAGTAAAAGCTCGATATCAGCACCAGGCACTTCTTGCTTTAACCAGTTGCACGCAATAGAATATTCAGGAATATCTATAGATACCATTTGACAACGACTTCTAATAGTAGCAGGCAATAATAGAGGATAGGAAGAAATCAAAACCAGAAGAGTACCCGTTGCTGGTTCCTCTAAAGTTTTTAATAGAGCATTAGCAGCAGCAATACCTAGTAACTCCGCTGATTCAATAATAACTACTTTCATCCCCCCCTGATGTGAGGTGTTATTCAATTCTACAATAATCTCCCGAATCTGGTCGATCTTTATTGCTTTTCTTTGCTCCTCAGGTTGAACCAGAATAAAATCAGGGTGGTTATCAGCCTGGAGTAGAATACAACTACTACACTCTCCACAGAAAATGTTGTTACCTAAACTTTTTTGGCAAAGTAATAACGCAGCTAAATTTTTAGCCAGTACAGTCTTACCGACCCCTGGCAACCCTTGAATTAAAAGAGCATGGGGTAATTTACCAATGTTTCTTTGGTCTACTAAATATTGCCACATAGACTGGTGCCAAGGAAGAATAGGTTGCATAACTAATGTATTATTTGATTCAAAATATTTTCGATTTGCTGGGATACTTCTGGAAAAGTTTTATCAGCATTAATAATATAAAAACGGTTAGACTCTTTATGTGCTCTTTCTAAATAACAATTGCGTACTTTTGCAAAAAAGCACTCTTCCTCTTTTTCAATGCGATCTAAAAGACGATTCTTTTTAATGCGACTTAAACCAATATTTACCGGAACATCAAATAATAAAGTATAATCTGGATGTATATTGCCTTGTACCCATTGTTCTAAAACAGCAATTCTTGCTGGGGATAAGCCTCGACCGCCACCCTGATAAGCATACGTCGCATCAGTAAAACGATCACAAATTACCCATTGCCCTCTCTTCAATGCCGGAACAATAACTTGATTAAAATGCTGAGCTCTACCTGCAAAATAAAGCAACAATTCGGTATCAGGATGCATGGTTTCTTGATAATGATTCAAAATAACTCGGCGAATTTGTTCGGCAATCTCAGTACCCCCTGGTTCACGAGTTACAATAAAATCAACTTTAATTTTGTGTAAATATGCAGCTAAACATTGGGTAGCAGTACTCTTCCCAGCACCTTCTATGCCTTCCAATGTAATAAAATACCCGCGTCTCATATGGTTACTTAGGTACCAAATATTTTTTAATAGCCCTCTTCTGCTTATCAAGCGATTCAGAAAACTCATGGCTTCCATCACCTTTAGCTACATAGTACCAAGCATTAGTAAATACTGGATGCAACGCTGCTTCAATCGACTCTTTACTTGGCATAGCAATGGGAGTTGGTGGCAGCCCCTTACGGGTATAAGTATTATAAGGAGTATCTTTCAGTAAATCGTTTTTTGTTAGCTTACCTGAAAACTTTTGTCCTATTCCATAAATTACTGATGGATCAACTTGTAACAATAGCCCTTTCTCTAAACGACGTAGAATTATCCCAGCAATTATAGGTTTCTCTTGGGCCATAGCTGTTTCCTTCTCAATCAAAGAAGCAACAATTAATGCCTCATATGGACAACGATATAAAACATCTTTAGATCTATTTTCCCAAGCACGATGCAAACGAACTTTCATTAATTGATATGCCTTCATTAAAAGATCAAGATCAGTTACATCACCACTAAATAAATAAGTATCAGGAGCAAACCTGCCTTCTGGGACCTCACCAGGATGGCCAATTTTTGCCATGATCTCTTCGATTTTTAATTTTGGGATAGTATGCTGCAAATACTGGTTATTATTTAACGCCGAAATAACTTGTGAAAAATTCCACCCTTCTACGAGGGTAAAAGCATGACGTAAAACATCTCCTTTGATCATTTTTTGGATTAGTTGATATAGAGTCATTCCTGGTTCGATAATATATTCTCCAGCTTTTAACTTAAATTCAGCGCCACTCAAACGAACAAACAAAATAAAAAACGTGGGATGCTTAATTAATTTTTTTTCTCGTAAAATATAAGCTACTTTTTTTACTGAAATACCCGGAGTAAAAAGAAAGTTTATTGAAGAGTTATTTGCTGCAACTAAAGGAGTTACTAAAAAAGACCACAACTTAAAACCAAATCCAATACCAACACTTAGTAGCAATGTAACTAAAACCAGATAAAAATTGGGGGGAGATAATTTCATAATCCAAATAACAATTTTTACATAGAGTATAGTTACTTCGTCCCAAACATCCTATCCCCAGCATCTCCAAGACCGGGTAAAATATATCCCTTTTTATTGAGCTTACGATCTAATTTTACTGCAAAAACAAGTATATCAGGGTGAGCTTTAAAAACTCTTTCTACTCCTTCAGGCGCAGCTAAGATATTAACAACAATAATTTTACGTACCCCTACTGATTTTAGCTTATCAATAGCACGCACCACAGTTCCCCCTGTAGCAAGCATGGGATCACAAATATAAAATTGCCGGTCTTTACTATAAGAAGGGATTTTAAAATAATACAAATGAGGTTCAAGAGTTACCTCATCACGATAAAGTCCAATATGAGCTACTCGTGCTGACGGCATCAATTTCAAAAAACCATCTACCATGCCAATACCAGCCCGTAAAATTGCTAAAATCACCGGCTTCTTGCCAGCAAGCACTGGCATCTCACAAGTTTCCAAAGGGGTTTCTATCATTTCTTCAGTTAAAGGTAAATTTTTAGTCACTTCATAAACTAATAAGGTACTAATTTCGCCCACTAGTTCATTAAATTCTTTCTTGTCTGTTCCCCGTTTCCGAAGAATAGTTAATTTATGTTGTAACAATGGATGTTGTACTTCATGAAAATTAGTAAAAACTTTGTGTTGTTCAATTGGCATCTTGCGTAACCACCTTAAATTCTAACGTTCGATCAATTTGTTTCTCATCTTCCCATGGCCGTCTATAAAACCACAGTTATAGTAGTAGATTGCACAGCAGTAAAAAATTTTTATCAATCACCTTAAATGTCCACTTTTCATAACCAGGAGCACCAACCGAATGTGGATCAGTTCTCATCGGAGGATAAAACTTATCCTTAATCTTAGCAAGTATTTTAGAATCATATTTTTTAAGTTTCCACGAATATCCAGTTATTGGATTCGATGGTAAAATAATATCAAATTCTTGATTGAGTTCTCGCACTACAATATCTTGCTCTAGATCAGTAAATATAGACTTATTCTTAGGCTGTGCATATACGTTATTAATAATCAACATTACCACTAACCACATAATTTTTATACAATTCTGTCTCAGATTTACTCCATTCTACTCTCCTAAATCACGACTTTTTTTGCCAGAACGTAAGTTAGTTTCAATGTGTTCTAAAGTTATTTTCCTCGTCTCTGGCACCATAAAATACACAAAGAATAAACTCAAAAAGCATAAACCACTATATAATAAAAATACACCCTTAAGTTGTAACAGTTTTACTAAAGGCAAAAAAGTAAAAATAACCAACATATTTACACCCCAAATAGTAGCAGTAGCTAAGCTTGTAGCTAATCCACGTATTCTTAAAGGAAAGATTTCAGAAATCATAAGCCAACCAATAGGTCCAAAACTAATAGCGAAACTTGCAATATAAATAACTGTACCTATAAACAACAACCATTTAAAGAAATCCATATTATTAGGTAAAAGCCAAAATGTTAAACTAAGAGTTAACAAACCAAACACCATCCCAGCTGCACCTAATAGCAAAAGCGGCCTTCTCCCCCATACATCAATTAGCGGTAAACCAATAATGGTAAATATAGTTAGTACTACTCCCATCCCCAAACTTGCAAGCATAATACTAGAAGTTTCTCCTAATCCATTAAATGTAAAAATAGTATGTCCATAATAAAGAAATATATTAATACCAACTAACTGTTGAAATGCTGCAATGCCGATACCAACAACAACCGCTGGCAAAACCCACGGTTTTAAAAGCATTTTCCAATCTTTACGTTGTTCCCTAATATTCTCTTTAATCTCAAATAACTCTAACTCGACATTATTGGTATTAGCACGAATCAGCTTCAAAATTTCCCGGGCGAGATTTTCTTGTCCTGAAGCCACCAACCACCGTGGACTTTCCGGAACAAACAAGAGACCGATAAAAAGCAATAAGGCAAAAATAACTCCTGCCCCAAACATTAAGCGCCAGTTTTCCCCGAAAGAAAACCAATAATTCACTACATAAGCTATAAGTATGCCCAAAACAATAAATAGTTGATTAAATCCCACCATAATACCTCGTCGACGAAACGGGGCTAGTTCAGAAATATAAATAGGAGCAACATAAGAAGATATTCCTATAGCGAAACCAACTATAGTTCTACTAATAATTAATAACTGAACTGTTGGAGCTAAGGCGCTACTCAAAGCCCCGCAAAAAAATAAAAATGCATTAAACATTAATAAATGACGTCGACCACAAAGATCTACTACTCTCCCACTAACAGCAGCACTAATACATGCCCCAAAAAGAGCAGCACTTGTCACCAAACTCGTATCAAAAGTAGTTAACTGAAGTTCTTGATTAACAAATAGAATTGCACCTGAAATTACACCGGTATCAAAACCAAAAAGCAACCCACTAAGAGCAGCAATAAATACTATCCAATAAATAATATATTTACTTTGCATATATTACCTTACATTATATATCCAAGCGACCTTTTCTCGTAAATATGTCGGCTGTACTTTATCTGCAGTAACTACCAAACCTTGAACAAAATCATTTGCTGCTAATCTTGCTACATACTTCGCTTGAATATATTTTTTGGGAATAAATGGTATCTTACAGTTTTTGGTGAAAAAATCATTATAAACCTCAAAACCATCACCAACTCCCACAAAATCACTATTAATAATAGTCTTTATTTTATAGGGATTAATTAGACTATCCGGTTTAATAGCTTTCATAATCCCATTATTATCAACACAATACTCCCCCCAATATACCTCTTGCATTCTAGCATCTTGAGCTACTAACACTTTTGTTGCTCTAAACTCCACAAAAACCTCTTGAGCTAAAGCACGTAAAGTAGAGATCTTGATCACTGACAGATTTGACGCTAAAGCAAAACCTTGCGCAACACTTGTAGCGAGTCTTACTCCAGTAAAACTTCCCGGCCCACAGCCAAAAGCAATAGCATCAAGCTGATTAAACTCGATTTCACCTTCAGATAAAAGATCGTTGACCATAGATAAAATAAAACTTGTATGCTTTCTAGGAGCCACCATAAAACGATCGATAATTTTGTGATTGAACAACAAAGCAGATGAACATGCATCAGTTGAAGTATCAATAGCAAGAATTTTGAGCATAAAATTAATGATACCTCTTAGATATCATCCGTCAACAAGCGATGCACACTTAGCATATTCTTGGCTTGTGATAACAAAAGAAGCTAGGTAAAATTGCCAAGAATTCTCCCAAAAAAACCATGAACCAAAAAGTATTTGTAGAAAAAATTAGTATCCAAGCTATAGTTATCTTACTTCTAGCTTCTTGTTTTTATCTTTATGAATTCATCATGCAAGTTGCCCCTGGTGCCATAGCAGAAAACCTGATGCACGATTTCAACATCGATGCTACTAAACTTGGATTCTTATCTGGGTGTTTTTATTGCGCATATACACCATTACAATTAACTAGCGGCCTTCTTTTAGATCGTTATAGCACTAGGATTATTCTAACCTGTGTCACGACTATTTGCTCTTTTGGGGTATTACTTTTTGCTTATGCCCCCAATGTTTATATCGCTGCCTTAGCTCGTTTTATTATTGGTGGAGCTTCAGCATGTTCTTTCATCGGGGTATTACACCTAGCAATCCGTTGGATCCCCTCCTTCTATTTTGCTCTATTTGCTGGTCTTGTGGAAATGATGGGATCAGTTGGTGGTGCCTTAGGCAGCAAACCATTTTCTATACTTTTAAAATATTTCGATTGGCGTACAACAACTCTTGGATTCTCTTATCTTGGATTCTTCTTAGCCTTTTTAATTGCTCTTTTTGTACGGGATCAACCTCACAATCTAATAAAAATTACCCCGCAAAAAACTGATCAAAACTTCATCTGGAATAATCTAAAAACCGTTCTACATAATCGAGAAACATGGGCTATAGGGACTTATTCATTGTTAATTTGGGCACCAGTAATAGGCTTTGCCGCCCTCTGGGGTGCATCCTTCCTACGATTAAGCTGCAATCTCGATAATATAACAGCAACTCTTGCGATTACTTACATGTGGCTTGGAATAGCACTTGCCAGCCCTTTTATTGGCTGGTTATCAGATTTAATTGAAAGACGTTGTATTATAATGAGTATTTGTGCTTTAGTTGGTACGGTTGCAATAACCATAGTAATTTTTGGCGCCAACCTTTCACCAAGTTTATTAAACTTTTTAACATTTGCCCTTGGCTTTGCTTCAGCAGCTCAGACCCTGTCTTTTGCTCTCATTAAAGATAACAATTCACCAAACACTGTAGGTACCGCTAATGGCTTTAACAATATGTGTGTAGTAGCTAGTGGAATCCTACTCCCAATCCTAATTGGTAAAATTTTAGATTTTAACTGGCAAGGAACAATGCAAAATAATGTTCGGATATATAGCTTAAGTAGTTACCAATTAGCCCTGGCGACACTTCCACTATGTTATTTTATTGCTTTTTTAACTAGCGTATTCGGAATTAAAGAAACCTATTGCTTACCTAAGCACAATATGGAGAAAGTTAATGTACGATATTAGTATAATCGGCGCTGGTATTATTGGCTGTGCTATTGCTCGAGAACTTACTAAATATAAACTCAAAATTTGCTTAATTGAGAAAAATGAGGATGTTGGTGCTGGAACTACTAAAGCTAATAGTGGCATAGTGCACGGTGGCTATTCAGATAAACCAGGGACTCTCAAAGCAAAATTGTGTGTCACAGGCAATGCAATGTATCAAAAACTTAATACCGAATTACAATTTGGGTTTACCCAAACTGGATCTTTTGTTATTGGATTTAATGAACGAGATATCAAAAAAATTGAGGAACTTTTTACTTATGGCCAATTAAATGGCGTACCAAATCTTCAAATTGTCGATGGTAATTTTGTTAAAAATAAAGAACCTAATTTAAACGAAGACATAATTGCTGCATTGTATTGTCCCACTGCAGGTATTACCTCCCCATATGAATTTGCAATCGCTTTAGCAGAAAATGCCATCCAAAATGGCTTAGAATTAAAACTCAACACTCAAATAACCATAATTCAAAAATTGAAAGATCACTTTTTATTAACTACTAATCAAGAAAAAATTGCCACAAAAATAGTTATTAACGCAGCGGGCTTATATTCCGATGAAGTTGCACAAATGTTAGATCTAAATGAATTTACAATTACTCCTCGTGAAGGACAATATTTATTATTTGATAAAGATGAGGGAAGATTAATTAATGGCGTTATTTTTCAAGTACCAAGTGAAATAAGTAAAGGAGTTCTTGTAACTAAAACTCAGCACGGCAATTTACTAATTGGACCAGATGCAACCGAAGTTCCAATGAAAGATTACCTTGACACTTCAAAACAAAATATCGATGCTATCATTGCTACCGCAAAAAAAACCTTACCCGATTTTGATTTACGAAAAGTCATCTCCTGTTTTGCCGGAAACCGTGCGGCATCAAGTCTTCACGATTTTATTATCTCAGAAAGTAATGTCAAAGGATTTATAAATGCTGCTAGCATTGAATCACCTGGTCTTACAGCAGCACCAGCTATTGCAGAGATGGTAGTAGAAATCATCGCTAATAGTGAACAAATAAAACTTACCCCAAATAAAGATTTCAATCCTTACCTGGAACATCGTCAGACCATAGCCAATATGGAAGAAGAAAAACTCAATAAGCTGATTAATAAAGATCCTGATTATGGGCAGATAGTTTGTCGTTGTGAAACAGTATCTCTAGGTGAAATTCGTACTTCATTACATAAAAATATTCCAGTCAATTCGCTCGATGCCATTAGACGACGCACACGTGCTGGAATGGGTAGATGTCAAGGAGGGTTCTGCACCCCAAAAATTATCCAAATAATTAGTGAAGAGTTAAAAATCCCTAAAGAAAACATAACAAAAAAAGGAGGAGAATCACTATTAGTAATGGGTAAAACAAAATAAAAATATATCGAACCACGATATAAGAAACAGAACATAATAATTACAAAAAACACAATATGAAAAGCTATGATTTAGTAACAATCGGAGGTGGTCCAGCAGGTATGGCTGCAGCTCTTGCTGCATATAAAAATAATATCAAAAAAGTTCTAATTATTGAACGGAACTTAGAACTTGGCGGCATTCTGAATCAGTGTATCCATAATGGTTTCGGCTTACATCACTTTAAGCAAGAATTGACTGGACCAGAATATAGTCATCGTGTAATACAAGAAATTCTAAACACTAATATCGAATGTCTGACTAACACAACAGTTTTAAAAATAGCACCAGATCGAGCTATACATGCAATCAACAAAGATCATGGTTACATAAAAATTGGAACTAAAACGGTTGTACTCGCTATGGGGTGCTGGGAAAGAACTCGTGGGGCTATAAGAATTCACGGTAGTAGACCTAGTGGAATATTTACCGCTGGTACTGCTCAAAGATTAGTCAATATTGATGGCCTTTTGCCTGGTAAAAAAATAGTTATTTTAGGTTCAGGAGACATTGGCTTAATTATGGCAAGACGGATGACTCTAGAAGGAGCAAAAGTTGAGACCGTATTTGAAATTATGCCGCATTCTAACGGTCTTACAAGCAATATTGCCCAATGCTTAAATGATTTTGATATTCCTTTATTACTCCAAACTACTATTACTAAGATTCACGGCAAAGATCGGGTAACAGGTGTAACTATTTCAAAAGTTGATGATTCCTTAACTCCTATTGCAAGTACTGAAAGATTTATCTCTTGCGATACAGTGTTATTATCAGTTGGTTTAATCCCAGAAAATGAAATTTCAAGAGCTGCTGGCATCGAGCTTGATCGCAAAACTAATGGACCTATTATAGGAGAGCTAAGACAAACTAGCAAGAATGGAATATTTGCTTGTGGTAATGTTTTACAAGTACATGATCTAGTAGATTTCGTGAGTGAAGAGGGAACACTAGCGGGGTTTGGTGCTGCACAATATATCAAAAATCAACTTGAACCTAATTTCTCTCACATTACATTTGCAGATAATGGCATAAGCTATATAGTTCCTCAAAAAATAAATATCAAAAATATTGATGATAAGGTTAGGCTATTTATACGAGTAAAAAACACCTTTGCAAATAGTGTCATTAATGCTTATCTTGGAGATAAAATTATTGCAAGTAAAAAAGAGAATAAATTCTTACCAGCAGAAATAGTGAATATTGAATTAAAAAAATCAGATTTAATGAATTGGCACGAAAAAGAAATAAAAATAAAAGTTGAAGCACAAATCTGATAGCTATAAGCTCTAGCATGCGAAATATATATGAATAAAATAATATCCTGTATTTGTTGCCCTTTTGGCTGTAGTTTAGATATAAATAAAGAAGAGCAAGAATATCTTGTTAGGGGTAATAAATGTCCTCGAGGCAAAAAATATGCCATCGAAGAGATGAATGCACCTAAAAGAATTATTACTAGCACGACAAAAATCGCTGGGGGGGTGTACCCCATGATTCCAGTAAAAACTGATAAACCAGTACCTAAAGGAAAAATATTTGCCATTATGGACATTCTTACCAAAACCGAAGCCCAGACTCCCATCAAAATAGGTGATACAATTGTAAAAAATGTGGCTAAAACTGGAGCAAATATTATTGCAACCAAGGAGATGCAAGCTTTTACAAATAAAGAATAGATTGGGGAGAGGTGTCCGAGAGGCCGAAGGAGCATGACTGGAAATCATGTATACGCATCAGCGTATCGCGGGTTCGAATCCCGCTCTCTCCGCCAAAAACTTGAACATGCGCATGGCACATTGAGAACCAAAAATGATGCCAAAAGTTTTCTTCGAAAAACAAAAAACTAAGATAATTTCTTATTTTGTTGCATAGTCCTAAACTTTATGACGACTATCAGAGGAAGAAGTCGTTGAATTGGGAGATTGTTTGAGCAGAGCTAATAATACATTAGAAAAAATACTACAGATAGACATCATGAAATTTGTTAAAAACAATAGAAAGCTATTGATTTATGCAGTTATTATAATATTGGCAGTTATTGCATTTTTTAAGTTTTATGAGATTGAGGAAAAAATAACTTATATAACTGAAAAGGTCAAAAGGCAAAATATTCAAAAAGTTGTTAATGCAACCGGAGGAGTAAGAGCTATAGAACTGGTAACAATTGGTGCTCAGGCTTCTGGTAAAATTGAAAAATTGTACGTTATTGTAGGACAAAAAGTGAAAAAAGGAAATTTGATCGCTGAAATTGACTCAACTACCCAGCAAAATGAAGTTAATATTAATAAGTCCAAGTTAACTAGTTACGAAGCTCAGTTAGCAGCAGCAAAGATATCTTTAAAACAAGCGTGTCGTTATGCTCACTATAGATTTTAGGCCATCGTGACCCCTAAAATCAGTTCGCATGGCCGCGACACATCGTTGTGCTTCGCACACCGCAGCCGTCCTGCGGCTGAAAAACG
>JAISFD010000057.1 GCA_031263815.1 Coxiellaceae bacterium | reverse complement strand
AAAAACGCTACATTAACTTAACGCTCACTATAGATTTTTAGCACTCACTCCGTTCTGCTAAAAATCGTCAGCTACCGCAGACTACTCTCCTTCGCTTCGCTCTCCCTGGCTCGCAGCGTGAGATTATGCTATTTTGTATTCTCTCTAATATATTACTCGTAGAAAATCCGTTTTCGAAAGGTAGGGTTATGACTTGCCCACCATTAGTCAATACATACTGCGAACCAACAATCTCGTCTATCTTATAATCTCCACCTTTTACTAAAAAATCTGGACTAATAAGCTCAATCAACCGCTCTGGAGTATCTTCAGTAAACTGTACCACCCAATCTACCGCACTTAAGGCAGCTAAAATTAACATGCGATCCCGCACTTTATTAATTGGGCGACCCTTCCCTTTTAAATGAGATACTGAACTATCATCATTTACCGCTACAATTAACCTTTGTCCAAGAGCTTTAGCTCTTTCTAAATAAAGAACATGACCAGAATGTAAAATATCAAAACATCCATTAGTCATAACAATTTTTTCGCCACGTAAACGTGCTTCTTTAATTTGTTGTAACAAATGTACTTCATCTAAAATAGCTACCCCAGAATCTTGATGACGCTGTAATGCACGAGTTAACTCAGCAAGAGATATGGTAGATGCTCCTAGTTTTTTAATTACTTCACCAGCAGCAATATTAGCAAGTACCATAGCATCAAACAATTCCTCACCAGTAGCCACTGCGGCTCCAAGAATAGCGATTACAGTATCACCCGCACCAGTTACATCATAAACCTCACGCGATTTCGCTGGTAAGTGTAAAGCTAGTTTATTTTCACAAATTAAACTCATACCATGAGCACCACGAGTAATCAAAATTGCCTGAATTTCACATTGACGTAATAACTGAAGTCCTTTAGTTTCAATTTCAGCCTCATTATGGCAAGAACCAACTATAGCTTCAAATTCAACCATATTTGGTTTAATTAGGGTTGCTCCACGATAAATATTAAAATCGCGTCCTTTGGGATCAACAAAAACTGGTTTGCGCATATTACGCGCCAGCTCAATCAATTTAGTACTATCCTTTAGAGTACCCTTGCCATAATCAGAAAGAATTACTAAATCACACTCCGCCAATTGAGTAAGGTATGCAGTAAGAAACTGATCCTCTTGCCACTGTTTAAAGTATTTTTCAAAATCTAAACGAATTAATTGCTGATTATGACCAATAACTCGTAATTTAGTAATAGTAGGAACATCAGCAATTCGTAATAGACAATGCGCTATCTGTTCTTGTTCTAAACTCCTTTCAATAAAATCTGCTGCTGGATCATTACCAACCAACCCTAAAAGTTTCGCAACACTACCGATGGACCTAATATTAAGAGCAACATTACCAGCACCACCCACTTGCTCTTCAACCCTTTGAACATGAATTATTGGCACTGGAGCTTCAGGAGAGATTCTAGATACATCCCCTTGCCAATACTGGTCAAGCATTATATCCCCTACTACAAGGATTTTAGCTTTTTCAAAATTAGGAATTTTCATCTTCATTCATTTAACTACTTTCGTGTTTCAATAACCATTTTTTTATTTTTATTGCTCGACTCTTACTTTTAGTTTTCCCCAAAAATCCTCCAATGCTATTAACTGCAACAACACGATGACATGGAATAACAATCGGCAAAGGATTCAAACGACAAGCATTCCCTATTACCCTTGGGCTAGTTCTGATTTTTTTCGCCAATTCACCGTAGGTTCTGGTTGTTCCAGAAGGAATATTTTGTAGCATCCGCCATATTTTCTTTTGTAAAAGTGTACCTTCAATATTTATCAAAAAGTTAAAACGTAGCGTGTGGTCACAAAAATATCTCTTTATTTTAGTTGCTACCTGGCGAATTATTGTATTCTTAGGAAGAATTAAAGGCACTTTTGACGACAAAAAATCTAATTTTATAAGTCTTTTATTAACAAAAATAAAACCAAGCTTGCCAATGGGGCTATTAATCACACAATTATACTTAAGTCGTGGTAACTTTACCCTCATCTTTTTGCTCCACTTTTTCGCTAATACGGGCCTTACGACCAGAAAGTTTACGCAAATGATATAACTTAGCTTTTCGTACATCACCACAACGCTTAAGCTTAATACCTTCTATTTGTGGACTATAAGTTTGAAATACTCTCTCTACACCTTCACCGTGGGAGATTTTACGGACCGTAAAAGACGAGTTGATACCACGATTTTTTTTTGCAATTACTACTCCTTCATAGGCTTGTAAACGCTCCCGTTCCCCTTCTCTAATCCTAACTTTTACTACTACCGTATCTCCCGTAACAAAGCTAGGGATTTTTTTACCTTGTATTTGCTCTTTTTCTAGTTGTTGAATTACATATTGCATATAACACTACCTCGTAAAACTATGTTAGATCCCCAATAAATTCATTTAATAACATTCTATCCACCGCTGTCAACTCGATTTTTGTCAATAATTCTGGGCGTTTAAGCCAAGTTTTCCCCAAAGCTTCTTTCCTTCTAAAACGTTCTACCGCAGCATGATCACCACTCAATAACACCTCTGGAACCTTATAACCATCAACAACTCCTGGTCTAGTATAATGAGGATAATCAAGCAACCCTTGAGAAAAAGAGTCTTGCATTACAGATCCTCCATCCCCAATCACTCCTGGCAGTTGCCTAGCAACTGCATCAATTATGACCATTGCTGCTAACTCACCCCCACTTAAAACATAATCACCAATAGATACTTCTATTCCAGACTCAATTTCCATTAAACGTTCATCAATCCCTTCATAACGACCAGATACTAAAATCAAAACTGGTTTAGTGACTAACTCCATTACCAAATTATGTTTAAGTAATTTACCTTGAGGAGTTAAATAAATCACAGTAGTAGATTCATTATTATCTTTATGGGCGGCTTGGATAGCAGCTTGTAAAGGCTTCACCATCATTACCATCCCAGGACCACCACCATACGAACTATCATCTACTTTACGATAATCATTTTCAGCATAATCCCGAGGATTCCAAAATTTTAAATCAATTAATTTTCTCCCTTTGGCACGTCCAATAACCCCATAATCTATAGCACTAAACATCTCTGGAAAAAGTGTGATAATATCAAAACGCATATTCCGGCATTATTTTTACAAAAAATCTTTTTCCCAAGCTACATGTATAATCTTACTATCTAAATCAATACTAAGAACGACATGAGAGAGATATGGAATTAATCTTTTTCGCTCATCCACTACTACTAAAACATCGTTCGACCCTGTCGCTATAAGATCCTTAACCACTCCCAAATTAATATTATTATCATTAATAACATTCAAACCAATAAGATCAACCCAATAATATTTACCAACTCTTAACTTAGGTAACTGTTGACGCCAAATACCAATTTTTAAATTAGTAAAATGCCTCACCTCCTCTGGTGAGTTATAATTAGGTAGTTTTACTATAATACTAGCAAAATGTTTCCTACTATTTTCAATATATACCTCTTTCCAAAGGTCATTACTCTTAATTATCCACGGTTTAAACTTTAAGATATTTTCTTGAGGGGTAGTAAAAGAAATAACTTTAATCCACCCTTTGATACCAAATGCTTTACCAAAGCATCCAATTACTATCAAGCATGTCGCTATGCTCACTATAGATTTTAGGCCATCGTGACCCCTAAAATCAGTTCGCATGGCCGCGACACATCGTTGTGCTTCGCACACCGCAGCCGTCCTGCGGCTGAAAAACG